>DASZUO010000248.1:0-30971 GCA_035547575.1 Amycolatopsis sp. | reverse complement strand
GCTAGCCAGTCGCGCTTACCTGCGTCGTCGCGGCGTTGGCCGCCCGCGTTCGAGCCGCAGATCTGGCCACGCTGCAGAGAGCGGCATCACTCGCCCTACGCTACGAAGCCACCATCCACGTCGCAGCACCAACGACTGGCTACGGCTTCGAGCCAGGTCCTGGCGGACCTGCTCAGCCGGGAACCAGGACCGTCTTGCCCGCCAGGCGTCCGGCCGCCGCCTCGTCGTGGACGGCCGGGAGGTCGGTCAGCGGGCGGCGGTCGGCGACGTCGATCCGCAGCTCTCCGGCGTCGACGCGGGCGACGAGACCGGCCAGTTGATCCGCTTTGCTGGCCACGAAGACGCGGGGCGTGCGGATTCCGGGCGTGTCCGGGGGCGGTGTGGTCGTACTGACCAGCGCCCCGCCGCCGCGTACCAAACCGGCGAGCGCCGCCATCTCCTCGGGGGAGGCCGGCGCGAGGTTCAGCACGACATCGAACGGCCCGCCTGCCGCGTCGACGACCGGGGTGACCGTGTAGTCAATGATCCGGTCGGCGCCGTAGCCGCGGACTCGCTCGACGCTGCGCGGGCTCGCCGTGGCCGTGACCTCCGCACCCGCGTGCTTGGCGAGCTGAACCGCGTAGCCGCCGACCGCGCCGCCGGCGCCGTTGACCAGGATGCTCTGTCCCGCCCGCAACTCGGCGAACTCGAACAGCGCCTGCCACGCGGTGAGCCCGGCCGCGGGCAGGGCCGCCGCGTCAGCCAGGTCGACCGTGCCCGGCGCGCGGGCCAGCACGTCGGCCGGCGCGAGCGTGTACTCGGCTGCCGAACCGTCGGCGGTCATCGGCAGGAACGCCACCGCGGCGTCGCCTGCCTGCCAGCCCTCGACCCCGGCGCCGACCTCGGCGATGGTCCCGGAGACGTCGATGCCGGGCACGTGCGGCAAGGCCACCGGGAACACCTCTGCCAGTGCCCCGGAGCGGATCGCGACGTCGACGGGGTTGAACGACGCACCGGCCACCTTCACCAGAACCTGGCCCGCACCGGGCACGGGGCGCTCGGTTTCCTCGTAGTTCAGTACATCGCTCGCGCCGTAGCGGTGGTAACGGATCGCCTTCATGATAGCCTCCGATCAGTGTGCTTCGAGTTCGAAGCATTCCACTTGCTTCGAGTTCGAAGCAAGTAAATGTGACGGCCGCCACACTGCTTCGACGTCGAAGCAACTAGGATTGCCGAATGACGGACGACCTGGCACCGAAGCAGCTGCGGACGTACTTCGCGCTGATCGAGGCCGTCAGCCTGCTCGAGCACGCCGTCGAACAGCAGTTGCGGGAAGCCGGCGGCATCAGCTACATCCAGTTCCAGATCCTGGCGCGGCTCGTGAACACCACGGGGCAGCTGACCATGACCGACCTGGCCGACGGCATCGTCTACAGCCGCAGCGGCACGACCCACCAGGCCGCGCTGCTCGAGAACATGGGCCTCATCACCCGTGGCCCCAGCCTCGATGACCAGCGCGCCGTCCTCGTCACCATCACCGATGCCGGCCGGGCGATGGTGGACAAGGTCCTTCCGGGCCACATCGAGGTGACGCGCCGCCTGCTGTTCGACCCGCTGTCGGAACAGGATCTGCACCACCTGAACGACATCATGCCCCGTGTTCGCGACCACATGCGCGCCCTGCCGCCCCGTTCGGCCGCGCCCCGGAACCGGCGCTGAACGGGCGATACTGCACACTGACCGATAATGAGGACTCTGACGGCCACCTTGGCGGGTTTCGATCAGGACAAGGCCTCGCGGTTCCGGGGCCTGGTGCTCCGGCAGCTGCTGCGCGCGAGCCGCAGGGCCGCCGACCCGGGTCTGCTGCATCTGTTCCTGCTGCCGCCGGAGTCGGGCAGCACGCGGTTCGCGATCTACGAGACGCCGCAGTCGGTGCGGCTGGACCTCTCGATCGCGCTGGCGATCCAGGCCGCCGTCGACGAGCTGCACGACGCGGGCAGCGACCCGCGTGGGATCGAGGCCGCCGGGTCCCTTTGGCAGCGCATCGATCCGGAACGCCGCGCGCTGTATCTCGGTACGGGCGCCCGGTTCGCCGGGCCGGAGGTGGCAGGCACCACGATCGCGCGGCTGGTCGACCGGACCGCCCTGTGCTTCAGTCTCGCCGAGGACGGCGGGACCAACGCCGTCCACTGCACCGAGCCGTACTGCCTCGACGACGAGACGCGTCCGGCCGGCGAGATCCCCGCAACCGTCGGTCCGCCGTTCCTGCTCGTGGACACCATGGTGCAGTACCTGCACTGAGGTCCACACCGAATCGATCCTTTTCGGACAGTCACCCCACCGCGGCGAGGATCGACTCCGCGCTCCAGGCGCCCACCGCTCCGGGCAATCCGGCCAGATACGTTGTGGCGCGGCGTAAGTCCCAGCCCTGGGCATCGCAGAGGCCGGTGGCCAGCATACGCAGATACGCCGCGGAAGGGGCTTCTCCCTCGACGTCCTCGGCGGACCACGGTGCGGTGAAGGTCAGCACCGGGTGCTCGCCGAGATGTCCGGCGCACAGCAGGGTTTCGTACCGTCCCGGCCCCAGTTCCGCACGCCCGACGGCGATGACCTCGGACAGGTCGAGGTCGTTGCCGGGATCGCGGTGCATCTCCTGCGCGGCAACGTCCGCGAACTGGCCGGCCGTGATCAGATACGCGCGGGCGGGTGCGGTGCCGGGCAGCGCGGGATCGTAGAACGCGCGGCCGCCGCCCCAGACCGGCGAGCGCGTCGCGAAGTAGATGCCGCCAGGCAGATCGTAGGCGCGTGTCGCGAGTGGAGGCCGCGGGTCGCGACAGCCGGGATGGCGATGCCCGGTGCCCTCGGGTATTCCGCCTGCCAGATAACAGCCGAAGCGCAGCGCGTTCATGTTCGAGCCGTAGCTTACGTACCACACCAACGGTTCGTGCATATTTCCCACCGTGACACAGGGGAAGATTCAGTTCCGCAACATGTTCCGTTCATCTCAGTTGGCAAGACTCGTGCGGCAGAACGAGGAGGCCAGATGAAACGGGTAGGGGTCGCCGCGGTCGCGGGCGTACTCGCCGTCACGCTCACCGCCACCGGGAGCGCCGACGCACACGAGACGAGTTTCCGTGTCCAGGCAGGACAGACGCTGCGGGGTCACGTGCCTTCGCAGAACGACACCGTTGTGTCGCATACGTCCCCGTCGCACGGTGCGCTCCAGATCGGCCCCGACGGGTCCTTCACCTACGTGCCGGATGCGGGCTTTACCGGCACCGACTCGTTCACCTTCACCACCAGCGACGCCGTCAGCCTCTACAGCACGGATGTGCCGCCGCTCGCGACGATCGGCGGCATCACGATCACCGGCGGCGCCTACGGTTCGGCGCTGACCCCGGTGCCCGGCAAGAAGGGCGAGTACTACGGGCTCACCGACCGCGGTCCCAACGTCGACGGGCCGAACGGCGAGAAGATCGAGCCGCTGCCCGAGTTCACGCCCGCGATCGGCCGGTTCCAGCTCGTCAACGGCAAAGCCGTGCTGAAGCAGTCGATCCCGCTGCGCGCCGCCGACGGCTCGCCGTACAACGGGCAGGTCAACCCGCAGGCCAGCACGGGCGAGACGATCGTCGACCTCGACGGCGACCCGCTGCCCGCGAGCCCGAACGGCTACGACTCCGAAGGCCTGGTCGCGCTCGGCGACGGCACGTTCTGGGTGTCCGACGAGTACGGCCCGTTCGTCACGCACTTCGACTCGCGCGGGCGGGCGATCCAGCGCCTCTCGCCGTTCGACGGGTCGCTGCCGGCGGAACTGGCGAACCGGGTGGTCAACAAGGGCATGGAGGGACTGACGATCACGCCCGACGGCCGGACGCTCATCGGCATCATGCAGTCCGCGCTGCAGCAACCGGATCTCACCAAGAAGCCGGCCAACGTCGCGCCGGTCCGCATCGTCACCTACGACCTGCGCAGCCACGCCACGCACGAGTACCTGTACCTGCTCGACAACCCGAAGGACAACAGCGGCGCGGTCAGCGAGATCACCGCGCTGAACGCGACGACCTTCCTCGTCGACGAGCGGGACGGCAAGATGGAGCCGGGTGCGTTCAAGAAGCTGACCAAGATCAGCCTCGACGGCGCGACGGACGTCGGGCCGAAGGCGAACGTCAAGGGCGCCACCTACGACGCCACCAAGGGCGGTCTGCTGGTCGGCGGCAAGTCGATCGAGGCGCTCGTCGGCACCGACGACACCGCCACCACGACGACCGACCTCGCGAACGCCGGAATCACCCCGGTCCGCCGGCTCGACGGCGGCATCGACCTCGGCGGGCTGCTGACCGGACTGGACCCGGCGGGCGGCTTCTTCGGCCACGACAAGGTCGAGGGCGTCGCGACGCCGGACGGTGGCCGCACCATCGTGGTCAGCAACGACAGCGACTTCGGCATCGACGGCATCACCAACAGCATGGCGCCGTATGCGTTGCACGCCAAGATCCTGCCGAACGGCAAGCAGGACGACGGGGAGATCCTGACCATCGACACGTCGAAGCTCGACCACAAGCCGGACACCGTGACGGTGCGGATCACCGTCACCGGCCACCGCTGATGTGACGACGGCCCGTCCGGGTGGGGTACAAAAGGTACATGCCTGCCCGTCCCGAACGCGCCGCGAGCACCGACGCCCCGCGCCCCGACGACGTCGACGCCATGACCGACGCGGTCCTCACGGCGTCGCGGCTGCTGGTCGCGGTCTCCGTCCGGTCGATCGCGTCGGTGGACGAGTCGATCACGATCCCGCAGTTCCGGCTCCTCGTGGTGCTGGACACGCGCGGCCCGCTCAAGCTGTCGGCACTCGCCGAGCAGCTGGCCGTGAACCCGTCCACCGCGACGCGCATGACGGACCGGCTCGTCGCCGCCGGTCTGGTCAACCGGGAGGCGAACCCGGCGTCCCGGCGCGAGCTCATGGTGTCGCTGACCGGCACCGGGGCGGCCGTGGTGCGGGACGTGACGCAGCGCCGGCGCGCGGAGATCACCCGCATCGTCTCGCGGATGCCGGTCACCGCGCGGCGCGGTCTGGTGCGCGCGCTGACCGCGTTCACCGAGGCCGGGGACGAGCCCTCGATCCAGCACGAACCGCCCTGGCTGTAGCAGCCGCGCCGAACGCGCCCGTCACACCAGGAACGTGAACAGCGGGCTGTCCGGCGACACGCGCTCCACGCGCAGCGCCAAGGCGTCCATTCGCTTGAGAATGGGCTCCAGGTTCTCCGGCGCGCCCAGTTCGACGCCGACGAGCGCGGGACCCGTCTCCCGGTTGTTGCGCTTGACGTACTCGAACCTGGTGATGTCGTCGTCCGGGCCGAGCACGTCGTCGAGGAACCGGCGCAGCGCACCCGGCTCCTGCGGGAACTCGACCAGAAAATAGTGCTTGCGTCCCTCGAAGATCAGTGCGCGCTCGACGATCTCCGCGTACCGGCTCACGTCGTTGTTGCCGCCGGAGAGGATGCACACCACCGTCGCGCCCGCCGGCAGGCCCAGGTCCGGTCCCAGCGCGGACGCGGCCAGCGCGCCCGCGGGCTCGCTGATGATCCCGTCGGACTGGTAGAAGTGCAGCATTTCCTGGCAGATCCGGCCCTCCGGCACGACCACCAGGTGCGGCGGCCGCGCCGCGGCGATCGTGTACGTGTGCTGCCCGACCTGCCGGACCGCGGCGCCGTCGACGAACGGGTCCACCTCGGCCAGCGGCGCCGGCCGGCCCGCGTCCAGCGCGTGCGCCATACTCGCCGCGCCCTGCGGCTCGGCGCCGATGACCGTGACCCCGGGGTGCCGCTCGCGTACCCACGTCAGCGTGCCGCCGAGCAGCCCGCCGCCGCCGACCGGGACGACGATCGCGTCGGGCGCCCTGCCCAATTGCTCGATGATCTCCTTCGCCACGGTGCCCTGACCGGCGATGACGCGCGGATCGTCGAAGGCGGGAACGAGCGTGGTGCCGGTGGCCGCGGCGTGGTCGGCCGCGGCGGCGGCGCTCTCGTCGTAGGTCTCGCCCTCGACGACGATCTGCACGTACTTCCCGCCGAGCGTGGCGACCCGGTCCCGTTTCTGCCGCGGCGTGGTGCGCGGCAGGTACACCCGGCTGGATACGCCGAGCGACGCGCACGCGAACGCGACGCCCTGGCCGTGGTTGCCCGCGCTCGCGCACACCACCCCGCGCTCGCGCTGCTCCGGAGTCAGGCCGCTGATCAAGTTGAACGCGCCGCGGCCCTTGTAGGACCGCACGGCGTTGAGGTCCTCGCGCTTGAGCCACACGTCGAGGCCGTGCCGCTGGGAGAGGCGGGCGTTGCGCTGCAGCGGGCTCGGCGGAATCACGTCCGCGAACCGCCCGGCCGCCGCGACGACGTCCGCCGCGCTCACCACTTCAGCCACGCCAACCTCCTGAGCACGTCAAACCGGGGAGTCTAGTTCCGGCCGCCGCGGTGCGAGCATCGGCACCGTCAGCGCCAGCACGGCGGCGACCAGCACGATCGCGACCAGCACCGTCGTCCGCGTGCCCGCGTGGAAGAACACCGTGCCGAGCAGGGCGACGCCGACCGTCGCGCCGAGTTGCTGCACCGCGTTGAGCAAACCCGACGCCGAGCCGGTCTCGTGTGGGCCGACGCCGGACAGCGCGTTGCCGAAGAACGGCACCGTGAACAGGCCCAGCCCGACCCCGGTCATCAGCAGCGGCACCACCGTCACCGACACCGCGATCCCGGCAAGGCCCGCCAGCACCAGCGCGAGACCGGCCCGCATCATCCGCGCCCCGAACCGCGGCACCAGCACCGTCCCCGCCGCCACCGAGCCGGCCGCGAGGCCGGCCGACCACGGCAGCAGCGTGATCGCCGCGCCCGATGCCGTCTCCTCCCGGGCCAGTTGCAGGAACAGCACCAGCACGAACAGCAGCCCGTTCATCACCGCGAAGAACAGCAGCGAGCCGAGCAGCGACGCCGGGAACACCCATCCCCGGAACAAGCCGGGCTCCACCAGCGGATCCCGCCGCCCACGCTGCTGCCGGGCGAACACGGCCAGCACGACGACGCCGAGCGCCAGCAGCGCCCACGTCCAGCCCGTCGCCGACACGAGCGGATAGACCAGCAACCCGATCGCGGCCGACGCCAGCAGGGTGCCCGCGAGGTCGAGGCGCGGCCGGGCGGGGGAGCGGTCCTCGAGCACGAGTGGCGCCAGCCCGAGCACGATCAGCCCCAACGGCACGTTGATCAGGAACACCGGCCGCCAGCCGAGGCCGAACAGGTCCGCGTCGGTGAGCAGTCCGCCGACGACCGGACCGCACAGTGCCGCGAGCGCCATCACCGGCCCGATCGTGCCCAGCGCCTTGGCCGTCTCCGCGCCCGTGAACATCGCCTTGATGAGGCCGAATGTCTGCGGGATGACCAGCGCCGCCCCGACGCCCTGCACGACGCGCGCCGCGAGCAGCACCGCCATGCCCGGCGCGACGGCGCACATCGCCGAGCACACGAGAAACACCACGACACCGGTGACGAACATGCGCTTGCGTCCCACGATGTCGCCCAGCCGCCCACCGGTGATCAGCAGCAGTGCGAACGGCAGCGTGTAGCCGGCGGTCAGCCATTGCAGTTCGCTGTCGGTGGCACCGAAATCCGTGCGGATGGCCGGGCTCGCGACCGGCACGATCGTGCCGTCGAGAAGGTTCATCGCCTCGGCGACCAGCAGCGCGGTGAGCACGAGCCAGCGGCCGCGGTAGGTGTCGATCGTCATGTCCGCGAAGCTACGAGCGGCCGACGTTCAATTCCCGCTGTCGCGCTGAATGAGACGGATACTTCCACAACGGTCGGGCTAGCATCGGAATATGACATTCGACGACCTCGACCGCGCGGTGCTGCACGCGTTGCACGTCGACGGGCGGGCGCCGTTCAACCACATCGCCGCCGTGCTCGGCACGTCGCCGCAGACCGTCGCCCGCCGCTATCGCAGGCTCCGCACCGAGGGACTGCTGCGGGTCGTCGGCATGACCGACGCGCGCCGACTCGGCCAGGTCGAATGGTTCGTCCGCCTGCGCTGCACGCCGGACGCCGCGCTCCCGGTCGCGCAGGCGCTGGCGCGCCGCTCCGACACGTCGTGGGTGCAGCTCACCTCCGGCGGCACCGAGATCGCGTGCGTCACCCGGTCGCCCGATGCCGGTGCGCCGGAAACCCTGCTGCTGCAACAACTTCCGAAGACGCCGCGGATCGTATCTGTGTCGGCGCACTGCCTGCTCCGGTCGTTCGTCGGCGGGCCGGTCGGCTGGCACGGACGCGCCGACGCGCTCACCGGCAAGCAGATCGCGGCGCTGACGCCGGTCTTCGAACCCGGTCCCACCGACCTCGATGTCAGCGGCGACGGGCGGCTGCTCGCCGAGTTGCAGCAGGACGGCCGCCGCGCGTTCGCCGATCTGGCCGCCGCGACCGGCCTGTCGGAGCCTGCCGTGCGGCGGCGCGTCGGCCAACTGCGGCGCAGCGGCGTGCTGTACCTCGACATCGACGTCGACTCGACACTGCTCGGCTTCCACGCGATGGCCATCCTGTGGCTGTCCGTCCGACCGGCCCGCCTGGTCGAGGTCGCGGAGTCGCTGGCGCGCCACCCGGAAGTCGCGCTCGCCGCGATCACGACGGGCCCGACGAACCTGCTCGCGAAGGTCGTGTGCCGGGATGTCGACGCGCTGTATGCCTACCTGACCGACCGGGTCGCCGGTCTCGACGCGATCGAGCATGTCGAGACCGCGCCGGTGATCCGCACGCTCAAGCGCGCCGCGTCTACTGTGGACGGGCGAGGAAAGCGCTGAACTACACTTCCGGTATGGACGGTGAGCCTGACATACCGCGACCGAGGCAGGGCAAGCTGGAACGCGCGATCGCCGGGCAGGTGCGGCGGTTGCGGCGCACGCAGGGCCTGACGCTCGCGGAACTGGCCGGGCGCACGGGGATTTCCGTCGCGATGCTGTCGAAGATCGAGAACGCGTCCATCTCGTGCAGTCTCACCACGCTGGACCGCCTTGCCGACACGTTCGACGTGCCGGTCACCGCGTTGTTCCGCGGCGCCGACTCCCCACGCGGGGCGGTGTACACGCCGGCCGGGGCCGGGCCGCGCATCGTGCGGCGCGGCACCCGCATCGGGCACGCCTATGCGCTGCTGGGTGCGTTGCGTGGCCCGCACAAGCGGATGGAGGCGCACCTGGTCACGCTGACCGAGCGCAGCGAGGAGTTCCCGCTGTTCCAGCATCCCGGCACCGAACTGCTGTACATGCTCGAGGGCGAGATGGTCTACGCCCACGGGGAGACCGGATACACCATGCGCCCCGGCGACGCGCTCCAACTCGACGGCGAAGGCGTGCACGGTCCGCGAGAGCTCATCGCGCTGCCGGTCCGCTTCCTGTCCGTCGTCGCCTACGGCGAGGTCGCCACCGATTAGTCCACTTCGGACAGGATGCGCATCAGCGGGTCACGCAGGGCGGGACACACGGCGATCGTCGCGGTGGAGTCCGTGGCGTGGTCGCTGCCGTCACGGTCGAGCACGAGGCCGCCCGCCTCGCGGACCAGCAACGTCCCCGCCATCGTGTCCCACGGCAGGTTCGCGAGGATGACCGTCGCCTCCAGCTTCCCGTGCGCGACCCACGACAGGTCGATGGCCGCGGTGCCGAGCATCCGGATGCGCTGCGCCCGCGCGCCGAGCCGGTCCAGCAACGCCAGCCGCACGCGGTTCTTCGCGGCGGCGCCCTCGCCGATGGCGAAATCGCCGATCGAGATCACCGCGCTCGACAGTCCGGACGCTGCCGACGCGTGGATCCGAGAGTCGTCTGCGTAAGCGCCGTGCCCCTCCACGGCGGTGTAAGTCGTGCCGAGGAACGGCAGGTCGATGGCCGCCAGCACGCTGCGCCGCCCGGACACCAGCCCGAGCGACACCGCGCACAACGGGATGCCACGCGCGAAGTTCGCCGTGCCGTCCACCGGGTCGAGCGCCCACCAGACCGCACCGGGATCGCCGCTGCGGCCGTGTTCCTCGCCCAGCAGCCCGATCTCCGGCGTCTCTCGCGCGAGGAAGTCGCGCACGGCGTCCTCGACGGCCAGGTCCACGTCGGTCACGAGGTCGCGTTCGCCCTTCTCCCGCACCGACAACGGGCCGCGGCCGTGGATGATCCGGCGGGCGCGGGCGAGGGCTTCGCAGGCGACGGGCAGCAGCGGAGCCGGGTCCATCTCAGCGCTCCGTGTGCCGCGGGACACCCGATGAGCGGCTGCGCGATTTTCGCTCATCAGCCCTCCGTGCCGACCTGGTCGAGTTGCGGCAGGTCGTGCCCGAGCCGGTCGCGTTTCGCGGTCAGGTACCGCACGTTGTCCGGGTTGACCGGCGCGAGCAGCGGAACGCGCGACGTGACCGCGATCCCGTGCTCCTCCAGCGACTCGATCTTGTCCGGGTTGTTCGACAGCAGCCGCACCGACCGCACCCCCAGATAGCTCAGGATCCGCGCCGCCGGGCCGTAGTCACGGACGTCGACCGGCAGACCGAGGCTTGTCGCCGAGTCCACCGTGTCGAGGCCCTGCTCGTCCTGCAGGATGTGCGTGCGCACCTTCGCGACCAGTCCGATGCCGCGGCCCTCGTGCCCGCGCAGGTACACCAGGATGCCGCTGCCCTCGGCGACGATCGCGTCCAGCGCCGCGCCGAGTTGCTCCCCGCACTCGCAGCGGGTCGAGCCGAAGACGTCGCCGGTCAGGCATTCCGAATGCACGCGGACGAGCACGTCGTCGGACCGCGCGCCGCCGTGCACGAGCGCCATGTGCTCGGGCCCGCCCGGCTCGTCGCGGAAGGCCACACTGCGGAACGTGCCCCGGTGTGTCGACAGGTTCGACTCGGCGATGTCTTGGTCGTACATCCGGTCCCCTTGATTTTTTGGTATGCCTGAACCCATGAGTCTGCTGCCTCCGGACACGACCGTCGACTTGCGCGACCGCGGCGCCACCGTCGCGGTGCTGCCCGTCGGCAGTTTCGAGCAGCACGGCCCGTTCCTGCCGTTGACCACCGACACGGTCATCGCCTGCACGATCGCGGCCGAGGTCGCCGGTGCGTATCCGGTGCAGGTGCTGCCGCCGGTGACGGTGTCGTGTTCACACGAGCACGCCGCGTGGCCGGGCACCGTGAGCATCTCGGCGACAACGTTGTACGCCGTGGTGCGCGACATCGCCGCGTCGCTGCGCGGCCGCAGGCTTGTGGTCGTCAACGGGCATGGCGGGAACTACGTGCTGGCCAACGTCGTGCAGGAGTCCGGCGGGGCGATGTCGCTGTTCCCCGACGTGCGGGACTGGGCGGAGGCACGGGCGGCGGCGCGGCTGGAGACGTCGATGGACAGCGACATGCACGCGGGCGAACTCGAGACCTCGATCCTGCTGCACGCGCATCCCGAGCTGGTCAGACCCGGCTATGACTCGGCCGACTGGATCGCGGACGATCGTCGACACCTCCTCTCGCGCGGGCTGGACGCGTATACCGAGTCCGGCGTCGTCGGCCGGCCATCACTGGCTTCGGCGAGCAAGGGGACAGCGCTGCTCGCGGCTCTGGTCCGGTCGTTTCGCGAGTACCTCTGAGGAACAGCGCCACGACGCCGGGCAGTGCCGCGACGAGCGCGAGCACGCCGTAGACGACCGCGGTCGTGAGCCCCGCCGTCGAACCGAGGCCGGTGGCGCCGAACGCCAGCGCGGTGAAGCCTTCGCGCGGGCCCCAGCCGCCGACGTTGAGCGGCAGGCTCATCACCACGAGCGCGAGCACCATGAGCGGCACGAGCTCGGACAGTGGCGCGGCGACGCCGACGACCCTGGCGGCGACGACGAACAGCGTCACGTTCCCGGCGATCGCGGCGGCGGAGAGCACCGCGGTCTTCGGTGCGAGCGCGGCGCGTGCTCCGGTCAGCGCACCGAGCACGGCGCGTCGCCACGGCCGGCGCGCCGCGATCACGCCCACCGCGGCGAGCACGACGGCGGCCAGCACGAGCGGCGCACGGCCGGGCAGCACCATCGCGACGAGCGACGGCTGCGTGGCGAGCACGACGGCCCCGATCGTCAGCAGCACCAGCTGGCCGGCGACCCGTTCGAGCACGACCGCGCGGACGCCGTTGCCGACGTCGCCCGACTGGCGCCCGTGGCTGACCGCGCGGTGCACGTCGCCGAGCACGCCCGCCGGCAGCACCGAGTTGAGCAGCAGGGACCGGTAGTAGTGCGTCACGGCGCCGGGCAGGGTGAGGCGCAGGCCGAGCCCGCGGGCGACCAGGCACCAGCGCCACGCGCTGCACACGGTGGTCGCGATCCCGATGCCCAGCGCCGCCAGGATCGACAGCGGCGTGATGACGCGCAGCCCGTCGATGAACGCGCCGGTCCCGACGCGCCACACCAGCGCGGCCAGAATCCCCAGGCCGACCACCATCCGCAGCCACGGCCACGCGCGGCGCAGCCGTGCCGTGAAGGACCCGCTCGTGGTCGGATGCGCCATGAGGGGGTCCTTCACGGCAAGTGGCGGCGCGGTCGTCATGCGCGCTCCTCGGCGGTCGCGGCGAGCGGCGCCTGTGTCGTCGTGTCGGTCGGGCGTGGTGGTGATGGTTCGGGTCTGCGGGCTGTCGTCATGCGCGCTCCTCGGCGGTGGTGGCGAGCCGCGCCTGTGTGGTCATGTCGGTCGGGCGTGGTGCGGATGATGCGGACCTGCAAGCAGTCGTCATGCGCGCTCCTCGGCGGTGGTGGCGAGCCGCGATTGTGTGGCCATGCCGGTCAGGCGTGGTCCGGATGATTCGGACCTGCAAGCAGTCCTCATGACGCTCCCAGCGCGAGTAGGTCGGTGTGGTGGACCGCCGCGCGCAGGTGCGCATCGGCGAGGCGGCAGGTCAGGTAGGCGGGGGCTTCGGCGGCGAGTGCCGGGTCCTGCTCGCAGGCGGCGGCGACCCAGCCACGCAGCCATTTCTCGCGCAGCGGCGCGTCCGCCGGGCCGAGCCGCCACGGGCTCGGCGCGGTCCGGACGGTCATGCCGTGCGCCTCGAACGCCGCCGCGGCGGCGCCGGGCGCGTCCGGTCCGAGCCGGCCCTCGCGCCGCTGGTGGTCGTTGAACGCCGCCGTGAACGCGCTGTCCAGCGGCTCCACCGGGTCAAGGTCGACCCGGCCCGCGACGGACAGCGTCAGCAGCGCCGGGCAGTCCGCACCGGCACACGCCGCCGCGAGACCGTCGACGTCCTCGAGAGTCAGGACGTCGAGCAGCGCGGAGGCGGTCAGCAACGACGTCCCGTCGAGGTCGAGACCCCGCAGATCGCCTTGCCACGTCTCGAAAGTCACGTCGCCGCCGTCCGCGGCCGGGCCGGTCACCGCCGCCACCGCGAGCACGGCGGGGTCCCGGTCGTGCAGTATCCAGTGCTGCGGGCCGGGTAGCCGGCCGGCGAGCCATCGTCCCATCGATCCGGTGCCACACCCCATGTCACGAATCAGGACCGGGGTTCGGTTCAATCCCGCGCGCAGGGGATCCAGCAGTTCCCTCGCGCGGGCCCGCGCGTCGGCGGGTTCGCGCAGGGCGAGCCAGTCCGCGAAGTTCAGATCGTCGCCAGGACCCGCGCCATCCGGTGTGCTGTGAGTGTCCACGGCGTGAGGGTGTCACGGCGGAGCCGCGCCGAGCGACGTAGCCGCTCGCGGAGACCGGGATCGTCGAACCAGCGCCGCAGCGTGCCGGTGAGCGCCGGAACGTCGCCGGGTGGGAACGTCAGCCCTGGCAGGGAGCCGTCCGGGGTGGTGCCGAGCGCATCGGGCGCGGCCGAGGCGACCACGGGGATCCCGCGGGCGAGTGCTTCCGCGACGACCATGCCGTAGGTCTCCGATCGCGACGGCAGCACCACCAGATCCGCCGCCGCGTACGCCTGCTCGAGCTCGTCTCCGGTGCGCGACCCGAGCAGCTGGAACCGCTCGGAAAGCCCGTGCCGCGCGATCAGCTCGCGCACCTGCCCGACATACCCCGGAGCGCGGCGCAGCGACCCGGCGCAGCCACATGTCCACGGTCGTCCTGTGAGCCGCGCAAGCGCTTGCACCAGCACATCCTGTCCCTTGAGCGGGGTGACCGACGCGACGCACAGCAGCCGCGACGCGCCGTCCGTGCCGGGCGCGAGGCCGGCCGGATCGGTGCCCGGCGCGACGACGTGCACCTCGCCCAGTCCGTGCCGGTCGCGGATCCGTTCCGCCGCCCCCTGGCTCGTCGTCACCACGGCACGGGCCGCGTGGAGCACCGCGCGTTCGCCCGCGTCGAGGTCCGCGCCGCCCTCGTCCGCGAGCGCGGAGTGCACCAGGATCACCAGCCGCAACCGCCCGGCGTGCGGCACGACGACGTCCGGAACCCCGCACGCGACCAGTCCGTCGGCGACCACCAGGGTGCCGTCGGGAATCGCGGTCAGCTCCCCGGCCAGCGTGTCCCGTTCCGGTTCGGACGGCATCGGCCATGCGCCCTCGACCGCGATTTCCCTGACGTCCCAACCGGTCTCGCGCAGGCCGTCGATCACGCGGCGGTCGTAGACGTTGCCGCCGCTGGGCTCCTCGTCACGGGGCAGTAGGAAGATCACGGTCGTAGCTTGCCCACGCGACGTGTGACTCGTGCAAGGTGATCGTGATTCCCGAGAGGCCGCGAGCGCCGTCGCCGAGCGCGCCCGCCACGATCCGGTCGGCGAGCCGGTCGGCGATCACCCGGCACAGGAACTCGGTGGACGTGTTGGTCCCGGCGAACTCGGGCTCGTCATCGAGGTTGCGGTAGTTGAGCGCGCCGAGCACGTCGCCGAGCTCCCGCGTCGCGAGCCCGATGTCGACGACGATGTTGTCCGCGTCCAGTTCGGGCCGCCGAAACGTGGCGTCCACGACGAACGTCGCACCGTGCAGCCGCTGCGCGGGCCCGAACACCTCGCCGCGGAAGCTGTGCGCGACCATCACGTGGTCCCGTACGGTGATGCTGAACAAGGGTGTCTCCTTATCGCGAACTTGCGGGATAGGCAATCCGGTGGCACAACGCCGGAATCTCGCCCGAAGCCAGGCGAGGCAGCACCGTCGGCAGGTCCGAGAAAGCGCTTTCCCCGGTGACGAGTGCGTCGAACTTCGCGTCCGCGAGCAGGTCGAGGGCCAGCGCCAGCCGTTGTCCGGACGTCCGGCGCCGGGCGGGCGACACGGTGCCCACCTGGCTGGCGCGGATCGTGAGCCGGCGCGAGTGGAAGTTCTCGCCCAACGGGAGGCTGATCCGGCGGTCGCCGTACCAGCTCAGCTCGACGACCTGCCCCTCCGGCGCGAGCAGGTCCAGCGCACGGGTCAGCCCGGCCTCGGTGGCGCTCGCGTGCACCACCAGATCGCAATCACCAGCGGCTCGGTCCGGGGTGGCGAACCCGACGCCGAGCGCGTCGGCGGTCGCCGCGCGTCCGGCGTCCACGTCGACCAGTTGCACGCGCGCGCCAGGGAACCCGCTCAGGATCCCGGCGACCGCGCACCCGATCATGCCCGCGCCGACCACCGCGATCCGGTCACCCACCAGCGGCGCGGCATCCCACAGCGCGTTCACCGCGGTCTCGACCGTGCCCGCCAGTATCGCGCGCCCCGGCGGCACCGCGGACGGCACCACCGTCACCGCGTCCGACGGCACGACGTACCGGGTCTGATGCGGGAACAAGCAGAACACCGTCCGGCCCGCCAGCCCCGACGGTCCCTCCTCGACCACGCCCACGTTCAGATAGCCGTATTTGACCGGTCCGGGAAACTCACCCTCCTGGAACGGCGCCCGCATCACGCCGTACTGGTTCTCCGGCACGCCGCCTCGGAACACCAGCGTCTCGGTGCCACGGCTCACGCCGGAGAACAGGGTGCGCACCACGACGTCACCCGCGCCGGGTTCCCCCAGGTCCACGGCCCGGACCTCGCCGCTGCCCGGACGGTTGAACCAGAACGCCTCCGCGGCTCGTGTCATGGGTACAACCTCCGCACGAAGGGTACGCGAACCACCATGATCGTCCAGGCACAGCGTGGCACGGTCGCGGCCGGCCAGGACCAGGCCGTCGCGGCCGGCGCGCAGATCGTGCTGCTCGCCATGCTCGACGTGGGGCCGGCAGGCTGGCTCGCCGGCATCGCCTACTCCGCCGCACTGTGGCTCACCCTGGGGTTCGCCCTGCGGCGCGCCGGGGTCTTCGTCCTCGGCCCGGCCGACCGGGTCACGCTGGCCAGGGCAGCGCTGGTCGGGGGCGTCATCGCGCTCGTCGTGTCCGGTGTGGACGGTCCGGCGCTGGTCGGGCTCGCGTCGGTGGCGCTGCTGTTGGACGCGGTGGACGGGCAGGTCGCGCGCCGTACCGGCACGGTGTCGGCGCTGGGCGCGCGGTTCGACATGGAGGTCGACGCGTTCCTGATCCTGGTGCTCAGCGTGCACGTCGCGTTCTCGGCGGGCGGGTGGGTGCTGGTGATCGGCGCGATGCGGTACGCGTTCGTCGCGGCGGGCTGGTTCGCGTCGTGGCTGCGGGCGCCGCTGCCGCCCAGCTACGCCCGCAAAACAGTGGCCGCCGTGCAGGGGATCGCCCTGGTCGTGGCCGGGGTGCTGCCGCCGGCGGGTGCGATCGCGGTGTCGGCTTCGGCACTGGCGGCCTTGGTGTGGTCTTTCGGAAGGGATGTCCTGTGGTTGCACTACCACCGCGTATCCGGGTGATCGCGGGCCGGACGCTGACCGTGCTGGCCTGCCTGCTCGTGGTCGCCGCGCTCGTGGTGCCCGACAACCTCGACCTGCTCGGCCCGGCGGTGTTCCTGCGCATCCCGGTCGAAGCGGTCGTCGGCGTCGCGCTCGTGCTGGTGCTGCGTCGCGTCGCGCGCACGATCGTGGCGGTGCTCGCGGGAGTGCTGCTCGGCCTGCTGACCATCGTGAAGCTCGTGGACATGGGCTTCTTCGTGGCGTTCGGCCGGCCGTTCAACCTCGTCTTCGACTGGAGTTTCCTCGGCCCCGCGCTGAGCCTCGTCGGCAACGAGGTGGTCACCGTGATCCTCCTGGCGGTGGCCGTGCTGGCGCTGCTCGCGCTCACGACCTGGGCGGCCTTGCGGATGACCCGGCTGGCGGTCGGGCACCGCAGGGTGTCGTTCAAGGTCGTCGCGGTGCTCGCGGTGATCTGGATCGGCTGCGCGGTGTTCGGTGCCCAGTTCCGGGACGGGGCCCCGTTTGCGTCGCGCGCCACTGCCGCGCTGGCCTACCGCGACGCGCGTGCCGTCGGCTCGGATCTGCACGACAAGAGCGCGTTCGCGCAGCAGATGTCCGTGGACGCGTTCCGCGGCACCTCGGACGACCAGTTGCTGACCGCGTTGCGCGGCAAGAACGTCATCCTCACCTTCGTCGAGAGCTACGGACGGGTCGCCGTGCAGGACTCCGACATCGCGCCCCGGATCGACGCGATGCTCGACGCGGGCACGCAAACCCTGAAGTCGGCGGGATTCGACTCGCGCAGCGCCTTCCTCACGTCGTCCACCACCGGCGGCGGGAGCTGGCTGGCGCACGGCACGCTCGAATCCGGCCTGTGGGTCGACAACCAGCAGCGGTACACGACGCTCACCGGAAGCGACCGGCTCACGCTGAGCTCGGCGTTCAAGAGCGCGGGGTGGCGCACGGTCAACGACCAGCCGTCGAACATGACCGACTGGCCGGAGGGCAGGTTCTACGGCTACGACAAGCTCTACGACTTCCGCAACAGCGGCTACCACGGCCCGAGCTTCTCCTACGCGTCGACGCCGGATCAGTACACCATGAAGGCTTTGCAGGACGCGGAACTGTCCACTCCGGACCATCCGCCGGTATGGGCGGAGATCGACCTCGTGTCGAGCCACTGGCCGTGGGCACCGCTGCCGCGGATGGTGGACTGGAACGCGCTGGGCGACGGTTCGGTGTTCGATCCCATGCCCGCACAAGGAAAACAGCTGGCCGACGTCTGGTCCAGCCCGGCGAACGTGCGCGCTGCCTACGCCGACTCGATCCAGTACTCGCTCACCACGCTGATCTCGTGGTTGCGGAACTACGGCGACGACAACACGGTGCTGGTGTTCCTCGGCGACCACCAGCCCAACACGGCCGTCACGGGCAGCGACAGCGTGAGCCGCGACGTGCCGATCACCATCGTGTCGAAGGACCACGCGGTCCTGGACCGGATCGCGAACTGGAACTGGCAGCCCGGCCTGCGTCCAGGGCCGCAGGCACCGGTCTGGCCGATGGACGCCTTCCGCGACCGGTTCCTCACCGCCTACGGACCGCCCGCCAGGCACTGACCGAGTCCGCTACCGAGTTGTGACCACGCGGCCGGTTACGGACCGCGCGCGCACAGCGACCTTCTGCGGGAGACACTGGAGGTGCCATGACCGAGCCGCAACCGCAGAAAATGATCAACGACCGGACGTTCGGGTTCTGGGTGGTGATCGGCGGGCTCACCGCGATGCTCGTCGTCGCGCTGCCCGCGATCTTCGTGTTCCGTTCGTCCTCCGGCGACGCCGCGGCGGTGATCACCGCGGCCGGCACCGTGATCGGCACGCTCGTCGGCGCGTTCTTCGGCGTGCACGTGGGCGCGGCGGCCGGCGCGCAGGGCACGAAGCAGGCGGAGTCCGCCCGGCAGGAAGCCGAGGCGGCGCGGCAGCAGGCGGAAGCCGCCAAGGACAGCGCGTTCCAGAAACTGTCCACGGTCGCCGCCGTCCTCGATCCCGGCTCCGAAGCCGCCAAGGTCGCCCAGGAAGTCATGGCAGGCCCGATTTGCTAGCGGCACGGGCGCGGGTTGTGCGAGGCTGACATCGTGCGTCCCTCACTGTACGAGTTCGCCGGTGGCAGCCCCGCGTTTCTCGCGCTGGCCAGGGCGCATCACGCGCGCTGCCTGGCCGATCCGGAGCTGAACCACCCGTTCTCGCATCCCGATCAGCATCCCCAGCACGTGGAGCGGCTCGCCGCGTACTGGTCCGAGGTGATGGGCGGGCCGCCCGACTACTCGCGTTCGTGCGGAAACCAGACCAGCATGCTGACGATGCACGCCGGCAACGGCGACATGAGCGATCTCGGGCGACGTTTCGTTACGTGTTTCGTGCAGGCGGCCGACGACGCGAACCTGCCGGCCGATCCGGACTTCCGGGCCGCGCTCGAGGCGTACATGAAATGGGCGGTCGCGGAAGTTCTGCGGAACCCGTCGCACGAGCCGCCGGTGCCCGCTGGATTGTCGATTCCGCGGTGGTCCTGGGACGGACTGCAAAAAAGTTCATGAAACTGCGGTTGTCCCGGCGCCCGGCCGGTGTCAGGATAGGCGCCTCATCAGTGGCGATAGAGGAGGAACTGATGGCTTCTCGGCTGAACCCGTACATCAGCTTCAACGGAAACGCGCGGCAGGCGTTCGAGTTCTATCAGCAGGTGTTCGGCGGGGACCTGAATGTGAACACCTTCGGCGATTTCGGCCAGAGTGACAGCGCGGACGCGAACAAGATCATGCACGGTCAGCTCGAAACCCCGAGCGGTTACACGATCATGGGCGCGGACACTCCGGCGCACATGGAATTCCAGCCCGGCACCAATTTCTCGGTCAGCCTCAGCGGCGATTCCGGTGACGAATTACGCGGTTACTGGGAAAAGCTGTCGGATGGTGGCACCGTGTCCGTTCCGCTCGAGAAGCAGATGTGGGGCGACGAGTTCGGCATGTGCGTCGACAAGTTCGGGGTCGCGTGGATGGTCAACATCGCGGGCCAGACCCAAGCCTGAGCACCAGCAGGCCCCCGCCGCCCGCGCCTGCCGGCGGCGGGGTCCGTGGATCGCTGAAACCCGCTGAAACCGCGGCGAAACCGCGGTAAAGCCAGCGCCGGGCACCGTTGCCGGCATGACCACAGGCCTAGCCGTCACGGGACTGCAGAAGTCCTTCGCTGACAAAACCGTGCTCGATGGGATCGACCTGCACGTGCCGCAGGGAACGATCTTCGCGTTGCTCGGCCCCAACGGGGCGGGCAAGACCGTCACTGTCCAGATCCTGTCCACCCTGCTCACGCCCGACGCCGGGCAGGCCGAGGTGGCAGGGCACGACCTGCTGCGCGAACCCGACGCGGTCCGCGCCGCGATCGGCGTCACCGGGCAGTTCTCGGCGGTCGACAACTGGCTCACCGGCGAGGAGAACCTCCTGCTGATGGCCGATCTGCACCACCTCTCGAAGGCCGAGGGGCGGCGCCGCACAGCCGAGCTGCTCGAGTTGTTCGACCTCGGCGACGAGGCCAAGAAGGTCGCCTCCACGTACTCGGGCGGCATGCGGCGGCGCGTCGACCTCGCGATGACACTGGTCGGCCGCCCCAAGCTGATCTTCCTCGACGAGCCGACGACCGGGCTGGACCCGCGCAGCCGCCGCGCCGTGTGGGACGTCATCCGCGAGCTCGTCGCGGGCGGCGTGACCGTCTTCCTGACCACGCAGTACCTCGACGAGGCCGACCAGCTGGCCGACCGGATCGCGGTTCTCGACCACGGACAGGTGGTCGCCGAAGGAACCCCCGACGAGCTCAAGCGCCAGATCCCGGGCGGCCACGTCGTGCTGACCTTCGCCGATCCCGCCGCTCTGGACCTCGCCGGCCGGGTCCTGGGCGACGTCTCGGCCCGCGACGACGAGGCGCTCACGCTGCAGGTGCCCGCCGACGGCGGGGTCCACTCGCTCAAGGCGTTGCTCGACCGGCTGGAGCTGGCCGCCGTCGACATCGCGGACCTGTCCGTGCACACCCCCGATCTCGACGACGTCTTCCTCGCACTGACCAAACAGGAGAAGGTGACCGCACGATGAGCACGTCCTACGCCGTCACGGATTCGCTGACCATGCTGCGGCGCAACCTGAAACACGCGCTGCGCTACCCGTCGCTGACCGTCGGGGTCGTCGGCCAGCCGGTGCTGCTGATGCTGCTGTTCGTCTACGTCTTCGGCGGCGCCATGAAGCTGGGCGGCGGCGCCACCTACGTCAACTACCTGGTGCCCGGCATGCTGATGATGACGGCCGGTTCCGCGACCATGCCCGCGGCGATCGGCGTGTGCTCGGACATGTCGGAGGGCATCGTCTCGCGGTTCCGCACGATGCCCATCGCGCGGGTGTCGCTGCTGACCGGGCACGTCGTGGGCAACATGATCCAGATGCTCGTCAGCCTGGTGCTCGTGCTCGGGGTCAGCTTCGCGATGGGATTCCGGCCGGAGGCGAGCTTCGGCGGCTGGCTGCTGGTGGTCGCCCTGCTAGTGCTGCTCAGCCTGGCGCTGACGTGGCTGGCGGTCGCGCTGGGCCTGGTCAGCAAGACCCCCGAGGCGGCGAGCAACATCGTGCTGCCGATCTCGCTGCTGCTGCCGTTCATCTCCAGCGCGTTCGTGCCGGTCGACTCGATGCCCGCGGGCGTCCGGTGGTTCGCCCACTACCAGCCGTTCACGCCGATCATCGAAACCCTGCGGGGCCTGTTGAACGGCACGCCGGTCGGCAGCAACTGGATCATCGCGCTGGTGTGGTGCGCGGGCATCGCGATCGGCGGTTACCTCTGGGCGAAGAAGCTGTTCACCCGCGACGTCCGTCGCTGACGACGTCGAGTGCGGCAGCGCGAAGTTCGCCCGGTCCGAGGCCGGCGTAGTCCGACACCGCGTCGGGGTACGCCGGCCCGGCCAGTTCGCGGGCGCCGGCGAGCGACATGGTGGGCAGGAAGTTGCGCAGGTAGCCGAACCGCTCGGCGAGCGCGACCAGCCGCGCCGCGCGCTCGCCTCGTGACGTGGCGGCGGCCGCGAGCAGCACCGCGCCGCACACGGGGAAGTCCATAGTGGACGCGAGCAGCGCGGGCAGCCTGCGCGCCAGTTCGTCGGCCACCGCGATGACCTCGCTGATCCGGCCGTGCCGCGCGTGCGCGACCACGGCCACCGACCGCACCTCCAGCACCCAGGCGTCGGCACCCAGCATCGCGTACTCCTGGGCGGACAGCCGCGCCACGGCACGGCGCCACAGTTCGAGGCCCGTGTCGACCTGGCCGCGGCTCAGCGCGATCTCCGCCCGCAGGCCGACGTCGTAGGTGAGCATGGTGTCGGCGTCCTCGCCGAGTTGCCGCGTCGCGAGATCCAGCCAGCGTTCGGCTTCGGCCGCGTCGCCGGCGTGCAGATGCGCCTGCGCGAGGCCGCCGCGCAACCCGATCAGGTCGGGCCAGCCCTCCAGGGCCTCGCTCTCGGCCAGCGCCGCTTCGAGGTGGGGCAGCGCCTGCGCACCCTGTCCCGTCTGCAGGCACAGATCGCCGACCCGCGACCGCGCGACGATGCGCAGCCACGGGGCGGCCGGCCCCAGCACATCGAGCACCCGCGAGGCCGCCTTCAGCGCACCCTCCTGGTCGGCGTCGTGCTGGCACAGGTAGCTGAGCACCGCGTTCGCGACCGCGGCGAGCAGCGGCACGTCGCTGTCACACATCTTCTGCAGCGCGGCCCGGTCGCCCGGTACGACGGAGAGCACGGTCGTCATGGCACCGACCAGCGTGTCCGGGGAGGTCGGCGGCAAGCGGCGGAGCGCCACGAGCGGCCGCGCCGCGTAGACGCTGTTCACGGTGAGCGTGTAGGTGGCGCACAGCGTCAGCGCGGCCCTGGCGAGCCCCACCATGTCCGGCTCCGGCCGGTAGTGCGAGAGCACCCAGGACGCATCCCGCGCGATCGCCGCGACCCGCGGGTAGTTCGACTCGAACACCCATTGCGCGCCCAGCGCCGCGACGGCCGCCGCGACGGTCGCACCGTCCTCGCGGGCCAGGCCGACGCGCAGCGCCTGCATGAGGTTGTCCTGCTCGATGCGCACCCGCTCCCATGCCGAGAACATGCCTTCGTCATAGGAGAGGTCTTCGTAGGTGTGCGCGAGATCCGTTGTCCACGCGAGGAGACCGGCCATCGCCTGCTCGGTCTCACCGGCTTCCTCGCGACGCGCCACGCTGAACTCGCGCACGGTCTCCAGCATCGAGAACCGGGTGCCCGCCGCGGTTTCGGTGACCTTGAGCAGCGACTGGTCCACCAGGTGCTCCAGCACGTCGAGATCGCCGGCGAGCCGGCTCGCCGCGGCCGCGGTGAACCCGCCGGGGAAGATCGACAGCAGCCGCATCGCGGCCTGCCCGTCCGCGTCGAGCAGGTGCCAGCTCCAGTCGACGACGGCGGCGAGCGTCCGGTGCCTGCGTGGCGCGTCGCGGGAAGTGCCGCGCAGCAAGGTAAACCGGTCTTCGAGGCGGCGCGCGATCTCGGCGACCGACATCACGCGCACGCGTGCCGCGGCGAGTTCGGCCGCGAGCGGCAGGCCGTCGAGGCGGGCGCACAGGTCCGCGACTACGTCGGCGGGCAGGTCGGCGTCGCGGCGTGCGGCCCGCGCGCGCTGTTCGAACAACTCGACCATCGTCGGCAGGCTCAGTTCGGGCAGCGCGTACACCGACTCCGACGACAGCCCGAGCGGCGCGCGGCTCGTGGTGAGCACGCGGAGATCGCGCGTCAGCGACACCAGTTCGCGGACCAGGGCGGCGGCGCCGTCGAGAACGTGCTCACAGTTGTCCAGCACCAGCAACGCCGGTGCGCGCCCGAGGGCCTTGACGATGCCGCCGACGAGGTTCGCCTGGCCGCGCAGCGCGTCACCGATGCCCAGCGCAGAGGCGACCTCGGGTGCGACGTCGTCGTCGCCCTCGGCGCCGGCGAGTCCGACGAAGAACACCGCGCGCTGCTCGGCCTGCCTGCTCACCACATGCGCGAGGCGGGTCTTGCCGAGCCCGCCGGGGCCGACGATCGACGTGACGCGGGAGGTGCTGATCAGCCGGGACACCGCCGCGATGTCGTCGGCACGGCCGAGTAGCGGGTTCGGTTCGTGTGGAATCCCTTGCCGCACAACCGGTTCCGCGCCCTGTAGCAGCTCGGCGTGCAGTGCCCGCAGCGCCGGCCCCGGGTCGGTGCCCAGGTCGTCGCGCAGGGCGCGGCGGTAGTCCTCGTAACGGGCGAGCGCGGCGGACGGGCCGGCGGTCGCCTTCTCGCAGCGGAGGAGTTCCAGCAGCAGTTCCTCGTCGCGGGGGTGTTCCGCGACAAGGCTTTCCAGCAGAGTGGCGGCTTCGTCGCGCCTGCCGAGCCTGGCCAGCGCGAGCGCACGGGTTCTGGTCAGCGCCTGATGCGCGGCGAGCCGTTCCCGCCGGAGATCGGCGACCGGGTCGCTCTCGTCGTCGCCGACCGTGCCGTCCCACAGCGCGAGCCCGGCGTCGGCTTCGGTGAGCGCGGCCAGGTGGTCACCGGCCCGAGCGCATTCGGCGCTCGCGGCGGCGTGGTGCACCAGGGCCGCGGCGTCGACCTGCTCGTCGGTCAGCGCGAGCCGGTAGCCGGTGGCCGTGCTGACGATGACGTCCGGGCCGACGAGGGTGCGGGCGCGCGAGACCAGGACCTGCAGCGCCTTGGCCGGGTTCTCCGGCTGCGTGGCGGGCCACAGCCCGTCGATGAGGCGCCCGCTGCTGCTGCCCGCGCGCAGGTTCGCGGCGAGCAACGCGAGGAGCCCGCGCAGCCGCGGCCCCGTCACCTCCCGCTCGCGGAAGCTGACCCGCGGCAGCAACGTCAGCTCGGTGGTCACCAGCTCAGACTAGCCAGAACTTCACCGGATCGGTGACACGCCAGGCTCAGCGGTTGACAGTGGAGTAGAACGTATGTTCGACTGGTGTACGAACCGGGTCGGCCGGGGGAGACGGCCGGCTCAGCCAGTTCGTTCAGGGGAGAGTGCATGGCATACAAGATCACGCATCGGTCGCGTTCGCAGGAGATCCGGTTCCCGACGCGGCTCGCGGCGGAGACCTACGCGCACCGATTCGGCGGCGGACTCGAGAACTGGAAGGTCGCGGCCGCGGGCACCGAACGGAAACAGGAGCGGCCTGCGAGGTCCACAGTGGACTGAAGGCGGCCTGTGACGAGCGGCGGCTGGCTGCTGTGCGCGCGGCGGGGCGGCGGCTGCTGTGTGCACAGCCGCGGCGCCTGCCGAGCGCAATGCGGGGCGGCGCCTGTGCGCACCGTGGGGCGAGCCGTCTGCTGGGCGCACCGTGGGCGGCGACTGCCGTGCGGCCGCGGCGCCGCCTGCCGTGTGCACCGTGGGGCGGTGGCGCCTGCTGGGCGCACCGTGGGCGGCGCGCCTGCTGCGCACGGCCGCGGGCGCGGCCTGCCGCGGCCCGCTGTGCGGTCGGCTCGCGCCGCGACGCAGGCCGTCAGGCCGTATTCGGCAGGTCCTTCTCGAACCAGTGGTGGGCGTAGCGTTCGGCGTTGTATGGCGGTATCTCACGGAACCCTGCCGACCGGTACAGCCCGATCGCCTCGTTCAGCACCCGGTTCGTCTCCAGGCGCAGCGCCCGCACGCCCCGCGCCATGGCGTACGCCTCGCTCTCGGCCAGTAGCCGTCGGCCGACGCCGAGGCCGCGCACTGTGCCGGCCACCCACATCCGCTTGAGCTCGGCAGGTTCGTCGCCGTGCAACTTGAGGCACACGCAGCCCACCGGTTCGGCGTGCAGTGTCGCCACCAGCATGACGCCGGCCGGCGGCGTCACCTCATCGTCCTCGACCGGTAGGGCCTCGCCGGGGTCGTAGCCGTCCTCGAAACGCCGGGCCAGTTCGGCGAAGTAGGTCGCGAGGCAGAAGCGGGCGTCCGGATGGCGCGGGTCGCACGGCGCGATCCGCACCGACGACGCGACCAGCAGGCGCTCGACCTCGGCCATCGCCGCCACGAGGCGGTTGCGTTGCCGCTCGCTCAGCGGGTGCAGGATCGACGCGGCCGCCTCGTCGGACAGCCGGTCCAGTTCGGCCCGCTCCGCCAGTCCGGCCTCGGTGAGCCGCGCCGTGCGCACGCGCCCGTCGGCCGGGTTCGCCTCGACCGTCACCAGTCCGGCGGTCTCGAGCGAGCGCAACAGCCGGCTCAGGTAGCCGGAGTCGAGATCGAGCCGCGCCCGCAGCGTGCGCACGTCCATGCCCTCGGCGCCGATCTCCCACAACACGCGCGACTGGCCGAGTGACCGGTCGCGGGTGAGGTACTCGTCGTCGAGCGCCCCGGCCCGCTGCGTCACGGTCCGGTTGAAGCTGCGCACCTGTGCCACGTCCATTCTCTGACCTTAGTCAGAAGACTGGTGTGAGGGAAATCCTTTTGCGGGCGGTGCGCGGCTCGGTCACAGTGGGTGCGTGATCGCCTTGCGGACTCTGTCGGCCGACGACTGGGCCGAGTGGCGCGAGATGCGGCTGGCCGCGCTCGCCGAGGCACCGCACGCGTTCGGCACGCGACTCGCGGACTGGCAGGGCGCCGGTGACGTCGAGGAACGTTGGCGGGCACGGCTGGCTGACGTGGACCTCAACCTGTTGGCCACCTATGACTGGAAACCGGCCGGCATCGTGAGCGGCAAGCTGCACGAGCAGGGCGTGGTGCAGGTGCTGTCGCTCTACGTCGCCCCGTTCGCCCGCGGCCGGGGCGTGGGAGACGAGTTGCTGCGCGCGGTGGTCCGCTGGGCGGGCGAGCGCCGGGTGATGCTCCGCGTCCTCGAAGGCAACCACCCGGCCGAAAACCTGTACCGCCGCACCGGTTTCACCCCGGCCGCCCGCTACGGCTCCGAGCGGGAAATGGTGTACCGAGGATAGAGTCGCGGCGTGCGGATCGACATTCCCGCTGAATCGCTGTTCGGGACGGCGAACCTGCCCTACGGCGTGTTCTCGGCACCGGGCGGCGCGCCACGGGTGGGTGTGCGCGTCGCCGACTCGGTGGTCGACCTCGCGGTGGCGCTCGGGGACGACGTGTTCGCGCGGCCCAGTCTGAACGCGTTCATGGCGCAGGGCTACGACCGGTGGGTCGAGGTCCGGCGGCGGATCACCGACCTGGTCTACGGCGACGTGCCGGACGCGGCGGTGCACGCCGTCACGGACGTGACGCCGCACCTGCCGATCGAGGTCGCCGACTACGTGGACTTCTATGCGTCCGAGCACCACGCGACCAACCTGGGCCGGTTGTTCCGGCCGGGGGGCGAGCCGCTCATGCCGAACTGGAAGCACCTGCCGGTCGCCTATCACGGCCGTGCCGGGACCATCGTGGTGTCGGGCACCGACATCGTGCGGCCGTGCGGGCAGCGCAAGGCGCCCGAGGACGACGCCCCGGCCTTCGGCGAGTGCCGTCGTCTGGACATCGAGGCGGAACTCGGGTTCGTCGTCGGCACCGGGTCGACGCTGGGCGTCCCGGTCCCGATCGGCGACTTCGCGCGGCACGTGTTCGGCGTGGTGTTGCTCAACGACTGGTCGGCCCGCGACATCCAGGCCTGGGAATACGTGCCGCTCGGGCCGTTCCTCGGCAAGAGCTTCGCGACCTCGATCTCGCCGTGTGTGGTGCCGCTGCTCGCGCTGGAGGCGGCGCGCGTGCCGACGCCGCGGCAGGACCCGAAACCGTTGCCCTACCTGGACGAACGCGAGCCGTGGGGGCTTGACATCGACCTGTCGGTGAGCTGGAACGGGCATGAGGTACTGCGCCCGCCGTACCGCCAGATGTACTGGTCGCCTGCGCAGATGCTGGCCCACCTGACTGTCAACGGCGCGTCGATCCGCACCGGCGACCTGTATGCGTCGGGCACGATCTCGGGGCCGGCCAAGACCGAGCGGGGTGCGTTCATCGAGCTGACGTGGGGCGGCGCCGAGCCGGTCCGGGTCGGCGGCGAGGACCGGTCGTTCCTGCTGGACGGCGACGAGGTGGCGATCACCGCGACCGCCCCTGGCGCAGACGCCGGCCGCATCGGCTTCGGCGAGGTCCGCGGCCGCATCCTCCCCGCGACGCGCTGACTTGCCGTGCTGGGGTCCCGAGAACAGGAACGAGGAAACCTCACTGCCGGACTGGTCGGCGGCCGGGGGTCCAGATGCACCAGCACGGCCGCGTCCATCACCAGGCCCGCGGCGAAGCCGGGGGACGAGCCTGTCCAGCCCCGCCGAACATCGCGGCGATCGACAGCACCGTGGAGAGCGCCGTGGGCGCGAGGTCGTAGCGCGCGCCACGCCGGCGCCGCCCGCGGCCGGTCATCGCGTAGCGCGCCTGCCAGGTGCACGCGAGCCTGGGTACTCCTCAGCTCACAGCACGCCGGCTTGCAGCCGGGCCATGGCGTGCTCGGTGGCGGCGATCAGCGCCCGCTTCGCCGATTCCGGGGACCGGGCGTCGCAGGGGATGACCGGGATCCCCGGGCCGAGCGCGAGCGCAGCGCGCACGTCCTCGGGCGGGTGCTGGTGGGTGTTCTCGAACCGGTTGATGGCGACGACGAACGGGAGCGCGCGCGACTCGAAGTAGTCGATCGCCGCGAAGCAGTCCGCGAGCCGCCGGGTGTCGACGAGGACGATCGCGCCGATCGCGCCGTGCGCCAGGTCGTCCCACATGAACCAGAACCGGTGCTGGCCCGGCGTGCCGAACAGGTAGAGCACCAGGTCCTTGCCGAGCGTGATCCGCCCGAAGTCCATCGCGACGGTCGTGGACGTCTTGCCTGGTACCGCCACGGTCTCGTCGACCCCGATGCTCGCCGCGGTCATCACGGCCTCGGTGCGCAGCGGGATGATCTCGGAGAGGGTGCCGACGAGCGTCGTCTTGCCCGAGCCGAACCCGCCCGCGATGATGATCTTCGCCGACGTGACGCCGGCGTCGTGGTCTCTGTCGAAGTCTCCGTAGTCCACCGAGGACCCTTTCCAGCAGGTCGCGGCGCTCGTCCCAGCTCGCGTGCTCACTCAGCGTGTCTCGCACGATCACCAGGCGTGCGCCCAAGAGGTCGCCGACGAGAACCCTAGCGACTTGCGAAGGTTCACCGATTGGCGGCCAGCACTGCCGCGAGGCCTTCTTGTAGGTCCTTGACGAAATACTCGGGAACCTCCAGCGAGGGGAAATGTCCCCCGATTTCGGGCGAGGACCATCGGACGATCTGCCGGTAGCGCGCCTGCGCCCAGGGGCGCGGGCACTTCTCGATGTCGCGGGGATACATGGTGATTGCGGACGGGACGTCGACCCGAAGTTCGGGATCGACCGAGTCGTGGCTTTCGTAGTAGATGCGGGCCGCCGACGCGCCGCTCCGCGTCAGCCAATACAGG
Organism: Amycolatopsis sp.; assembly: GCA_035547575.1. Classification (GTDB taxonomy): domain Bacteria; phylum Actinomycetota; class Actinomycetes; order Mycobacteriales; family Pseudonocardiaceae; genus Amycolatopsis_E. The sequence goes on along the minus strand of DASZUO010000248.1, from coordinate 1,871 downwards.
GTGACGTCGTCAAGAACCCTGTCTCTGGAAATCGTCTCGAACGGGCTGTCTTCGGTGTCCGACCACTCGGCGAACTTGTCAAGGATCCAGGCGAGCAGCCCGACCGGTGAGTCGACGAGCGAGTAGCCGATGGTCTGTGGGCGGGTCGCCTGCTGCTTCGCGTACGCCCCGTGCGGGCCCTCGTAGAAATCGCGGGTCTCCTGGGCCCACTTGCGCTCGAGGGCCGTCAGCCCGTCCGTGGTCAACCCGGGTGGAGCCGCCGCGAACGTGGTGTGGATACCGAGAACGTGCGCCGGGAACCTGCCGCCGAGCACCGTGGTGATATTCCCTCCCCAGTCGCCGCCGTGGGCCGCGAACTTGCCGTAGCCGAGCCTTCCCATCAGTTCCACCCATGCGGCCGCGATCTTCTCGGTTCCCCACCCGGTGGTGGCCGGCTTGTCGCTGTAACCGAAGCCGGGCAGCGACGGGACCACGACGTGAAACGCCGGAGCGCTTGCGTCTTCCGGATCCGCCAGCTCGTCTACTACGTCGATGAACTCGGCAATGCTGCCTGGCCAGCCGTGCGTCACGATCAGGGGAGTGGCATCCGCGCGCGCGGATCGGCGGTGCAGGAAGTGGATTCCCAGATCGTCAATGGTCGTGCGGAACTGGCCGATCCGGTTGAGGCGCGCCTCGAACGACCGCCAGTCGTACCCGGTACGCCAGTAGTTCACGACATCGATGAGGTCGGCGAGGGGAACGCCCTGATCCCATCGGCGAGGGTCGGGCGCGGCGCGATAGACCGTCTCGGCCTCCGGCAGCCGCGCCGCGGCCAGCCGCGCGCGCAGATCGTCGAGGTCAGCGTTCGTCGCGTGGGCTTCAAATGCCTGCACGTCGCTGGTTGAACGGGGCATGAGACCTCCCGACCATCGCGGAACCGGCTAAGACGGTTCTAGCACGTCTTCATGCCGGCGCGCAACCGGCTAAGGTGGTTCCATGCCTGCTGGGTTCCCTGACTTCCGCCTCGGTAGCGTGCTGGCGACGAGCTTCACGGCGACTCTGACGGAGCGTCATGGCGACGCCGTGGAGCGCATTCCCACGCCGCACCGGCTCGTCGACTGGCTGGCAGTGAACGGCCTCGCCGTGGACTCCTGCACCGCCGCCCAGCTCGACCTCGCTCGGGAACTCAGGGAGTCGATTCACGCCGCCGCGACAGCGGCCGCGATTCAGGACGCTCTCCCTGCGTCTGCTGTCAAAGTCATCAATGACTGCAGCGTTCACGGTCGGGCCGCGGCTGTCCTGACGCCCGAGGGCAAGCGGCGATGGCGGCTCAGCTCGGCTTCCCGCGTGGAAGACGCGCTCGGCGTGATCGCCGCCGACGCGATCAGCATCATCGCGGGCGAACGAGACGGAAAGTTGGCCTTGTGCGCATCGCCGACCTGCCGGGCCGCCTTCTTCGACACCAGCCAGAGTCGCACCCGCAAATGGTGTGACATGAACACGTGCGGGAACCGTCAGAAGAAGGCACGCTTCAATGCCAAGCAGCGCAAAATGCGATGAGCCGGTTATTTGCCGGCGCGGGCAAGCGCGACTCGGTTCTCCAGCGCGAAAAGGTCCCCGAACTCGTCCACGCGGTCGAGGACCTCGTCCGAGGTGAAACTCAGGTCCGCCACCCGGCGGCATTGCTCGACCTCGTCCCAGGTGACCGGCGTGGACACCGTCGGCTGCTCGCGGCCACGCAGCGAGTACGGGGCGACGGTCGTCTTCGCCGGGTTGTTCTGGCTCCAGTCGATGAACACCTTGCCCGGCCGCACGGCCTTCGCCATCACGGCCACGACGAGATCACGATGCTCGCCGGCGAGTTCCTCGGCGAGCGCCTTCGCGTACTCCGA
>DASZUO010000247.1:0-6223 GCA_035547575.1 Amycolatopsis sp. | reverse complement strand
GGCGTGCCGGTCCATCGCGACGACGACGACACGCCGTCCCGCGATGGTGGCCACGCCGGCGCGCACCGCCGGGTCCGCGCCGCGCAGTTCCGCCCAGCCCTCGGTCAGCAGCGCGGCCCAGTCCAGTCCTGAGGGACGACGCGGGTCGCGAGCGTGGAGGACGGCGGCCCAGGCGTCGTCGGGTACCGGGCGCACGGCCGCCGGACGGCGAGATCCGGCCGGCAGCCTGCTCGCCGCGCCTGGACCGTGGATCACGTCACACACCCACGCCCACTGCGCGTGCGGCTCGACCAGCGCGTCGACCCGGCCCTGGGCATAGGCCGCCTCGGCGGTGTGCGAGTCGGCGGGCGGGAGGGAACCCGTCACCTGAGCCACCACCCGTGGACCACCGAAGCCGATCGTGGCCCCGGGCTCGGCCGCGAGGAAGTCGGCGAGCGAGGCCCAGGAAGCGTAGACGCCGCCGGTGGTGTGCGGCCGCAGCACCGCGACGAACGGCAAGCCCGCCGCCCGGAAGCGGTGGACGGCACTCGAGGTACGCGCCATCTGGGTCAGGGCGATCATGCCCTCCTGCAGCCGCGCGCCACCGCTCGCGACGAACGCGGCCACCGGCAGCCGTGCCTCACGAGCCCGGTCGAAGGCACGCACGATCCGCTCTCCGGCCGCGACTCCCATCGTGCCCCCGTGATGATCGAACCGGCACTCGATCACCGCGACCGGACCGCGCGGATGGTCGGCGATTCCCGTTCGGACGGACTCGTCCCCGGGCTCCGGCGCGTCGTAACGGGGAAAGCGGAGTGGATCCGCCGACGCGAGGTGACCATCCCACTCCTCCGTCAGCTCCGGCACGAACAACGGCGCACGCTTGCCCTCGATGGTCATACACGTCTCCGATCGGTGCAAGGTCCCGCCGGTAGGAAGGTGGTTTTCAATAGATCATACTGTAGCTCTTACCGTATCGGTCAATGTATGGTTGTGGACACAGCTGAGTGCGAGGAGGAGCTGCCCCATGACCGATCAGCCCGCGACGACGATCTATCTCGGCGGCGAATGGCGGGCCGCCGAATCCGGCGGCGAGTTCGACGTGAGCAACCCGGCCGACGGCTCGTCGCTCGGCGCGGCCTCGGACGGATCGGCGGCGGACGCCCGGCGCGCCGTCGACGCGGCCACCCAGGCATTCGAGTCGTGGTCCCGCAGCACCGCCTACGAGCGGGCGGGCTACCTCGAGCGCGCGCACGCCCTGATGCTCGAGCGCGCGGAGGACCTTGCCGTCCTCATGACCAAGGAGCAGGGCAAGCCGCTGAAGGCCGCCCGCAACGAGGTGCGCTACGCGGCGGACTTCCTGAGCTGGTACGCCGAGGAGGCCAAACGCGTCTACGGCTCGACCATCCCCAGTTCGCGCGCCGGGCACCGGTTCCTGACCATGCGCCAGCCCGTCGGCGTGGTCGCGGCCATCACGCCGTGGAACTACCCGATGTCGATGATCACCCGCAAGGTCGCACCGGCGATCGCCGCGGGGTGCACGATCGTACTCAAGCCCGCCGAACAGACCCCGCTCTGCGCCGTCGCGGTTTTCCAGGCGCTGCACGACGCCGGGGTGCCTGCCGGTGTGGTCAACCTGGTCACCACGAGCGACCCCGGCCCGGTCGCTGACGTGATGCTCGACGACCCGGCCGTGCGGAAGCTGACGTTCACCGGCTCCACCGAGGTCGGCATGATGCTCGGCGCCAAGGCGGCGAAGACGGTCAAGCGGGTGTCGCTCGAACTCGGTGGCCACGCGCCGTTCCTGGTCTTCGGCGACTCCGACCCCGAGCGCGCAGCGAAGGGGCTGAGCCTGGTCAAGTTCCTCAACACCGGGCAGGCCTGCATCAGCCCGAACCGCGTGTTCGTGCAGCGGGAACTGGTCGACGACTTCCTCGGTGTACTCGTGCAGCGGGTGAACGGAATGCGGGCGGGCAGCGGTCTCGACAAGAACGTCACGATCGGCCCGCTGATCGACGACGCGGCCATGGCCAAGATGCAGCGGCAGGTGACCAACGCCGCCGAGCACGGCGCCAAGGTCCTCGCCGGCGGCGAGCGGCTCACCGACGGGGGCCTGGCGGACGGCAAGTTCTTCGCCCCGACCGTGCTGGCGAACGTGACGCCCGAAATGGACATCTACTACGAGGAGACGTTCGGCCCGATCGCCCCGGTGATCGCCTTCGACGACGAGGACGAGGCGATCCGGATGGCCAACGACACCACCTACGGCCTCGCGGCGTACCTCTACACGGAGAACCTCTCCCGCGCGTTCCGGGTCAGCGAGGCGCTGCGCTTCGGCATCGTCGGGATCAACGACATCAACCCGACCAGTGCGGCCGCCCCGTTCGGCGGCACCAAGCAAAGTGGACTCGGCCGCGAGGGCGGCCCGCAAGGTATCGAGGAGTACCTCGACACCAAGCTCGTCGGCATTTCCCTGTAAGCGAGGAGCCGAAGGTGGCCTTGGGTGCCGAATAGGCGCCGAAGGCCACCTTCGGCTCCCACAGAAAGCGGCTGCCCGAGCACGGTGGGTCAGGCGGACTGAGGTTCCGGGGCGGGTTGCTCCGGCACCTCGGTCCGCGCCGACCGGCGGACGGCGTCGCCCCAGGAATGGATGCGGCGCCAGAAGTCGAAACGCGTGTGGGCGAAGTTGTGCATGTGCGCCATGCGCGGGCACCGGTAGACCGTGATGTCCGGCGTGCTCTTGTAGGCGAACGGTTCCAGCGACGGGTTCGGCACCACGTCGCGCTCCCCCACCGCCACCAGCACCGGCACGTCGATCGCGGCCGCCTCCGTCGCCACCGTCCCCGGGGCCACCATGTAGCTGCCGCAGTCCGGAATGGTCGCCGAACGCCACGAGGGCAGCGGTCCCTCGAAGGACTCGGCGTTGGCGGCCATGTCGGTCGCGACGACGTCGGCGGGCTCGTCGTCCCAGTGGAAGGCCCACGTGAACGGGTGCTCGGTCGGCGGCGGTGCGGCGGCCGCCGCGGCGGTGGCGGCCGCCAGGCCCGCCACGTTGAGCGGCTTGGGCGCGTGCGGATCGCTGCCGCGCAGCAGCCACGGCCACGGGATTTCCGGTGTCCCCGGTCGGCTCGGCACGACCGTGTGGATCGCGCTGTAGCCGAGGATCGCGACGCCGTCGAAGACGCGGTGCTGTCCCTGCAGCGCGATGGTGAAGCACCCGCCCATGGACTGGCCTATGCCGAGCCGGACCGGGTCGGCCACCGGCGGGAACCCGTCGGCGAGCCCACCGGTCCGGAGCAGTTCGGTGACGTGCTCGACGGTGGCCAGGTTGCCCCGTGCGATGTTGTCGTAGTCGAGCACGCCCGGCGGGGCGACGGTCGCGTCCCCGAAACCGAGGTGGTCGCACGCGACGAAGATCCAGCCCTGCCGGGTGTGCCACCGCGCCTGGCCGCCCTGGCCGGCACTGTCCGGCATGTCGAACCCGTAGTACCCGCGGCTGTAGCCGCCGCCGGGAAACGCGAAGGCCACCACGGGCGGATCGGCGAGCGCGTCCGGCTCGGGCAGGTAGACCGTCGCGGCCGTGACGGCCGGCATCCCGATGCCGGCCGCCTCGGTGACGTCTATCCGCAGGTCGATGGGCTCATCAGATCCGGACATCGTTGTCCTTTCTCGAATGCGCCGGGCCGGTGCGTCAGGCGCCGGCGCGCGGGAAGTTGTACAGCTTGCGGGCGTTATCTTCCACCATCAGCCGGACCTCGTGGTCCGGCACGTCGGCCATGACGTTCTCGAGCACCTTGCGGGTGTGCGGCCACTGGCTGTCCGAGTGCGGGTAGTCGCTTTCGAACATGATGTTCTCGACACCGATCAGGTGGCGCGCCTCGACGCCGGCGTTGTCGGAGATGAAGCAGCCGTAGATGTGGCCGTTGAACAGCTCCGAGGGCCGGACCTCCTTGTTGACGTCGTTGTACCAGCGGTGCCGTTCCCACACGTAGTCGATGCGCTCGAGCATGTAGGGCATCCAGCCGATGCCGCCCTCGGACAGCGCGATCTTGAGGTCCGGGTGCTTGTGGAACACCGGCGACAGCAGCAGTTCCGCCATCGCGGTCGCGGAGTTCAGCGCGTACACCGAGATCGCGATGGTGAAGTTCGTGGTCATCGCCTCGGGCGAAACCTGCGGCACACCACCGGATCCGAAGTGCAGCGAGATCGGCAGGCCGGCCTCGGCGGCCGCCGCGAGCACCGGGTCCCAGTGGTCGCTGTGCCACGACGGCAACCCGACGCGGTCCGGCAGTTCCGGGAACGTGATGCTCTTCGCGCCCTTCGCCGCGGTGCGCTCGATCTCGGCGACGCTCTGCTCGACGTTCCAGTACGGCACCATGACCAGCGGGATCTGCCGGTCGGGATATGCCGCGCACCACTCGTCGAGGATGAAGTCGTTGTAGGCCTTGATGCACAGGTTCGCCAGGTCCCAGTCCTTCGTGTTCTTGGCGAACGTGCTGCCGGCGAAGCCGCCCATGTTGGGGAAGCACAACTGCGCCCAGACACCTTCGAGGTCCATGTCCTTGATGCGGTCATGGATGTGGTGGCAGCCGGGCAGCATGTCGTCGTAGCGGCGCGGGTCGAGCCCGTAGTCCCTGGGATCCTTGCCTGCCACCGCGTTCAGCGCGAAGTTGCCCGCCACCGCGCCTTCGTAGACCCACGCGTCGTTGCCGTCCGGCTGGCGCACGATCCGCGGGGCCACGTCCTGGTACTTGGCGGGCAGCCGGTCGGTCCAGACGTTCGGGTGCTCGATGACGTGATCGTCCACCGAGACGATCTGGACATCAGTTGGCAGCATCCTGTTCTCCACTTCCTTTCGCGTCAGCGGACTTCAGCTGACGTCGGTCAGTTCGATGCGTGCGCCGCCCGCGGTGGCCGGGGCGAGCAGGAGTGTGTGGCGGCCGAACTGCTCGAACCGGACGTCCATTCCGACGAGGAACGCCCGCGCCGCAAGCAGGTCGCGCACGGTGAAGCTCAGGCAGAAGATCCACTCCCCGCGCTCGGCGAGGAATCCGCCGACGAGATCGCCCTTCGCGTGCGTCGCGGAGCCGACGAACTCGACGGCGTGGTCGGCGAACCGCACGCCGTGCCCGGCGACGTTCAGGTGCGTCCGGTCGACGGCGTAGGGCTCCCGGCCCACCAGCGCGGCGAGGCCGGCCGCCGCCTTCTCGGGCGCGGGCACGGCGACGTACACGGTCGCGCCGACGATGCCGAGGGGATGCTCGTCCGACCAGAAGGCCGGCTCCCAGCCCGGGAGGTCGCGGTCGTCCTGGTCGAAGCGGCGGTCGCTGACCGCGAGCGGCAGCCCGTGCAGGTCCCGCGGGTCGGCGACGGCGTAGGTGCCGGTCTGCTCCACGACGCCGACACCGTGCTCGTGCAGCGTGGTGACGGCGTCCGGCAGCGAGGGCACCGTCCACTCCAGCGAGTGCCAACCCGGGCCGCGATCACGGAGCAGGCGCGCGGCCGGACCGTCCGGCGCGGTCGGCGTCACCGTCTCGACACAGGTGCTGCCGATGAGGGCCAGCGCGTTCCGGCTGCCGGCCCGGTCGTCGTCGAACTGCCGGAACACCCGCGCACCGAAGACGTCCTGCTGCAGGTTCAGCTCCCCGCCGGCCGAATGCGTGCAGGCGCTCACGTGCCCAAGACGCTCCACGACGAGAGGTGCCGGCATGCCACGTCCTCCGCTCCGAGGGATTTGCCGTGAACCTTACCATAAGCCTGCCGGTAAGCGTGCGTGAAGCTGCGGCGGCGTTGGTGCGCCCGCTGCCGGTCAGGCGGCGGCGATGCCAACGGCGGCAAGGCAGAACCGCACGAGGTGGGTGCACTCCGCGGGGGACGGCGAGGTGCCGTCCTGGGCATGCCGCCGGAGCACGGCGAAGGTGAGATCGAAGACGGCGCCGGTGTCGAGGTCCACCTGCCTGCTCCCGGCGGCCCGGATGGCCGCGCGCAGGAGGTCCCGCACGCTGTCCAGACCACCCGCGCCGGCCTCGGCGGCGGCCCGTTCCCCGAGATTGCTGCTGATCGCCCGGCTCTGGCGGGCCGCGGTCTGGTCGATGACCTGCGCGAGCACGCCCCGGATCCACGCCTCGATCTGCTCGGCCGGCCCGGCCGCTTTCGCGACCCGGTGCTCGAGGTAGCTGTGCACCCGGTCGGTGCCGCGCGCGAGCACCGCCCGCAGCAACTCGTCCTTGCCGCTGAAGTACCG
>DASZUO010000246.1:0-6402 GCA_035547575.1 Amycolatopsis sp. | reverse complement strand
ACCAAGATCGCGGGCGAGAAGGCGGGCATCATCAAGCCCGGTGCCGTCGCGGTCATCGCCGAGCAGGAGCCCGAGGTGCAGCGCGTGCTGCTCGAACGCGCCGTCGAGGTGGACGCCACCGTCGCGCGGGCGGGCAGCGAGTTCGGTGTGGTGCGGCGGGAGATCGCCGTCGGCGGGCAGATGCTGAGCCTGCAAGGGCTCGGCGGCGTGTACGACGAGATCTTCCTGCCGCTGCACGGCGTGCACCAGGCGAACAACGCGGCGCTCGCGCTCGCCGCGGTCGAGGCGTTCTTCGGCGCGGGCAAGGACCGTCAGCTGGTGATCGACGCCGTGCGCGAGGCGTTCGCCGAGGTGGAGACGCCCGGCAGGCTGGAACGTGTCCGCGCGGCGCCGGCGGTGCTGCTCGACGCGGCGCACAACCCGCACGGCGCGCGGGCGCTGGCCACGACGATCAGCGAGGAGTTCGCGTTCCGCAAGCTCGTCGCGGTCGTCGGCGTGATGGCGGACAAGGACGCGCGCGGCATCCTGGAGGCGCTCGAACCGGTCGTGTCGGAGATCGTGGTCACCACCAACGGTTCGCCGCGGGCGATGCCGCTGACCGAGCTGAACGAGCTGGCGCTGTCGATCTTCGGCGAGGATCGCGTGGTCGCCGAGCCAGCACTGGACGCCGCGGTGGAGACCGCCGTCGCGCTGGTCGAGGAGGCAGGCGACGGTGACGAGCCGCTGGCCGGCGGTGGCGTGCTGGTCACCGGTTCGGTCGTGACGGCAGGCGAGGCCCGCACTCTCTTCGGGAGGGAACCCGCATGACCGAGCAAGGCCCCCGCCCCGCGGCGGAGAACGCGATCCGGCCGCCGGCGAAGGATCCGATGAAGTCTTTCCGCGGCGTGATGGCCGGTGCGCTGATCATGGAAGCCATCACGGTCGGGCTCGCGATACCGGTGATCGCCCGGCTCGGCGGTGGTGTCGGCACCGGCAAGGGCTGGACGGTGATCGCCGTGGCGGTCGTGCTCGTGGTGTGCTGCGGCCTGCTGCGGCGGCCGTGGATCGTGCCGGTCATCCTCGCGCTGCAGGTCGTGCTGATCGCGTTCGCCGTCGCACTGCCCGCGATCGCCGTGATCGGCGCGCTGTTCCTGGCGTTCTGGCTCTGGGCGCTGTGGCTACGCCGTGACGTGGCGCGCCGGATGGCCGCCGGCACGCTGCCGAGCCAGCAGCAGTGAGTCGGGGCCCGCGGCTCACCACCCTGCGACCCGACCACACGTGAGCCGGTTACCCTTCTCACACCGTCAGCATTGAAACCGAGAGGTAACGAACGTCGTGAGTGAACGCACGCTGGTCCTGGTCAAGCCCGATGGCGTGAAGCGCGGTCTCGTCGGTGAGGTCATCTCGCGCATCGAGCGCAAGGGCCTGACACTGGCCGCGCTGGAGCTGCGCACCGTGGCGCGTTCGGTCGCCGAGGAGCACTACGCCGAGCACAAGGACAAGCCGTTCTTCGGCGACCTGCTGGAGTTCATCACCTCCGGCCCGGTCGTCGCGCTCGCCGTCGAGGGACCGCGTGCCATCACGGCGTTCCGCCAGCTCGCCGGAGGCACCGACCCGGTCGAGAAGGCCACCCCTGGCACGCTGCGTGGCGACTACGCGCTGGAGACCCAGTACAACCTGGTGCATGGCTCGGACTCGGCGGAGTCGGCCGAGCGGGAGCTCAAACTCTGGTTCCCCGACCTGTGAGCTGACCCCGATGCCGGGCGCGACGCGATCGTCGTGCCCGGCACCGTGCACTAAACCGGTCGAAACTGTCGGTGCCTCGTCCTAGTGTGCAGAACGTGGACGAAGAACCGACGATGGTCCAGGCCAAGGCGCTCACGAAGCGCTTCGGTGCGTTCGAGGCCGTCCGGGGGATCGACGTCGAGGTCCGGCGCGGGGAGGCGTTCGGCTTTCTCGGCCCCAACGGCGCCGGCAAGTCCTCCACCATGCGCATGGTCGCGTGCGTGTCCCCGCGCACCGACGGCGATCTGCGGGTGCTGGGCATGGACCCCGACGTGTCGGGCCCGCGCATCCGCGCACGCCTCGGTGTCGTGCCGCAGCAGGACAACCTCGACACCGAACTGACCGTCCGGCAGAACCTGCAGGTGTACGGCCGCTACTTCGGACTGTCCCGCGCGCAGGTCCGCCGCAAGGCCGCCGAACTGCTGGAGTTCGCGCAGCTGACCGACCGCGCCGAGGCCGAGGTCGAGCCGCTCTCCGGCGGCATGAAACGCCGCCTCACCATCGCACGGTCGCTGGTCAACGATCCGGAGTTGCTGCTGCTCGACGAGCCCACCACCGGTCTCGACCCGCAGGCGCGGCACCTGGTGTGGGACAGGCTGTTCCGGCTCAAGGCGCAGGGCGTCACGCTCATCGTCACCACGCACTACATGGACGAGGCAGAGCAGTTGTGCGACCGGCTCGTCGTGATGGATCACGGGCGGATCGTCGCGGAGGGTTCCCCGGCGGATCTGATCGCCCGGTTCTCCACCCGCGAGGTGCTCGAACTCCGTTTCCTGCCAGGGGAACAGGCTCGCGTCGACGCCGTGTCCGATCTCGCCGACCGCGTCGAGGTGCTGCCGGACCGGATCCTGCTGTACACGGCGGCGGGGGAGTCCGCGCTCGAGCAGGTGCACGCGCGGGGCGTGCGGCCGGTGTCGAGCCTCGTGCGGCGCAGCAGCCTCGAGGACGTTTTCCTGCGGCTGACCGGACGGACGCTGGTGGATTGATGGTCGCATCGACGGGCAGGGTCGTCGGGTCCTGGCGCGCGGCCTGGCTGCGGGTCGAGGGCAGCTGGGCGTGGTACCGGCGGTACTGGAAGTCCAATCTGTACTCCTCGGGGCTGCAGCCGCTGTTCTTCCTCGCCGCGATGGGGCTCGGTTTCGGGTCACAGGTCCGGCAGGGCCCGGCCACGAACGGACTGCCGTACCTGCAGTACATCGCGCCGGCGCTGCTCGTCGCGGCGGCCATGCAGTTCGCGGTGGGGGAGTCCACGTACCCAGTACTGTCGGGATTCAAGTGGCAGAAGGACTATCTCGCCGTCACCGCCACGCCGATCACGCCGGGACAGGTGCTGGGCGGGCATTTCGCGTGGGTGTCGCTGCGCCTGCTGATGTCCGGCACCGTGTACGCCCTCGTCGCCCTCGCGTTCGGCGCATGGCGCAACGCGGGCGCCATCGCCGTCGTGCTCGTCGGCGTTGTCACCGGACTCGCCTGCGCCGCCCCGGTCACGGCGTTCGCGGCGACGACCCACGACGAAGGCGTGCGGTTCAACGCCTTGTTCCGGTTCGTCGTGATGCCCATGACGTTGTTCGCGGGCACGTTCTTCCCGATCGAGCAGATCCCCGTCGCGCTGCGCTGGCTGGCGTGGATCTCCCCACTGTGGCACGGCAACCAGCTGGCGCGCGGAGTGACGCTCGGCGGCGTGGGCACGTGGGCGATGGCCGGTCATTTCGCCTTTCTGGCCGCGCTCTTCGCCGTCGGCGCGTGGCTGGCCCGCGAGTACTTCTACCGTCGGCTGGTGGCTTGATGAGCGTGCTCGACCAGTCGCCCCGCACCGGGCTGTTGTTGCGCGTCCTGCCCCCGAGCCTGTACTCGGGGCGGGCGAGCAAGCTCGTGGAGCGGTCGGCGCTCGCGTACTCCCGGATGTGGCTGGTGTTCGTGTCCGGAGTCTTCGAACCGCTGTTCTATCTGGTGGCTTTCCAGATCGGCTTCGGCAAACTGGTGAGCGAGGTCACGGGCCCGGACGGCAGGCCTATGAGCTACGTGGCTTTCGTGGCGCCCGCCCTGCTCGCCTCGTCGGCGATGAACGGGGCGATTTTCGACTCCACGTTCAACATCTTCTTCAAGTTCCGCTACGCCAAGACCTACGACGCGATGCTCGCCACCCCGATCGGCCCACTGGACATCGCCGTAGGGGAGATCTCGTGGGCGGTGCTGCGCGGCGGCATGTACGCGGTGGCTTTCTTCGCCGTGATGCTCGCGATGGGCTTGGTGACGTCTGCGTGGGCGCTGCTGCTCGTGCCCGTGGCGGTGCTGGTCGCCTTCGCCTTCGCCGCGATCGGCATGACGTGCGCGACGTTCCTGCGGTCCCCGTCGCAGTTCGACTTCATCCAGCTAGCGGTGATGCCGCTGTTCCTGTTCTCCACGACGTTCTACCCGCTGTCGGTGTACCCGCCCGCACTGCAAGTGATCGTCCAGTGCTTCCCCCTGTACCACGGCATCGAACTCATGCGCGAGCTGGCGGTGGGTGCTTTGAGCTGGGGCATGCTGGGTCACCTCGCGTACCTGCTCGCCATGGCTGCCCTGGGAGTCTGGGCCGCCGCGCGCCGCATCACCCACCTGCTACTCCGCTGACGGCGACTTCGCTCGCGGCGCTTCCAGTGACCGCGCGTGCTCCCCGCGCGGCGGCTCGCCCCGCCTGAGCGGGGAGAACGGCTCGCCCGGAGGAGAGCGCGCGGCTGTTGGCGCCTCGTGTGGGATACTCGAATTGGCCACCATGCCCGGGACGCCCGCCCTATGCGGTGCGTACCGGCCCGGAGGCCCGGTGACGTGCGGGAAGAGCACCACGTCGTCGCCGCCCGGTGGGTGGCTCGACGATGTGGGAGGCGGAGTGGGACGCCGTCGGCCCGATCGGCACGTGACCGAGCGGACCTGCTGCGGCGACCGCCGGAAACTCGGCGTCGTCGTGGTGAGAGAGGCACAGGATTCCCGTCGGCGGTGACCACCGCGGCGGAACAGGACAGGAAGGTGGCCCCTGCGCGGCCGCGTCCTTCCAGCATGTGGCTGGTAGACGCGCCCGGGGGCGGAGGAGATAAATGTCGAACGAGGACACGCCCGCCGGCACCACCGGCGGGAGCATTGGCGCATCCACGAACCCGCTGGGCGAACTTCCGCCACGGGTGCGGGTGCACGCACTGGCGAAGCTGCTCGGCTCGAACAGCCGCGACGTGCTGGCCAAACTGACCGAACTGGGTGAGACGGCGCGCAGCGCGCAGTCGAGCGTGCCGCGCGAGGTCGCGATCAGGGTCGCGGAGGCCCTGACCGCCACACCTCCCGCGGCGCCGAGCGAACCCGCACGAGGTGGCGTTGTCACGGAGTCGCCCGCCACACCGGAGACCCAGGCTGCCGACAGGCCAACCACCCAGCGCACCACCGACGTGGCTGGTCAGCCCGCAGAGTCGCCCGCCACCCAGTCCACCGGCAGCACAGCCCAGACGGCGGCTGACGCAGCCGACCGGCCCACTGGCGACGTCGCCACCAAGCCCGCCACGGGCGCCCCCGACCAGCCCGAGCGCAGCTCTGCCGTCCAGCCGACCTCCGGTGCCACCGCCCCGTCGGCCGGCGAGCCCCCAGTTCGCGCCGCGAACCAGCGCACCGACGCCTCCGGCACCACGGCCGGCGAGCCCGCGGCTCGCGCCGCGAACCAGCCCGCCGACGCATCCGGCACCACAAGCACCGCCACCACCGCCGGCGAGCCCGGTGCCCGCGCCGCGAGCGAGGCCGCAGAGGCCCGTACCTCTGGCGGCAGGCCCGCCCGCCGGCGTGCCACGCGTCCCGCGAGCTCGCCGTTCGTTGCGACGCCGCAGGTCACGCCGGAGCCCACCACGCCGCGGCCCGAGCCGGAGCGCCCGCTCGTGCACGTGCCGGTCTTCGCGGCCCCGTCGCCCGTCTTCCTGCCGCCCGAACCGTCCGCGGAGCAGGCCGAGGAGGTCCCGGCTCCCGCGCCGACGCAGGAAGAAGAGCCCGAAGCCCGCGAGCCGCGCGACAAGGACGAGGACACCGACGGCCGTCGGCGGCGACGTCGCGGCCGTCGCGGCCGGGGCCGCGGCAAGGGCGGCGATGAAGGCTCGAACGAGGAGACTGCCGAGCACGAGTCCGACGAGGACAAGGCCGAGGAGGAGACCAAGCCGGAGGCCGAGGACTCCGAGGACACCGACGAATCCGAGGCCACGAACCGTCGCCGTCGTCGCCGTCGCCGTCGCAAGGGCTCCGACGACGACTCGGCCGACAGCAGCGGTGGCGATGACCCCGCGAACACCGTCGTCCACGTCCGCGAGACCAAGAACGAATCGGACAAGAGCACCAAAAGCAGTCAGGGCGACGGGGTGCGCAGCGTGCGTGGCTCCACTCGCCTCGAGGCCAAGCGTCAGCGCCGGAGGGACGGCCGCGAGGCGGGCCGCCGCCGCGCGCCGATCCTGTCCGAAGCCGAGTTCCTGGCCCGCCGCGAGTCGGTCGAGCGCACGATGGTCGTCGCCGAGCGCGGCGAGAACACGCAGATCGGCGTGCTCGAGGACGGCGTGCTGGTCGAGCACTTCGTGACGTCGCAGGGCAGCGGTTCGATCGTCGGAAACGTCTACCTCGGCCGCGTCCAGAACGTGC
>DASZUO010000245.1:0-1795 GCA_035547575.1 Amycolatopsis sp. | reverse complement strand
ATCCGCGACGGCCTGGTCGTCCTTCGCCAGGGATTTCGCGGCGAAGTGCGTGCAGCGCACCGAGCACGGAGCCGCCATGCTGGCCAACATCGGTACGCGAGACGTCGTGAAGGACCTGGACGTGCTGCGTGCCGCGCTCGGCGACGCGAAGCTGAGCTATCTCGGTTACTCCTACGGCACCCAGATCGGCTACAGCTACGCCGAGGCGTATCCGCGCAACGTCCGTGCGCTCGTCCTCGACGGCGCCATCGACCCCACCCAGACCGAGCGTGACTCGCTCGTGTCGCAGGGGCAGGGTTTCAACCGCGCGTTCGGCCTGTTCGCGGCGGCATGCGCCAAGCACACGGGCTGCGCGGTGGGCCGGGACCCGGCGCGTGCGACGGCCGTGTTCGGGGATCTGACGCGCCCGCTGCTCACTGCCCCGGCCCAGGCGGCGGACGGCCGCAAGCTGTCCTATGACGACGCGATGACCGGGGTTCTGGATGCCATGTACTCGCAGGAGTCGTGGCCGTTGCTCAACGCGGGGTTGAACCTCATGAAGACCGGTGACGGCAGCGTGCTGCTCCAGCTTGCCGACAGCTACTACGAGCGCGGGCCGGACGGGCACTACTCGTCGTTGCAGGACTCCTATTACGCGGTCCGGTGCGCGGACACGCCGCGCCAGCCGGATCAGGACGCCCTCGCGGAAACCCACCAGCGCATGCTGGCCGCGGCGCCGTTCCTCGGCGGTGGCCGTCCCGACCAGGGCGAGGCCGACGTCTGCGCGTCATGGCCGGTGCCCGGCACGTCCGCCCCGCACCGCCCCTCGCTGCCGGGTATCCCGCCGCCGCTGGTGATCTCCAGCACCGAGGACCCGGTGACGCCGTACCAGTCCGGCGTGAACCTGGCGAACGAGATGGGTGCCGGCCTGCTCACCTTCGACGGGGCGCAGCACACGGCGTTCCTGCACGGCAACCAGTGCGTCGACGTCGACGGGCTCGCCTACCTCGTCGACGGCACGCTGCCGCCGCCGAACACGCACTGTTCGGCCTGATCAGCCGGCGGGCGTGCTGCTGGTGCTCGGTGGGGACAGTGCGAGTTCCAGCATCACGGCGCCCTCGTTCGGCTGACGCGGCGGCACCTGCATCCACACGCGCACCAGGGTGCGCGGCTCGGCCTGGGTGACCCAGAACTTGACGTCGACGTCCGACTGGATCGCGGGCACGATGGCGGCGATCGCGTCCTTCGCGAGCTCACCGGTGACCCGGTAAGTCGCCACGCCGTTGACGTCTTCCCTCGTCTCGGTCTTGAGCCCCGTCGCGCTGCGGAGCAGGTTCGGCAGGCCCGTCGCGGGGTCGAGCAGCGCGACCGGGTTGTACCGCACGGGCACCGGTTCCTCGGTCGGCGCACCCTTCTGCCTGGTCAGCCGCAGCTTGTCGCCGACGATCGCGAAGCTCACCTCGAACCGGTTGGTGGTCTGCTGCATGTCGGCCTGCCCGCCTGCGCTCCCGTAGGGCCCGCCGTCGCGGCTCGCCTGGCCCTTGACCTCCCGGACGTCGAGTCCCGGGATGGTGCCGCTCACGCTGAAGTCGAACTGGAACGCGCGGACCCGGTCGAAACCGGCCGCGGCGGAGGTCACCAGCGAGCCCGCGTCCGGCAGCGGGCCGCGCGTGTCGGGCGACGCGCTGCAGCCGCACACGAACGCCAGGGTCAGCAGAAGAACACCGGCGGTGCCGCGGCGGAGCATGAAGGTAACCGTAGCGTTGCCGGTCAGAAGCGGGAGAAGGTGCGCCGGTACGCCAGCGGCGAGACCCCG
>DASZUO010000244.1:0-12810 GCA_035547575.1 Amycolatopsis sp. | reverse complement strand
GTGGCCTTCTCGTCGCGGCGTCGCTGGGCGACGTGGGCGAAGCTGCCGGGGTTGGTCTGGGCGATCTTGCGTAGTTCGGTGACGGTGGCGGGGTCGTCCTCGAACTCGATCAGCACCAACGCCTGGTCCAGGGTCAGGTCGTGTTCGACCAAGGCGGTCGTGCCGAGGTCGTTGCTGGCGACCGCGATCCCGGCCTCCACGACGGCCTTCTTCGCTCCGGTGGCGCGGGCGATCTTGGTCGGGCTCATGCCCTCCAAGGCCAACTGTCGCCACGCCTCGGCCCGGTCGGCGTCGGAGAGGGCTTCGCGGTGCTCGTTGGTGATGAGTTGCTGCACGATCCGCACGGTGGCTTCGTCGGCGGCGTCCACCACGTAGGCGGGAATGGACGTCAGGCCGACCTCGCACGCGGCCAGGGTGCGTCGCTGCCCGTCGCGCACGACGATCTGCCCCTCGGTGTCGGGGTGGGCCAGGATCGGCACGATCACGCCGTGCTGGCGCACGCTGGACAGGAACGAGCGGGACAGGGCCGTCTCGCGGCGGATGTTGTCTTCCACGATCAGGTTGGCCGGGTCGACCTGCTCGATCCGCACGCCGGTTGCCGAGCCGGTAGGCTCGATGGCGGGCTGCTCGGTGCGGGTGCGCTTGCGGGTGCGGCTGGTGGTGGTTGCGGTCATGGCGGTGTCCTCCTACCGGACGGTGGAGGTTCCCGGACCCACCTGATGTGAGTCCTCCCTGGAACCCCGCTGCCTTTCGGCAGCTGCCGAGCCGCGGGGTCAGGAATGAATGGGCAAGCCCGAAGAAGAAAAAAGTCTCCCGATTACTCGGGAGACAAAATGAATGCCAATTGTGGAGAGTTTTTTCTGTGGCTTGCGCAGAAGGGAATGGCCCCGCACAATCTCGCAGCCGAAAGGCAACGAGGCTATTCGAGAATGACCGGCTTATTCATTACGAATGCTGACTGTTCGAGGTAGGTGTTCTTCTCGGTCAGGAACACGAACGGGGTGGCGACGTCTCTGGCGCGGGGCTGTCGGGTCTTGCCGGTGTGCGTCTGGTGGACGAGGGTCGCGAGTTTTCCCACACAGGACGCATATCGATCTTGTCAGCGTGTGGCGGGTCGCGTGGGTCGGTATGGCTGGTATATGCGTGCGAACCCTGTGAACTACCGGGACCGGTACGCATCGGTGCTGTGCGAGGTCGGGGTCCCGGAACCGTTCGATGTCGACGTGTTCTGCGCCAACGTCGCGGCTCGTCGTGGCCGCCGGGTGCAGTTGCACGAACTCCCGACCGAGGTGGGCCGCGTCTGCGGGCTGTATGTGTCGCTGCCGGCGGTCGATCACGTGTATTTCGCGACGGGCACCTCACCGCGGCATCAGCAGCACATCATCGTTCATGAGCTGATGCACTTGCTGTTCGGCCACGGCGGGCTGCGGGGGTTCTCATCCGAAGTGTTGGAGCGATTGCTGCCAGGACTCGACCCCGGCCTGGTCCGGGCGGCGTTGGCACGCGGCGGGTACAGCAACCCGGAGGAACGCGAGGCCGAGACGGTGGCCTCGCTGGTGATGAGGCACGTACGCACCGTGCCGGCCGGCCTGCGGGCTGATCCGGTGGCGGAGCGGATCGAGACCGCGTTCGGATGAGCCTCGCCCTGCTGACCCCGGTCGTGCCGGTGGTGTTCTGGGCCGGCGGCCTGGCCCGAGCACCATCCGCGATCCACGCGCGGGCGCGTCGTCCGCTGTGCGCGGCGTTGCTGGCGTTCGCGGTGGCGCTGACGGTGGACGTCCCCGCGGTGTACGTACGGGTGGACGGCTGGCTCGGGACTCCTAATGTCGCCGATCTGGTGGAGCACGTCTTCGGGATGCTCGGCGTGTTCGCCGTGCTAGTCACGCTGAGCCACCTCGGCATGCAGTCCGGCGCGCACGCGCGCCGGACGTGGACGACCTGGGGGTGGGCGCGGCTGGCGGTGCTGGCGGTGGCGGTCGGCGCGTCGGTGGTGCTGTTCTTCGCGGCGCGACTGCCCGTGGAGACCGTGCACTTCACCGAGGAGTACGGGCATCTGCCGGTGATCGTCGCGTACTGGTCGATCACCCTGGCCTACTTCGGCGTCGCGTTGATCGAACTGGCGCAGATGGTGGCGACCCGCAGCGCACGGGCGAGTCGGCCGGCATTGCGGATCGGTCTGCGCATCGTCGGCGTCGGCGTGATCCTGGGTGTGGTCTACTCGGCGATCAAGCTCGTCGAACTGACCGTCGACGAGGACAGCCCGGCCAGCCCGATACGTCGGGGGGCCGATCGGCTCGATCCGATCGTGCTGGTCACCGGCGCCATCGTGATCGGCGCCGGGCTGCTGCTGCCCGCCGCCGACACCACCTGGCACCACATCGGGGCCGGCATGCGGGACCGGGCGGCGTTGCTGCGGCTGCGGCCCCTGTGGCGCGATCTGACCGACGCGATGCCGGAGGTGGTGCTGGGCAGACGTCCGTCGTTGTGGGCCGACCTGTGCGGGCGCGACTGCTCGTTTCGCCTCTACCGGCGGGTGATCGAGATTCGCGACGTGGCGCTCGCCGCCCGGGTCGGCGAGGCGGTGCCCGCGCTGGCGCCGGGGCAGGTTGTGGCGCTGCTAAGGAGTCTGGGCGTCACTGATCCTCAGAACGCGGAGGGGATGTCGGCCGGCGTGGTCGGCGAGGATGCCGCTGATGCCGGCGCGGAGCTGCGCCCGGTGTTGGCGTTGGCGCGTGCCTGGCAGCCGGGGCGTCGGCATCGGTCGGGTGTGACAGCGTGATCGACGTGACGCAACCGGTCTAGGTCTCCGCGGTGGACTCGCGGTGGTGGGCGAGGGCGGTGTCCGAGGCGCTGGGCCCGGTCCCGCTCGGGGTCGCGGTGTGCCTCGCCGTGGGCGCCGCGAGCCGCGGGTGGGCCGGGGCCGGGTGGGGACTGCTGGCCGCCGGGTTCGCCGCAGTGCTGCCGTATGTGGTGACGTGGCGAGTGCGGCACCCGAGACAGCAGAGGCCGGTCTCGCGTCGGGCGCGGGTGGCTTATCTGCTGGTGACGCTGGCCTGCGCGGCGGCCGGTGTGCTGCTGGTCGGTTTGCTGGGCGGCCCGCACCGCGTGGTCGCCGTGACGATCACGCTGGTCGCCGGCCTGGCGGTTGCCGCCGCGATCAACACTCGGTGGCGGCTGTCCAATCACGCGTGCGCGGCCGCCGGCGGCAGCGTGATCCTTGCCGTGCTGTACGGGCCGGTCTATCTCGCCGGGATCCTCATCGCCGCGATGGTGGGATGGAGCCGGGTCCGGCTCGGGCGGCACACGGCGATCGAGGTCGCTGGTGGTGGCGCAGTGGGGGCAGTGGTGTGCGCGGTGGTGCTACCGCTGCTGACCTGACGCGCGAGCGTCGAGTGCGGGTTCGTCGTCCTCGGCCAGTCCCTCGGCCTTGCGTAGTTGCTCGACCATCGCGGCCAGGGCTTGCCGGCTGCCCTCGGACAACCCGTGCGCGCGCAGCGCGAGGCGTTCGGCACCGCTATCGCGTAGGGCGACGAGCAGCTGGAGTTGTCCGGTCAGGTCATCGGCGTCCTCATCATCGAGCAGGTAGGAGACGGGGACCCCAAAGTAGCGGGCCAGCGCGGTCAACAGTCCGGGGCTGGGATTCGTGCGGTGACCGGCGCGCAGCATGGACAAGTACGCGCCCGTCACAGACGGCCCGCCGGCGTCCGCGATAGCCCTGGCGACTGCCTGATACCTGAGCTCGGCGCCCTGAGCGGAGTGCTTGGTGCGGAACAGCAGGTCCAAGCGACCGGCCAGCGAGTCCGGCTTGTCGTCTGATCCGGCTGACATGACTGTCCTTCGTCCGCGGGCGGCACTTCATGCCTCTCGTCCAACTCAGAGTTTAGCCCGAATGGACGGGTTGGCATACCCAAAACTGAGAGTTACCATACATGGGAGTCTTCAACTAACAGTTGAGTCTAGCGTATCGCTGTAACTCAGAGTTGGACCCGATGATGTGTCGTCTCTGCCGCCTTCCCGATCATCACGCCGCGCAGCTCGGCGCGCGGGTCGGCGCGCCGGGCGCACCTGACCGATGGCACCGCCCCCGCGGCCGGTGTCGGTCAGGAGGCCCCACGATGACACCACCGCGCACGAGAGCAACCCGAGCACGACAACCACGGTCCCGGGCGACGGCCGAGCAGTATCAGGCCGCGCGGGAGGCGAAGCTGGCCGAGCTGTCCGATCGGCTGGAGACTGCGGTCGGCCGGCTGGTGTCGGGCGAGGACTGGGCGGCGGCGATCGCGTTCGCCGCGAGGTTCCGGTCCCGGTCGTTCGGCAACACGCTGTTGATCTTCGCGCAGCATCAGGATGCCTACGAGAACGGCCGGGTGCCCGATCCGTTCCCCAGCTACGTCGCCGGGATCAAGCAGTGGAACACCCTCGGGCGGCACGTGGTCAAGGGACAGCCCGGCTACATGATCTATGCGCCGGTGACGCGCCGATTCGCCAGCACGAACCCGGCCGATCCCGAGTCGTGGCGCCGGCTCGACCGGGGCGAGAAGCCCCGGCCGGGCGAGACGGTCCGGTCCAAGATGGTCACGGTCAAACCCGCTTACGTGTGGGACGTCTCGCAGACCACCGGTGATCCGATCCCGGAACGGCCCCGCCCGGTCCTGCTCGCCGGGCAGGCACCGGCCGGGTTGTGGGACGGGCTCGCCGTTGCCATAGCCGAGCGCGGCTACACCCTCACCAACGCCCCGGACGCGCTCACGCTCGGTGGGGCCAATGGGGTTACCGACTTCGCCGCCCGCACCGTGACCGTGCGGGCGGACATGGACGACGCCGCCCGCGTGAAGACACTGGCCCACGAGTACGCCCACATCGCCTTGGACCACGGCGACCGTGGACTCCAGGGGCTGCACCGCGGCATCGGCGAGGTGGAAGCCGAGTCGGTCGCCCTCATGGTGTGCACCGCATTCGGACTCGACTCCACCGGCTACACCGTGCCCTACGTGGCCTCCTGGTCGGCGACCGTGCCAGGGCAGAACCCGGTCGAGGTCATCCGAGCCACCGGCGAGCGGGTGCGCGGCACCGCCCTGGCGATCCTGGACCGGCTGCCCGAGCCGCTGGACGGGGACGGCACGCCACCCGGCCTGGACCGCACTGCCGACCAGACGTCACGAGAACGCGCCGCACCCGCGCACGCTGCCGAGCGTGGCGCGGACCGGGTTGATCGACTCCGGCCCGACGGGCGGATAGCTACGGCACCCGAACCCGAGCCGACACCAGCCGCCGCCATCGGGTGGTGACCATGACCCCCGCCCGATCTCCCGCCGTGTCACTGGCCACGGCGATAGGCACGGTGCTGGCCACGGCCACACGGCTGTCGCCGGTCGAGGCCGCCGCCGTGTACGCGGCGGCAGGGCTGGCCGTGTTCCCGTGCGCGCCCGGCGCGAAACGCCCGCTGAGTCGCCACGGCTTCCGCGACGCAACCAGTGATCCCGAACAGGTTGACGTGTGGTGGCGACGCTGGCCGACCGCGAACATCGGCCTGCCCACCGGCCGGCACGACGGTCAGCTCGCTGGCCGTGCGCGCGGGTTCGACGTGCTCGACATCGACGTGCATCCCAGCGGGACCGGCTTCCCGGCGCTGGCACGTGCCCGCCGGGCCGGCCTGGTGGACGGCTTTGCCTGTCTGGTCCGCACCCCGTCCGGCGGGCTGCACCTCTATTACCCCGCCAGCGGGGAGCACGGTCAGCAGTCGTGGTCGCTGCCCACGCGGCACGTCGATTTCCGCAGCCTCGGCGGCTACGTGATCGCCCCGCCCTCGCGGGTCCTCACCGCCAGCGGCCGACACCACGGCTACACGCTGATCGCGGCCGGACGCGACCCGCACCCGCTCGACGTCAGCGCCCTGCGACACCTGCTCGCGCCACCACACACGGAACGACCCGGCCACGGCGGTCTCGGCGAAGCGCCAGATCGGCTCGCCACGTGGCTCGCCGGCCAGCCGGAAGGAAACCGGAACCGGGCGCTGTTCTGGGCGGCCTGCCGCGCGGCCGAAGCCGGCATCGCCGAAGTCGACGCTCGCGCCACGCTCGGGCCGGCAGCGGCCCGGACGGGCCTAGACGAGCGGGAAATCAGCGCCACCTTGGCCTCGGCCTATCGCACCACGGCCCGCAGTCCGACGGCGAACACGGCGCAGCCTCCCCGGCTGGATCGGTCGGGGCCATGACCGCGCGAACCAGTCCGCTGACGGCAGACGCTACCGCGCGACGGACGCGGCGCGGGGTCCTGGCCGTCGCGGTGACCGGCACGGTGTTCATCGCGCTGGGTGCATTCTGGCTCTCGTTCACCTCGCTGTCCGACCTCGCCCGCCGCTGCGGCATCGGCGCGGACCGGGCCTGGGTCTGGCCGCTGCTGGTCGACGGCGTGATCGTGATCGCCACCGTCTCCGTGGTCGCCCTCACCGGCGCCGAACAGCCACGACGCGCAGCCCGCTACCCGTGGGCACTACTTCTGGCGGGCGCGGGCGTGTCCGTGCTCGCCAACGCCATCCACGCCGTCGTGGCCGCCGACGCGCAAGTCCCGGCCGTCCTCGCCGCCCTGGTCGCAGCCGTGCCGCCGGTCGTGCTGGTCGCCACCACCCACCTAACTGTTCAGCTCACCCATCGCCCGATCCCCGCCGCAACCGCCGGTCTCGCGCTACGAGCTGACATGCCGGCCCCACACGTCGATCACGCCGGGCGGGGCGCGCAGGGTGGCGCGACCGGCCGCCGGCCGCGCGAGCTACCGAGCGTGGTCGTCGGCGGCCACGGCGAGCGAGATGCCGGCGAGGCGCTGCGGTTGCGCGAGCACGGTGGTTTGACGAATCGGCAGATCGCCGCCCGCCTCGGCGTGCACCCCTCCACGGTGGGTCGCTGGCTCAAGTCCCAGCCCGTACGTCAGCCGGCGTTGACGGCGGACAGTGACGCCGGTCCGCGGCCGGCGTTGCCCACGGCCACGCACACCACGAACGACGACACCGCTGACGAGAGCAGCATCGGAGAAAGGAGCCCAGCGCCATGAGCACCGACGACCATCACCCGCCGGCCGCGAACCACCACCCGCGCTACCAGGACCATGCGCGACGCGAGCACCGGCAGGCGGCCGGCGCGAAATCGCCCCACAACCTGCTGGCCCTGCACGATCCCTCCCGACGCCGAGCGACACCACGACAGACCGCCGCCCGTGCCGGAGGGGCGACGGTGCAATGGCTACGCCCGACCGAGCTGGCGGCCCGAGTCGCTAGCCGTACCACCGCCCGCGCGGTCAGCGCCCACGCCGCCGCGCACCAACGGGCGCGCGCCGAACTGCGCTCGGCATTGTCGAGGACGCGCGAGCAGATCGGCTCGTCGATGAGATCCGGCAGGCGACTGGCACCGCTGTCGGCGTTCGGCCAGAACGGTGCGACCGCCGCTGCGACCGCGGAACGCTCCGTGATGAGCCGATGACGCCTGCGGCGCCACAACCATCCACGCGCGTCGGCTGCCGCACGGGCCGAGTCGCCACGCCGATGACCTGACCTCGGTTCGCGCCGCTCCGTCACCCCGTCCTGCCGAGTCCCGGTGAGCCTTCGTGAACACCGACGGGCCTGGATGGGACCGGTTGCGCACCTACAAGGTTGAGATGTCCATCCACCAGTCACCCACCGCCGAACCGGACCCGGCCATCGAGTCGGGCGGGAACCCCGAGCCGGCCTTCGCCAGCTCGGCGGGACTTCGCGTCCTGCTCGACCGCCTGCACGACGCCGGGCCGGACGCGTGGCGGAACGACCCGGACGCGAACGCGTTACTGGCTTACACCATCGACCGCTACGCACCACTGGCCCGGACCTGGCATCGCGACCCCGGCGAGGCCGCGACCGCGGCGTTCCTGGCCATGCGGCACGACGGCGTACGCCGCGCCGCCGACCCGTGGGCCGTGGTCACCCGCGCCGTGCAGGTCAGCCTCTCAGCCGAGAACCACGCCGACCGCCACTTGACCTCGGTCGAGAAAGCACGCCGCAGCCAGCACGCCGGCGCCGATGCTCCGCTGCGCGCAGGCGACTACACCGACACCCTCACCACTCACACCAGCGAGCCCGCTTCGACGGCGATGGCATGGGGAACCCAGCCCGCGGATCAGGACGGCACCAAGCCGGTCCTCGCCGACGCCACCACCTTGCTCCGGCTGCTTGGCTGGCCCGAGCCCGTCGCCGCCACGGTGGTCGAGTACGTCGCCGCGCGCCTGGCCGCCGCGGGCAGCATCCCCGCGGCGTACGAGACGCTGCGCCGCGACACCGCGATCCGCGTCCAACTCGACCTCGACCGCACAGTCTGGACCACGCTCGTCGGCGTGCTGCTGGGCGGCCGACCACAGCCCGGACGCCCAACCCGCAAAGGCGTCCTGGCCCGGCTACTGCTCGGCGACACGATCCGCGACCTGCTCGACGACACCGCCCTGGTCCGCGTCGTCATCGCCGCTGTGCCACACCACGGCATTGCCGCCGCACCCATCCGGGGTGAGACCGATGCGTAACAGCAGCGGCGTGGAACTGGATCGGGCCGTCGACTCGATCCGCGTGGGCTACCGCTTCCGCGGCGACCTGGGCAACCTAGACGAGCTGTGCGCCTCGATCCAGACTGTGGGGCTCTTGCAACCGATCACGATCACCCCGGACGGAACTCTGGTCTGCGGCGCCCGCCGCCTGGCCGCAGTCCGCAAGCTCGGCTGGAACCGGATCAAAGTCTGGATCAACTCGACCATCTCCACCCGGCTCGCCGAGGTCCTGGCCGAGCAACACGAGAACACCACCCGCAAGCCCCTCACCCCCACTGAGGCCGCCGCCCTCTACGCGGAGCTGCGGCAGCTCTACGCGGCCGACGCCGTGCGCCGCCAGCAGGCCACTCGATTCAGCAGCGAGCACAACCCACGCCACCACGGGACAGACGACGGTGGTGCAGAATCTGCACCACCGTCAGACCCCGAAGGATCAGACGTGGCCGGTCCCGGCGCAGCCGGGGCAGGCAAGGCGCGCCGCCAAGCCGCGCGGGCGATCACCGGCCGTAGTTCGTACTGGTCGCTCGAACACGTCGCCGAAGTGCAGCGAATCGCCAACGACCAGACGGTGCCGGAGTCAGTGCGCGATGTCGCGCGTCGCGAGTTGGCTGCGATGGACGCCGACGGCACGATCCATCCGCATTACCTGACCGTGCAGGCCGTCGCCACGACCGATGCCCTCGCCCGGCTGGCCGACGACCCGAGCCAACCGGCCAGCGTGCGCGACCACGCCGCCCGGGAACTCACGCTGCTCGACCACGGCCAGCCCTCGGCCGAGCTGGTCAAGGCCGCGCAGGCTGCGATCGCCCGCGCCACCAACGCCCCTTCGACGAACCAGGCCGACAATAGCGGGAAGTCCAGCGCGGACTTGCGGCAGCGGACGCCCATGAAGCGATACGGGCTGCGCGCCTTCCTGTCGACCATCGAGGAGATGGACGGCTGGTGGCAGCACTACGACCCAGCCGAGATCGCCTCCGGCCTCAGCGACACGCAGTGGCAGCAGGTGCGATCCAATCTCGACGGCAGCATCGCGTTCATCGACGACATCGCCGCGGCCCGCGACGCCGCCGCGCAGACGAACCCAGTGCACGGCGAGCGCGCCGCTGACCGGCCACCGCACGCCGCCTGCTTCTAACACTCCCGCTGGCGGCTCATCGCACCAGCCATGCCCGGGCGTTCATCGGCCAGCGCGGGCACGGGATGCGCACCTGATCGGTGAACCCACGCTTCGCCGATCTGTCCGGGAGCCCATCGTGCCTACCGCACCTCGTCGCATGATCGTCCTTGTCGTCGTCGGTGTCTTGGCGTTGGCGACGATTGGTGTCGGTGTCTACGGCCTGGTCCGCGGCCCCGCCCACCCGGCGAGCACGCCGGGCGTCGACGCCTCGACCACCGGCCCCTCGGAGAGCGCGCCGAACACGTCGCCCCCCAAGGCCGGCCCGGCGACGCTGCCGCAGACCGATGACCCGATCGCGTACGCGAAGGCGGTCGCGGCGGCGTTGTTCGAGTGGGACACCACCTCTGGGTATACGCCCTCGGACTACGAGGCGCCGGTGCTCGCGGATGCCGACCCGTCCGGGGAGGAGACCTCCGGCCTGATCGGCGATGTCGCCAGCTACGAACCCACCACCGAGCAGTGGACCCAGCTCGCGACCATGCAGGTCTCCCAGCACCTGACGATCAGCAGCGCCGTCGTCCCCTCGACGTGGCCCGAGGCGCTGGCGCAGGCACACGGACAGCTCCGGCCCGGGACGACCGCGGTTACGATCACCGGCACGCGGCACCGCACCGGCGTCTGGTACGGCGACAAAGCCAGCACGAGTGAGCCGGTGTCGTTCACCGTGTTCGAGGCGTGCACCCCGGCGTTCTCCCGCTGTCACACGCTACGGTTGTCCGAACTCAACGACCCGCTCAAGTAGGCGGGTGAGTGAGCGGTGTGGCGCAAAGTTCTCGTGGTCGTGGCGGCACTGGTGTTCCTGCTCCCCGGCGTCGGCCTGCTCGCGCTCGCCGCGCTGTTCGACCCGGCGACCGCACAGGCCGCCACCTGCGCCACGACCAGCAACGGCAGCAACGTGTCCGGGCCGTCGCTGTCCGTCTCCGGCACGATCCCGCAAAGCCTGACCGCGACCACTGCGGACGGGCAGACGATCACGCTGAATCACACCCAGCTCGAACGCGCCGCGGCGATCATCGCGACCGGCAACAGCGAGAACATCGACGCCAACGGCCAAGTCATCGCCCTCATAGCCGCGCTCACCGAATCCACGCTGCGCGTGCTCTCCAACACCAGCGCCTACCCGGACTCGGCGAACTACCCCCACGACGGCAACGGCTCCGACCACGACAGCCTCGGGTTGTTCCAGATGCGGCCCTCGACCGGCTGGGGCACCGTGGCGAACCTGATGGACCCCATCTGGTCCAGCCGGGCCTTCTACGGCGGACCAGACGGTCCCAACCACGGCAGCCCCGCCGGACTACTCGACATCCCGAACTGGCAGCACCTATCGCTGGGAACGGCGGCACAGGCGGTCGAGGTCTCGGCCTACCCGGACCGGTACGCCAACTACCAGCCGATCGCGGAGAAAATCGCCAGCACATTGAGCGGCGTCACCCTGACCGGCGGCAGTGGGCAATGCCTCACCGGCAACAACAGCAGCAACCCGCCGGGGAACCTGCCGCCAGGGTTCGCCGGGGCCTTCATCGCCGCCGCCGAGAAGGAGATCGGCCTGCCCTACGTCTGGGGCGGCGGCACCTACACCGGCCCCTCCGGGACCGGCGCGGACGGTCGCGGTCCCGGCTTCGATTGCAGCGGCCTGGTCATGTACGCCGCCTACCAAGCCTCCGACGGGAAGCTGCGGCTACCGCACTACACCGGCGACCAAATCCACGACGGCACACCAGTCGCCTGGGCCGACAAACAACCCGGCGACATTATCTTCTACACCTACCAAGGCGGAACTGCGCCGCATCACGTCGTGATCTACCTTGGCGGCGACAAGATCGTGCAAGCACCCGAGACCGGCGAGAACGTACGCTACGGCACCCTGTCCGAGTTCAGCGACGAGATCACCACCGTCCGCCGCCTCGGCTAACACGACGGTCCCGCGAAGTGGCTGCCCGGCGCACCTGACGGGCGTGACCACCCCAACCGCACTCAGCTCAGCCGCACACGTCGCCCTCGCGTCGGGCGTGTACCCGAACCTCAATGGTGTCGGCGGCGCCGGTGACCTCAAGACCGTGATCGGCGCGCTGATGACGATCGTCCTGATCGTCGCCGTGCTGATGATCGTCATCTGCGCCACGACGTGGGCCGTGGCCTCGTCGCACGGCAACTACAGCGCGGCCATCAAGGCACGCACCGGATTGTTGGTCGCCGTCGGTGCCGCCGCGCTCGACGGAGCAGCGATCGCCTGGCTGAACTTCCTGCTCGGCATCGGCCCCACCCTCTGACTGCTCTCGCGCCCGGCCAGCCGCAACGCGAGTGTCGATCCGGGCGATCGGCAGCCGCTGCGCACCTGGCGGGTGAATCCCGCCATCACCGATTCGGCTCTGTGCCGGGCGGTGTGCGGGTCCGCCTGTTGCAAGGAGCCCTACCGATGATGTCCGTCTTTCCTCTGGCTCGCCTGGTTGCCTCCGACATTCCGGCGGCGGCTGGGCCGATCAACGTCAACCCGAACGACAACGGCCTGCCCGGTATCGCCGCGCTGCGCACGATCGTCGGTGCGGTCATGACTGTTGGCCTCATCTTGTCCGTGCTCGCGCTGGTCGTGGCGGCAGTTGTGTGGGCGTTCGGGTCACACTCGGCCAACCCGCACCTGGCCACCCGCGGCAAGACCGGCGTGCTGATCGCATGCGGCGCCGCGATCATCACCGGCGCAGCGGTGGCGTGCATCAACTTCTTCTGGAACGTCGGCCAGGGCATCTGAGCGGGCACTGCGATGGGTGTCTGCAACGTCCCGGTCATCTCCACCGTCTGCCACGTCGCCGGCAAGGCTGCGGCGACTGTGATCTCCGCGCCGTTCGACTGGATCGCCCAAGGCGTCGGCAACGCCGCCGAGTGGATGTTCAAAGGCGTCTGGCAACTGTTCGACTCCACCACGCTGGTCGACATCACCGACCCGAACTACCTGAAGGTCTACGACGTCCTGTTCGGTGTCGCCGTCTTCTTGATGCTGCTGTTCTTCTTCCTCCAACTGATTACGGGTCTGATACGCCGCGATCCCGGCGCCCTGCACCGGGCCGGGATCGGAC
>DASZUO010000243.1:0-8383 GCA_035547575.1 Amycolatopsis sp. | reverse complement strand
GAAAGAGCCCATCAAGAACGAAGTCGTTCGCCGCAGCCAGATCGTTACCTCCTCGATGAGAAAATCCACACTCCGAGAGGGTGCCGTCGTGTTTCCTGGGTGTTAAGGTCGCGCTAATCAGCGGGCCATCGTCGTCCCGAGCACAGCAACCCGGGGGAACTTTCCGAACTGAGCACGACGACGACGAAGGAGGTCCCCGCATGATCTTCTCCGCCAACCCAGGCAAGCAGGGCCTGTACGACCCTGCCACCGAACAGGACTCCTGTGGTGTCGCCATGGTTGCGGACATCCGCGGGCGGCGTTCGCACCGAATCATCACCGACGGGTTGACGGCGCTGACCAACCTCGATCATCGCGGTGCCGCCGGGGCCGAGCCGACTTCCGGCGACGGCGCCGGCATCCTTCTCCAGCTTCCCGACACGCTGCTGCGTGCCGAGGCCGGGTTCGCATTGCCCAATCCGGACGCTCGCGGCCACCAGCGCTACGCGGCCGGGATCGCGTTCCTGCCCGCCGACGCCGAGCGGCGCACCAAGGCCGTCGCGCTCGTCGAGCGCCTCGCCGAGGAGGAGGGCCTCGACGTCCTCGGCTGGCGCGACGTCCCCACCGACGTGGACGCGGCAGGCATCGGTCCGACAGCGCGGTCGGTGATGCCCTGCTTCGCCATGCTGTTCGTCGCGGGCAAGGCCGACACCGACGGCGTCCGCCCGGCCGGCCTCGACCTCGACCGCCTCACCTTCTGCCTGCGCAAGCGAGCCGAGCACGAGAGCGTCGCCGCCGAATGCGGCACGTACTTCCCGTCGCTGTCCTCGCGCACCCTGGTCTACAAAGGAATGCTCACCCCGCTGCAGCTGCCCGCGTTCTTCGCCGACCTGCGCGACGAGCGGCTGGAGAGCGCGATCGCCTTGGTGCACAGCCGCTTCTCCACCAACACCTTCCCGTCGTGGCCGCTGGCGCATCCGTTCCGCTACGTAGCGCACAACGGTGAGATCAACACCGTCCGCGGCAACCGGAACCGGATGCGGGCCCGCGAGGCGCTGCTCGAGACCGACCAGATCCCGGGCGACCTGTCCCGGCTGTACCCGATCTGCTCGCCCGAGGCGTCGGACTCCGCGTCCTTCGACGAGGTGCTCGAACTGCTGCACCTCGGCGGGCGCAGCCTGCCGCACGCGGTGCTGATGATGATCCCGGAGGCGTGGGAGAACCACGCCACGATGGACGCCGAACGGCGCGCGTTCTACCAGTTCCACGCGAACCTGATGGAACCGTGGGACGGCCCGGCGTGTGTCACCTTCACCGACGGCACGCTGGTCGGCGCGGTGCTGGACCGCAACGGCCTGCGTCCCGCCCGCTGGTGGCGCACCGCCGACGACCGCGTCGTGCTGGCCAGTGAGGCCGGCGTGCTCGACGTGCCGCCCGACCAGGTGATCGCGAAGGGCAGGCTCAAACCGGGCCGCATGTTCCTCGTCGACACCGAGGCAGGCCGGCTGGTCGAGGACAACGAGATCAAGACCGAACTGGCGCGCGGCAAGCC
This sequence comes from Amycolatopsis sp., assembly GCA_035547575.1. Taxonomy (GTDB): domain Bacteria; phylum Actinomycetota; class Actinomycetes; order Mycobacteriales; family Pseudonocardiaceae; genus Amycolatopsis_E. Next base: position 6,852 of record DASZUO010000243.1, on the reverse strand, counting down.
CTACGGCGAGTGGGTGCACGCGGGCCTGCTGCAGCTTGCCGACCTGACCGACCGCGACCACGTCACGCAGAGCCACGACTCGGTGCTGCGGCGTCAGCTTTCCTTCGGCTACACCGAGGAGGAGCTGAAGATCCTGCTCGGCCCGATGGCGCGCAACGGTGCCGAGCCGATCGGCTCGATGGGCACGGACACGCCGCCCGCCGTGCTGTCCCAGCGGTCCCGCCAGCTCTACGACTACTTCAAGCAGGGCTTCGCGCAGGTCACCAACCCGCCACTGGACGCGATCCGCGAGGAGCTTGTCACGTCCATGAGCCGGATCATGGGGCCGGAGTGCAACCTGCTCAACCCGGGCCCGGCCTCGTGCAGGCACATCCAGCTGCCGTACCCGGTCATCGACAACGACGAGCTGGCCAAGCTGATCCACATCAACGACGACGGCGACCTGCCTGGTTTCGCCTGCACAGTCCTTTCCGGACTGTTCGAAGTGGACGCCGGCGGCAAGGGCCTCGCCGAGGCGATCGAGCGGGTGCGCCGTGAGGCGTCCGAGGCGATCGCGGCCGGCGCGCGCACCCTGGTGCTCTCCGACCGCGACTCCGACCACCGGATGGCGCCCATCCCGTCGCTGCTGCTGGTGTCCGCGGTGCACCACCACCTGGTGCGCACCAAGGAGCGGCTGCGCGTCGCGCTGGTGGTGGAGACCGGGGACGCCCGCGAGGTGCACCACATCGCGTGCCTGCTCGGCTACGGCGCGGCCGCGGTCAACCCGTACCTGGCCTTCGAGACCATCGAGGACATGATCGCCCAGGGCGTGCTGACCGGCATCGAGCCGCGCCAGGCCGTTCGCAACTACGTCAAGGCGCTGGTCAAGGGCGTGCAGAAGATCATGTCCAAGATGGGCATCTCGACGATCAGCGCCTACACCGCCGCGCAGGTCTTCGAGGCACTCGGGCTGTCGCAGGAATTGCTCGACGAGTACTTCACCGGCACCAGTTCCAAGCTGGGCGGCGTCGCGCTGGACGTGCTCGCCGAGGAGGTCGCGATCCGGCACCGGCGCGCCTACCCGGACAACCCGACCGAGCGCGTGCACCGCAGGCTCGACGCCGGTGGCGAGTACGCCTACCGTCGCGAGGGCGAACTGCACCTGTTCACGCCGGAGACGGTGTTCCTGCTGCAGCACGCGTCGAAGACCCGTCGCGAGGAGGCCTACCGCGCCTACGCCGACGAGGTGCACCGGCTGGCTCGGGACGGCGGCCTGCTGCGCGGGCTGTTCAAGTTCCGCAGCGGGGAGCGCCCGCCCGTGCCGGTCGAGGAGGTCGAGTCGATCGAGTCGATCTGCAGGCGGTTCAACACCGGCGCGATGTCCTACGGCTCGATCTCGGCCGAGGCGCACCAGACGCTGGCCATCGCCATGAACCGCATCGGCGGCCGCTCCAACACCGGTGAGGGCGGGGAGGACCCGGAGCGGCTCTACGACCCCGAGCGGCGCAGTGCGATCAAGCAGGTCGCCAGCGGCCGGTTCGGCGTGACCAGCGAGTACCTGGTCAACGCCGACGACATCCAGATCAAGATGGCGCAGGGCGCCAAGCCGGGCGAAGGCGGCCAGCTTCCGCCGAACAAGGTGTACCCGTGGATCGCGCGCACCCGGCACTCCACGCCGGGCGTCGGGCTGATCTCCCCGCCGCCGCACCACGACATCTACTCGATCGAGGACCTGGCGCAGCTGATCCACGACCTGAAGAACGCCAACGAGCAGGCCCGCATCCACGTGAAGCTGGTCAGTTCGCTCGGCGTGGGCACCGTGGCGGCCGGGGTCGCCAAGGCGCACGCCGACGTGGTGCTGATCTCCGGGCACGACGGCGGCACCGGTGCGTCGCCGATGAACTCGCTCAAGCACGCGGGTACCCCGTGGGAGATCGGGCTCGCCGAGACGCAGCAGACGCTCATGCTCAACGGTCTGCGCGACCGCATCACCGTGCAGGTGGACGGCGCCATGAAGACCGGCCGCGACGTGGTGATCGCCGCGCTGCTCGGCGCCGAGGAGTACGGTTTCGCGACCGCGCCGCTGGTGGTGACGGGCTGCATCATGATGCGCGTCTGCCACCTCGACACCTGCCCGGTCGGCGTCGCGACACAGAGCCCCGACCTGCGCAAGCGCTACACCGGGCAGGCCGAGCACGTGGTGAACTACTTCCGGTTCGTCGCGCAGGAAGTGCGGGAAACGCTTGCCGCGCTTGGGTTCCGCACCCTGGACGAGGCCATCGGCCGCGCCGACGTGCTCGACGTGGACGAGGCCGTGGAGCACTGGAAGGCCACCGGCCTCGACCTCGGCCCGATCTTCGAGATGCCCACCGACACCCCGTACGGCAGTGCGCGGCGGAAGATCCGCGAGCAGGACCACGGGCTCCAGCACGCGCTGGACCGTACGCTCATCCAGCTCGCGGAGGCGGCGCTGGAGGACGCTCACCCGGTGCGGCTGGAGTTGCCGGTGCGCAACGTCAACCGCACGGTCGGCACCCTGCTCGGGGCGGAGATCACCCGCCGCTACGGCGGGGAGGGCCTGCCCGACGACACGATCCACATCCGGCTCACCGGGTCGGCGGGCCAGTCGCTGGGCGCGTTCCTGCCGCGGGGCGTCACGCTGGAGATGGTCGGCGACGCCAACGACTACGTGGGCAAGGGACTGTCCGGCGGGCGGATCATCGTGCGCCCGCATCCGGACGCGACGTTCGCCGCGGAGAGCCAGGTGATCGCGGGCAACACGCTCGCGTACGGGGCCACCGGCGGGGAGATGTTCCTCCGGGGCCAGGTGGGTGAGCGGTTCGGGGTCCGCAACTCCGGTGCCCTCGTCGTGGCCGAGGGCGTGGGTGACCACGCGTTCGAGTACATGACCGGGGGCCGCGCGGTGGTGCTGGGCCCGACCGGCCGCAACCTGGCCGCCGGCATGTCCGGCGGTATCGCCTACGTGCTGGACCTGTGCCGGGGCAACGTCAACGACGAGACGGTCGACCTGCTGGCACTGGAGCCGGACGAGGCGGCCTGGCTGAAGCGGATCGTGACGCGTCACTACGACCTGACGCGGTCGAGCGTCGCCGCGTCGCTGCTGGGTGACTGGCCGCGCCGCTCGGCGTCGTTCACGAAGATCCTGCCGCGCGACTACGCGCGTGTTCTGGAAGCGATGAAAACGGCGAAGGCAACGGGGCGCGACGTCGACGAGGCTGTGATGGAGGCGGCCAATGGCTGATCCCCGTGGATTTCTGAAGTACGGCAGGGAAGAACCGAAGAAGCGCCCGAAACAGGAGCGTGTCGGGGACTGGCGTGAGGTCTATGCCTTCCCGTCCGTGGAGGACCGCGACCAGCACGTGCGCACGCAGGCGACCCGGTGCATGGACTGCGGGATCCCGTTCTGTCACTCGGGAAGTTCGGGCTGCCCGCTGGGCAACCTGATTCCCGAGTGGAACGACCTGGTTCGCCAGGGGCATTGGACGGCCGCGAGCGAACGGCTGCACGCGACCAACAACTTCCCCGAGTTCACCGGCAAGCTGTGCCCCGCACCGTGCGAGGCCGGCTGCGTGCTGTCGATCTCACCGTCCTCCAGCGGGCCTGTCGCGATCAAGCACATCGAGGCCACCATCGCCGACCAGTCGTGGGAGCGGGGGCTGGTGGAGCCGCAGATCGCCCAGGTGTCCTCGGGGCAGCGGGTCGCGATCGTCGGGTCCGGCCCGGCTGGGCTCGCCGCGGCGCAGCAGCTGACCCGCGCCGGGCACGAGGTGACCGTGTTCGAGCGCGACGACCGCCTCGGCGGGTTGCTCCGCTACGGCATCCCCGAGTTCAAGATGGAGAAGAAGCACCTCGACCGGCGGCTGGCGCAGTTGCGCAAGGAAGGCACGCGGTTCGTGACGGGCTGCGAGGTCGGGGTCGACGTCACCGTCGAGGAGTTGCGGGCGCGCTACGACGCGGTCGTGCTCGCGGTGGGCGCGCTGCGCGGCCGGGACGACACCACGACGGAGGGCCGCGAGCTGGAGGGCATCCACCTCGCGATGGAGCATCTCGTGCCCGCCAACAAGCAGTGCGAGGGCGACGGACCGACGCCGATCGACGCGCACGGAAAGCACGTGGTGATCATCGGCGGCGGTGACACGGGCGCCGACTGCTACGGCACCGCGCTCCGTCAGGGCGCGCTGTCGGTCACGCAGCTGGACCAGTACCCGATGCCGCCGAACTCCCGCGACGACGACCGGTCGCCGTGGCCGACGTGGCCGTATGTGCTGCGCACCTACCCGGCGCACGAAGAGGGCGGCGAGCGCAAGTTCGGCGTCGCGGTGCGGCGGTTCACCGGTGACGAGAACGGGCACGTGCGCGGGATCGAACTTCAGCGGGTGCGGGTGTCGCGCGACCCGGAGACCGGAGTACGGCAGGTCGTACCGGTCACCGACGAGGTCGAGGAGATCCCGGCCGACCTGGTGCTGCTCGCCATCGGCTTCGAGGGTGTCGAGGAGATGCGGCTGCTCGACGACCTCGGTCTCGACCTGACCAGGCGGGGCACGTTGTCGTGCGGTCCGGACTGGCAGACCGAGGCCCCGGGCGTGTTCGTCTGTGGCGACGCGCATCGCGGGGCGTCCCTGGTGGTGTGGGCGATCGCGGAGGGGCGGTCCGTCGCGCACGCCGTGGACGCGTTCCTGACCGGCGACTCCGACCTGCCCGCGCCGGTGCACCCGACGGCGCTGCCGCTGGCCGCCGTCTGACCTTACGCCATTCGGCCGTCACCCGGCCGCCGAATGGCCGCGTTGTCTGGATCGGTCCCGCCAACCTACTGTCACGTTCAGTTCGCGCTGAGCGACAGTCGGGAGGCGGCGGCCATGAAGACGAAGACCAGGCTCGGCATTGTGGCGGCAGTCCTCGCGGCGGTGGCGGGTTTCCTCGCACCCGCGGCGTCGGCGGCGATCCCGGTCACCACGCATGTGCTGGGTGACGGGACCGCCGCCACCGACTTCTGGACGCCGGAAGCGATGCGTGCCGCGACGCCGTTCGACGGCGTGCTCTCGAGGGCAGGCGCCACGCTGGGGCACGCGGTCGCCGGTGGGCTGCCGTCCGTGATCCCGGCGTCGGCGGCCACCACGGGCGGCCCGTGGACCGGCGGCGGCAAGGTCAGCAGGACCGCCGGGCGCGTGTTCTTTCTCTTCAACGGCACCAAGGCTTCCTGCAGTGGCGACGCGGTCACGAGTGGTAACAGGAGCGTCGTGATCACCGCCGGGCACTGCGTGAAGTACCAGGGCAGCTGGCACACCGACTGGGTGTTCGTGCCCGGGTACGACAACGGCAACGCGCCCTACGGTGAGTGGCCCGCGAACCAGACGCTGACCACTCCACAATGGCAGGCCACTGAGGACCTCGACTACGACGTGGGCGCAGCGGTGGTGAACCCGGTGAACGGCAAGCGTCTCACCGATGTGGTCGGTGGTCAGGGAATCGCGTTCAACCAGCCGCGTAACCAGACCATGTACGCCTTCGGCTATCCCGCCGAGGGCAAGTACGACGGCAGCACACTGGACTACTGCGCGGGCAAGACGTTCAAGGACTTCGTCTCCAGCAACGACAACGGCATGCGGTGCGACATGACCGGCGGTTCGAGCGGTGGCCCGTGGTTCCTGAACTTCAGCGAGGCCACCGGCACCGGGGTGCAGAACTCGGTCAACAGCTTCGGCTACACGTTCCTGCCCGGTTACATGTTCGGCCCGTACTTCGGCACCGACGTCCAGACCTTGTACAACACCGCCCAGTCGAAGTAACCCTCAGCGAACTCTCAGCAGTGACGGCCGTCACCTGGCGGCCGTCGCCGCTTTACCGGTTCACTGGTTTCATCATCGCGTGAATCCGGTGAATCAGGGGTCTCCAAGGGGTGATGATGGTTTCCGTCACGGAACCAGACAATGGAGTGTTCGCAAGACTGGGCCGGATGGTCGTGCACCGGCCGTGGTGGGTGATCGGCGCCTGGGTGCTGCTCGCGGCGGTGGTGATCGGGACCGCGCCGTCGTTGCCCACGAGCACCGATGAAAGCGATGCCCTGCCAAGGGATTACGAGTCGATCCAGGCGGCGACGCTGGGGCAGCAGGCGTTCCCGAGCGCGTTCACTCCGTCGATGATCGTCGTGTTCGAGCGCGCCGACGGGGCGCCGCTCACCGCGGGGGATTCCGCGAAGGTCGGGCAGATCGTCGATGACCTCGGCGGGAAGCATCTCAAGGACATCGAGGCGATCCTGCCCGCGCAGCCCTCGCCCAACAACGTCGTGGCGCTCTCGGCCGTCAAGATGCCACAGCTGTCGGGCAGCAACGCCAAGGATCTGACGGCGTCGGCGAAGACGTTCCGCACCGAACTACAAGGGCTGGTCGCGGGCAGTGACCTGAAAGCCGGCACGACCGGATCCGTCGCGCAGCAACTGGATTCTCAGGAATCGTCGAGCAATTCCGAGGCGATTGTCGGTATCGCGACGGTCGTGCTGATCCTGCTGTTACTCCTGATCATCTTCCGCAGCCCGATCATCGCGCTGCTGCCCATCATCGTGATCGGCGTCGTGTCGCAGGTCGCCAACGGGCTGATCTCGTGGGTGGTCAAGCTGTTCGGCATGCAGGCCGACAGTTCGATCTCGTCGATCCTGATCGTGGTGCTCTTCGGCGTCGGCACCGACTACATCCTGTTCCTCATGTTCCGGTACCGGGAGCGCCTGCGGGCCGGGGACGAACCGAGACAGGCGATGGTGACGGCGGTGAGCCGGGTCGGCGAGGCGATCACCTCCGCGGCGGCCGTGGTGATCATCGCGTTCGTGTCGATGGCGCTGTCGGCGTTCGGGTTCTTCCG
>DASZUO010000242.1:0-5818 GCA_035547575.1 Amycolatopsis sp. | reverse complement strand
ACGTTCTCGCGGGACGAGGCCAAGGAGGCGATCATGGCGCGCGGCGGGAAGGCCGCGGGCTCGGTGTCGAAGAAGACGGCGTTCGTCGTGGTGGGCGACGCGCCGGGTTCGAAGTACGACAAGGCTGTTCAGCTGAAGGTGCCGGTGCTCGACGAGGACGGGTTCCGCGTGCTGCTGGATCGCGGCCCGGACGCCGCCGCGGAGGTCGCGCTCCCGGCAGGCGAGGAACCGGCGGAGGAGGGCGCGGCGGATGAGTGAGGCCGTGGCCCGGTCCACCGATCTCCTGGTGCGGCCCGCGCGGCAGGACGAGCTGGCCGAGGTCGGTGCCATGACGGTGGCCGCCTACGAGGCGGATGGGCTGCTGGCGGCGGACCCGGAGTACGCGCACACGCTGTCGGATGCCGCGCGCCGCGCCGAGCACGCCGAACTCCTGGTCGCCGTCACCGCGGAGGGCGGGTTGCTCGGTTCGGTGACGGTGACCCCGCCGGGCAGCGCGTTCGCGGAGATCTCCCGCGCGGACGAACTGGAGTTCCGGATGCTGTCCACCGTCCCGGCCGCGCGGGGGCGTGGTGTCGGCGAGGCGCTGACCACGGCTGTGGTGGAGCGGGCGCGTGCGGTTGGTGCGCGCCGGGTGGTCATGTGCAGCCTGGACGCCATGACGGCGGCCCACCGTCTCTACACCCGGCTGGGTTTCGTCCGGCTGCCTGACCGGGACTGGCAACCGGTCCCCGGCCTGTGGCTCCGCGCCTTCGGACTCGACCTGGTGACCAGCACAGCCGGCTGAGGCCGACGCGGGCCTCGCACCGGCGCGGAAACGAGCTCAGCCGTCCAGGACGACGGCCACGATGCCGGCGAAATGGGCCAGCCGGGCGACCTCGGCGGCGCGGAAGAGCGGCCCGCCAGGGCGCCCGACCAGCAGCGCCGTGCCCGGCTTGCCCAGCGGCGTCGCCGCCAGCTCGGTTCCCAGTTCCTGCCACGTCTCCGGCACCCAGTCGTCCTCGCCGTCGAGCACCGTCGCGCGTTCGAGCGGCAGCCAGGGCAGCTCGGTGATCGGCACCTCGGGCGCCGCGCTGGAGCTGGCCAGCCGCACGATGCCGTCGTCGGTGTGGGTGACCACGATCGACCAGCCGGCCCGGATGATCCGGGGCACGCCCTCGACCATCGTCTCCAGGCCGGAGGCGGGCTGGGCCGCGATCTCCTCGACGAGTTCCAGCTCGCGGTGGGTGTCCAGCAGGCCCGCGTACGGGCGCACGGCGTCGACCTCGACGCCCGACACACTCTCGGCCGCCGTGATCAGGGCGTCGGGCAGCCGGCCGGACGGCAGTTCGATCACGAGGTCGTCGATCGCCACTCCGCCGCCGCGCTCGACCACGTCCACGCTGAGGATGTCCGCCCCGATCGTGCCGAGCGCCGTCGCGACCGCCCCGAGGGTGCCTGGCGAGTCCGGGAGCTGGACCCGGATCAGGAAGGACAACGCGAACTCCTCTCGCGTTTGGGCGCTCCAGCCTTGCCGTGGAGCGCGCCGGCCGCTGATTGTGACAGACGGACACCGCGATCGGGAGTCACTGTCCGCGTTCCGAGACCTTTCCGTGCATAACCCAGTCGAGTCGCGCCTGGTGCCCGCCATAGACTTGCGGTTCAGGAGAAGCCATACATAGCACCCCCCGGGAGTAACCCGCGTGCCCAACATTTCGCGTGACGAGGTCGCGCACCTCGCCACACTCGCCAGGCTGGCCGTCACCGCGGACGAGCTGGACGTTTTCGCAGGCCAGCTCGACCAGATCCTCGACGCCGTCGCCAAGGTCGGCGAGATCGCGCAGGACGACATCCCGCCGACGTCGCACGCCGTCCCGCTGACCAACGTGTTCCGCGAGGACGTCGTCCGCCCCTGCCTCACCCAGGAGCAGGCGCTGGCCGGCGCACCGGCCGCCGAAGAGGGCCGGTTCCGGGTGCCGCGGATTCTCGGGGAGGAACAGTGACCGACCTAACACGGCTGTCCGCCGCCGAACTGGCGGAGAAGATCCACGGCCGCGAGGTGTCCTCGGTCGAGGTCACGCAGGCGCACCTGGACCGGATCGCGCAGGTCGACGACGTCGTGCACGCGTTCCTGCACATCGACGCCGAGGGCGCGCTCGCCGCCGCCAGGGCCGTGGATGACGCGGCCGAGGCCGCCTCACCGCTGGCCGGCGTGCCGCTCGCGCTCAAGGACGTGCTGACCACCAAGGGCATCCCGACCACGTGCGGGTCGAAGACCCTCGAAGGCTGGATCCCGCCCTACGACGCGACCGTCACGCGCAAGCTGCGGGAAGCCGGCGTGCCGATCCTCGGCAAGACGAACATGGACGAGTTCGCGATGGGCTCCTCCACCGAGAACTCGGCCTACGGCCCCACCCACAACCCGTGGGAGCACGGGCGTATCCCCGGTGGGTCCGGCGGCGGGTCGTCCGCGTCGATCGCGGCGTTCGAGGCGCCGCTGGCCATCGGCACGGACACCGGTGGCTCGATCCGCCAGCCCGGCGCGGTCACCGGCACGGTCGGCGTGAAGCCCACCTACGGCGGCGTGTCCCGGTACGGGCTGGTCGCCTTCTCGTCGTCGCTGGACCAGGCCGGGCCGTGTGCCCGGACGGTGCTCGACGCCGCGCTGCTGCACGAGATCATCGCCGGACACGACCCGCTCGACTCCACCTCGATCGACGCGCCGGTGCCGCCGGTGGTCGCGGCCGCCCGCGAGGGGATGCGCGGTGACCTCAAGGGCGTCAAGGTCGGCGTGGTGACGGAGTTTTCCGGCGAGGGCTACCAGGCCGGGGTGCTGCGCTCCTTCGAGGCGGCGGTCGAGCAGTTGCGTGCGCTCGGCGCCGACGTCGTCGAGGTCTCGTGCCCGAACTTCACCTACGCGCTGCCCGCGTACTACCTGATCGCGCCGAGCGAGTGCTCGTCGAACCTCGCCCGGTTCGACGCGATGCGCTACGGCCTGCGCGTCGCCGACGACGGCGCGCACAGCGCCGAGGAGGTCATGGCGCTCACCCGCGAGGCCGGCTTCGGCCCGGAGGTCAAGCGGCGCATCATGCTCGGCACGTACGCGTTGTCCTCGGGCTACTACGACGCCTACTACGGCTCCGCGCAGAAGGTGCGCACGCTGATCACACGGGACTTTGACGCGGCTTTCGAGAAGGTGGACGTGCTGGTGTCGCCCACCACGCCCACCACCGCGTTCAAGATCGGCGAGCGGGTGGACGACCCGCTGGCCATGTACCTGTCGGACATCTGCTCCATCCCGGCGAACCTGGCGGGGAACGCGGCCATGAGCGTCCCGAGTGGACTGTCCCATGAGGACGGCCTGCCCGTGGGGCTGCAGATCATGGCGCCCGCGCTCGCCGACGACCGGCTGTACCGGGTGGGCGCGGCGTACGAGGTGGCGCGTGGCCCGATCCTCGATCGGATTCCTGAGCTGAAGGGGGTTCCGGCGTGACAGCCATCGCGGACCTGATGGACTACGCCGAGGTCGTCGAACGTTTCGACCCGGTGCTCGGGCTCGAGGTGCACGTCGAGCTCAACACCAACACGAAGATGTTCTGCGGCTGCGAGAACACCTTCGGCGGTGAGCCCAACACCCATGTCTGCCCGACCTGCCTCGGCCTGCCCGGTTCGCTGCCGGTGCTCAACGGCAAGGCGGTCGAGTCGGCGATCCGGATCGGGCTCGCACTGGGCTGCGACATCGCGCCGTGGTGCCGGTTCGCAAGGAAGAACTACTTCTATCCGGACATGCCGAAGAACTTCCAGACGTCGCAGTACGACGAGCCGATAGCGTTCGACGGCTACCTCGACGTGACGCTGGACGACAGCGAGGTCGTGCGGGTCGACATCGAGCGCGCGCACATGGAGGAGGACACCGGCAAGTCGCTGCACGTCGGTGGCGCGACCGGTCGTATTCACGGTGCCGAGCACTCGCTGCTGGACTACAACCGCGCGGGCGTGCCGCTGATCGAGATCGTCACCAAGCCGATAGTCGGGACGGGCGAGCGGGCACCCGAGGTGGCGCGCGCCTACGTCACCGCGCTGCGCGACCTGCTGCGCGCGCTGGATGTCTCCGACGTGCGGATGGACCAGGGCTCGCTGCGCTGTGACGCGAACGTGTCGCTGATGCCGAAGGGCGCGAGCGAGTTCGGCACCCGCACCGAGACGAAGAACGTCAACTCGCTGCGCAGCGTCGAGCGCGCCGTCCGGTACGAGATGACCCGGCAGGGCGCGCTGCTGGCAGGCGGCGGCAAGGTGACGCAGGAGACGCGGCACTTCCAGGAGTCCGACGGCAGCACGTCTTCGGGCCGCACCAAGGAGACGGCGGAGGACTACCGGTACTTCCCGGAGCCCGACCTCGTCCCGATCGCGCCGTCGAAAGACTGGATCGAGGACCTGCGCGGCACACTCCCCGAGATGCCGGCAGCTCGGCGTGCGCGGATCCAGGCCGAGTGGGAGCTGACGGCCGAGGAACTGCGAGACCTGTTCAACTCGGGTGCTGTAGAGCTGGTCGAGGCCACCGTCGCGGCCGGCGCGAAGCCCGGCGAGGCGCGCGGCTGGTGGGTCAACTTTCTGGCGCAGGAGGCCAACGCCCGCGAGGTCGAGCTGACCGCGCTGCCGATCACCCCGGCGCAGGTCGCACGCGTGACCGTGCTGGTCTCGTCGGGCGAGCTGACCAACAAGCTCGCGCGCGAGGTCGTCAAGGGCGTGCTGGCCGGCGAGGGCGATCCGGACGAGGTCGTCGAGAAGCGCGGCCTGAAGGTCGTCTCGGATGACTCGGCGCTGCTCGCTGCCGTGGACGAGGCACTGGCGGCGCAGCCGGACGTCGCCGAGAAGATCCGGGGTGGCAAGGTCCAGGCCGCGGGCGCGATCGTCGGCGCCGTCATGAAGGCGACCAAGGGCCAAGCCGATGCGAAGCGCGTGCGCGAGCTGATCATCGAGCGGGTTGGCGCCTGAGGAGTGGCCGCTTTCTCGCCGCGCGAGGTCACCTGGCGCGAGTGGGTCGCCCTGGCATCGGGCCTCGTTGCGGTCGGCGCTCTGTTCCTGCCGTGGACGAACCTGACCGCCACCAACCAGGACGCGGAGGAAGCCCTACGCGAATCCCCTGCCGGCGAGGTCGCGCGCAACGCCTTCACCACGGGTTTCCTGGCCTACGCGGGCCCGGTGCTGCTGTTGCTGGCCGGGCTCGCGATGGTGGCCTTCGGGCAGAACCGCAAGGCCAGGGTCAGCGGCCTGCCACACCTGTGGCTGACGGCGTGCGCGGTAACGCTGGTGCTCATGATCCTCGGCTGGCTGGCCATCACCCGCCAATTCGATGAGGACGCACGTGCGCTGCTGGAAGCCGGAGGCGTGGGTATCTATGGCGGCGTGGGCCGGTATGCAGGCCTGGCGTGCGCGCTGGCCTCGACGGTCGCGGCCGTGTGGGACGTACGGCTGACGCGTCGGCCAGGAAAGCCTGCCGGGCGGCGCTGAGCCGCAAGGTGACGCCGCCGTAGGCCAAACCGGCACCAGCCACCACCCCACGAACGACCAACCACGCCAACCCGTCAACGACCGATCCACCACCCACACCTCCCCCCACCCCGATCCCAAGCCGAACAACGCCGCGGTCATGCCGGGTCCAGACTGGCCGAAGGCCACCGCGAAGCGGCGCGACGAAGGAGCGGTCTTGACGCGGCCCGACCGCGGCGTAGAACGATAAAAGGATCGGGGTGGGGGAGGGTCCCGGCGGCCGAAGTCGGAACCGGCACCGGAGGAAGCGGGAAAAGAAAAAACATGCCTCGCCGGCGGGCAGGCTCCGGGA
>DASZUO010000241.1:0-6168 GCA_035547575.1 Amycolatopsis sp. | reverse complement strand
TCGGGGATCCGGATGCCGAGCACGCCTGCCAGCTCACTGCCCGCGGGCGCGTTGACCCAGTCGGGCCCCGTGCCGGGTGCGGCTGCCGGCGGGGCGGCAGCGGCCGGCGCCGCGGGGACCATGGCGCGGCGGCCGTGCTCGAACGCCAGCAGGTTCGCCTCCACGGCGGCCCCGTTCAGCCGGATCGCGCGGGTGATCGCGGCGATCGTCAGTGGCAGCGCACCGACCTGGAACGCGGCGCCGACCGTGATCATGTTGGCGTACTGCTCGTCGCCCAGCAGGTCCCGCGCCAGCGTCCTCGCGTCGAGCAGATGGAGCGCGTGACACCGCTCGGCGACCGTGGCGGAGACCGTGTCCCGCGGCGGAAAGGCCACGCCGGTGTCGACGATCATGTGGCCGGTCGGGACCTCCGCGGTGGACAGGATCGCCGTGGTCCGTGCCGGGGAGGCCACGCGCAGCACCTGCGCGTCGGCCGCGACGAGCGAGTCGCAGCCGAGGTAGAGGTCGCACTCGCCCCGCATCAGCTTCGATCCGCGCTCCTCGGGGCCGGACGTGATGGTCAGGTCGGAGATGACGGCGCCGCCCTTCTGCGCCAGGCCGGTCTGATCGAGCGACCGCACCGACCTGCCGTCGAGGAACGCGGCGGTGCCGAGCACCTGAGCGACCGTGATGACACCGGTGCCGCCGACACCGGCGATCCGCATCGTGAACCGGTTCCCGGCCGGTGCCGCGACCGGTTCGGGCAGCGGGTCGCGGACAGCGGCGGCGCGGGCGGGGCGGCCGGAGGGCACCACGGTGACGAACGACGGGCAGTCGCCCTTCAGGCACGAGAAGTCGAGGTTGCACGACGACTGGTTGATCCGCGTCTTGCGCCCGAACTCGGTCTGCACCGGCTCGACGGACAGGCAGTTGGACTCGCGGCCGCAGTCCCCGCAGCCCTCGCACACCCGCTCGTTGATGACGACCCGCCGCGGCGGGGTGTCGAGCTTGCCGCGCCTGCGCTTGCGCCGTTTCTCCGCGGCACACTCCTGGTCGTGCACGAGCACGGTGACGCCCTGGACAGCGGCCAGTTCGCGCTGCACCTCGACGAGCCGGTCCCGGCCGCGCACGTCGACGCGGCGGCCGAGCCGGCGCCGCAGCCGCCGGGGCTGGTCGGTGGTGATCACGACGCGGGCCACGCCTTCGGCCTTGAGCAGCTCGACCAGCCGGGCCAGCGGCAGTTCGCCCACCGCGTCCTGGCCGCCGGTCATCGCGACCGTCGAGTTGTACAGCAGCTTGAAGGTGATGTTGACCCCGGCGGCGACCGCGGCGCGCACCGCGAGGCTGCCGGAGTGCGTGAACGTGCCGTCGCCGATGTTCTGCACGAAATGCCGCTCGGTGACGAAGGGCGCCATGCCGATCCACTGCGCGCCTTCGCCGCCCATCTGGCTGAGCCCGGTGATCTTGCCGACCTGCTGTTCGGGCATGAACAACGCCATGGCGTGGCAGCCGATACCGCCGCCGACGAGCGTGCCCGCCGCGACCTTGGTGGAGGAGTTGTGCGGGCAGCCGGAACAGAAGTACGGCGTCCGGCTGACGAGGGGCAGCATGGTCCGTTCGCGCCGGGTGCCGGCGCGGTCCCGCAGCCACTGCCGCACGGGTTCGGCGTCGGGTAACCGCTTGGCGAGCCCGGCGGCCACGCTGTCGGGGTCGAGTTCGCCTGCCATGCCGAACAGCGGTGCGCCGTCCGCGCCGCGCTTCCCGAACACCGGTGGCGCGTCCGGCACCCCGTACAGGACCGCCTTGACGGCGTCCTCCAGGAACGGGCGCTTGTCTTCCACCACAACGATTTCGTGCAGGCCGCGGGCGAACTCCCGCACGATCGACGGCTCGATCGGATAGACCACGCCCAGCTTGAGCAGCCGGATGCCGTACCGGCTCAGGTCGGTTTCGGCCAGGCCGAGCGTGGTGAGCGCCTGCCGCACGTCGAGGTAGGTCTTCCCGGCGGCGACGATGCCGATCCGGGCCTCGCCACCGGTGATCCGGTTCAGGTCGCTGCGCCGCACGTACTCCAGGGCCAGCGGGGTGCGCACCAGGTGCTGGCTGCGCTCCAGTTCGGCCAGCGGCCCGGCGAGCAGCTGCGCGCTCGGCACGTGCGCGTACGCCGTGGAGTCCGCCATCGCCGGTGCCTGCCACCCTGGGCGAACGCGGGTGGTGGCGGACCCGTCGGCGACGTTCGTGGCCACCTTCAGTGCGGTCCACAACCCGCAGGCGCGGGACAGCTCGACCGCGTGCCTGCCGTATTCGAGGATCTCGCCGGGATCGGCCGGGTAGAGCGTGGGCAGGCCGAGGTCGGCGAGGGCCGCCTCGGAGGCGGAGGGCACGCTGGAGGACTTGGCCGACGGGTCGTCGCCCACCAGCGCCACGGCGCCGCCGGTGCCCGAGGTGCCGATCAGGTTCGCATGCCGGATCGCGTCGGACGCCCGGTCGAGCCCAGGCGCCTTGCCGTACCAGATTCCGGTCACGCCCGCGTGCTTCGCGGTGGCCACCTGTCCCGCCAGCTGCGTGCCGGAAACGGCCGTCGCCGCGAGTTCCTCGTTGAGCCCCGGCTGATGGTGGATGCCGTGCTGCCGCAGCAGTTCCCGTCGCCGCCCGAGTTCCAGGTCGTATCCGGCCAGCGGGGAACCCTCGTAACCGCTGACGTAGGTGGCGATGTCCCGGCCACGGCGGCGGTCGTCGCGTGCCCGGTCCACCAGCATTCGGACCAGCGCCTGGATGCCCGACAGGTAGACCGGACCGTCCTCGACCCGGTAACGGTCGTCCAACGTGAAGCCGACAGGTACCGCGGTCATGGTCTCGACCTCCGTCTCATGGCCAGAAAAAACTCGATTCGCTGTACCGAGCAACGACCATGCTTGCCCATACTCCAGCGCAGTGCCTAGAGTCTCCGGGAAAAGTGGGCCAATGGCTCACTCAGACATCTGGCCGACCGCGAACGGGGAGCCGCTTGCCCACGTCATTGGACAGACTCGACCTGGCCCTGCTCCGGCTGCTGGTGAAGCAGCCGCGCGCGGGCATGCGCGAGTACGCGCGCCTGCTCGGCGTCGCTCGCGGCACGGTCCAGGCGCGCATCCAGCGGCTGGAGGACTCCGGAGTGGTGACCGGCTATGCGGCCGCGATCAGCACGACGGCGCTCGGGTTCCGCGTGCTCGCCTTCGTGCACCTGCATCTGGCGCAGGGCAACCTCGACGCGGTGTCGGCGGCGCTGGCGCAGGTGCCCGAGGTGCTGGAGGCACACTCGATCACCGGCGAGGGCGACCTGCTGTGCCGCGTGGCCGCGCGCGACAACGGCCACCTCGAGCGCGTCGTGCAGGTCATCGTCGGACTCCCCGGCGTCGTCCGGACCCGCACCGAGATCGCGCTCAACGAGCGGGTGCCGCCCCGCGTGCTACCGCTGCTGGACGGGGATCTCAGCGGGTGACGTCGATGACCACCCGGCCGCGGATCTCGCCGGCCAGGATGGCGTCGGCCAGCGCCGGCAGCGCGGACATCGGTTCGACGGTGGTGATGGCCGACAGCACGGCCGGCTCGAGGTCGCGGGCGAGCCGGTTCCATGCCGCCTGCCGCTTTTCCCGCGGTGCCATGACCGAGTCGACGCCGAGCAGCGCGACGCCGCGCAGGATGTGCGGCAGGACGGTCGCGCCGGGCAGGTCGTTCCCGCCGGCCAGGCCGCACGCCGCCACCGCCGCGCCGTAGCGCGCCTGCGACAGCACGTTCACCAGCGTCCGCCCGCCGACCGTGTCGATGGCCGCGCCCCAGCGTTCCTTCTGCAGCGGCCGTCCCGGCTCCAGCAGTTCCGCGCGCTCGACGATCGTCGACGCACCGAGCCCGGCCAGGTACTCGTGGGCCGAGGCCCGGCCGGTCGACGCCGCGACCGGATGGCCGAGCGCCGACAGCAGCGCCACCGCGACCGAGCCGACGCCGCCCGCGGCGCCGGTCACCAGCACCGGCCCGTCGGCGGGCATGCCCCAGGCCGCGAGCGCGTCCACGCACAGCGCCGAGGTGTATCCGGCGGTGCCGATCGCCATCGCCTGCTCGGTGCTGAACTCGTCCGGGATGCGGATCAGCCAGTCGCTGTCCACGCGCTGGTAGCGCGTGTAGCCGCCTGGGGTGGTCTCCGACATGCCCCAGCCGTTGACCACGACCCGGGTGCCCGGCTCCCAGGCCGGGTCGCCGCTCTCCACCACCGTGCCCGCCAGGTCCGCGCCGGCGATCAGCGGTGGCTTCCGCGCGATCTTCTGCCGCCCGGACACGGCGAGCCCGTCCTTGTAGTTGAGTGAGGAGTACTCGACGCGCACGAGCGTGTCGCGGTCGGGCAGGTCGCCGAGGCCGAGCTCGCGGAAGCTCGCCTTCGGTTGGCCGTCGACGTCGTCGATCACGACGGCCGTGAACGTGTCGGTCATAGCGGGGTCTCCAGCAGGTCGCGTGCGGAAAGGAAGTCGCGGGTGATCGTGCTCGCCTCGGTCAGCAGCTCCGGCGTGCCCGCGTAGTAGTGGTTGGCGCCCTTGATCAGGACGTAGTCCTTGTCGTTGCTCGTGGCCGCGGCGTACACCTCGCGCATGTGCGAGGGCGGGGCGCCGTCGTCACCACTGTTCTCGATCGCGAGGAAGGGCACCGAGATGTTCGCGGCGCACACGGCCGCGTCGGCGCGACTGTCCTCAATGGACCATTGTGACAGCCATGAGCGCAGCGTGCAGAACCGCGCGAAGCCAACGGGTCCCGAGTTCACCGTCTCGGGGTCGCCGGAGAGGCACCATCGCGGACGCCGGTCGTTCGGGTCGACGGCCGGGTCGATGTAGCGCGGGTCGGCCATCGTGCGATGCACGACGAACCCGCGCTCCATCTCCTTGCCACCGCGTTCGCGCTGGATCGCCAGCAACTCCTTGACACCGCGGGTGATGCGGTCCATCCGGTCCCGTTGCGCGGCCCGGTACTCGGCGAGGAAGTCGTCGGTGTAGGGCGGGGTCACGGGGTTCGCCGGGTCGTAGAGGTCCAGGCGCGGGTCGCGGTCGTCGGGGTTGGTCTCGTCGCGCACCGACGGGTCGAGCGCCTCGAGCAGGAGCCGGGCCCGTGAAACGCTGCCGGCCTGGAACACCACCGCGTCCGCGGGCACCAGCCCGGCGTTCACCACGTCCACCGGGTCGCCGTTGGGCGTGTCGGTGATCGTCGGGTGCTCGGCCTGCGACTGGTAGAACAGCGCCAGCGGGCCGCCGCCGCTCCAGCCCACGATGACGATCTTCTCGTAGCCCAGCACCTCCCGCGCGTGCCGCATCCATGCCCCGATGTCCAGCAGGACCTTCTCGAAGATCAGCACGGAGTCGTTGCGGTAGTAGCGGTTCCGCGCGCACATCACATGGCAGCCGAGCGCGACCAGGCTGCGTGGCACGGGCAGCACGTCCATCGAGGTGACCGGGTGCATGAAGAAGAACAGGGTCTTCGACGGGCGCCCCGGCGGCCGCATCAGCAGCGCCTCGACGTGCACGCGACCCTGGCTGCCGCTGAAGCCGTAGACCTCGTTGAAGGATCTCTGCTCCGGGTAGTCGAGCGGGATCCACTCGACGTCCATCTCGCCGGTCATCCATTCCCCTCTGCTGCGCCGCGGACCAGGTCCACGAGCGATCGTGCGTCCGCGGGCAGGCTGTCGCCACGCCACGCCACCATCCCGTCCGGCCGCACGAGTACGAGCCGCCGTTCGTACAGCTTCGCGATATCGGGCTGCTCGACCGTTTCGACGGAAAGCGGCAGGCCCGCCCGTTCGGCTGCCCGGACGAGCATGCCGGCCTCCGGCGCGTCGGCCCCGAACCGCAGGAGCGTGAAGCCCTCGCCGAACAGCTCGAGAATCGAACGGCCTTCGGCCAGCCAGGCATGGGGCGCCCGGTGCCCGGGCCGCGCCGTGGGCACGTACTCGGAGGCATCATCGGGCGTCGGCGGAGTGCCGTCCGGGACCACGATCGGCGAGGAGTCGTAGCGGTAGCCCATGCCGACGCCGAGTGAATGCCACTCCTGACGCAGCATGGCGCTCATCCGCGCGCCGATCGCCTGGCGCTGCTGCTCGCCGAGCGCGGAGTCCTCGAGCACGTGTTCCCGTCCGCCGGACTGCACCCACACGCCGTAGTTCCTGGTCGAGCT
>DASZUO010000240.1:0-6787 GCA_035547575.1 Amycolatopsis sp. | reverse complement strand
GACACCGGGATAGCCGTCCGTCGCATGGCACTGGTGCTGGCCGCGTCGGGTACCTCGCTCGCCGACCTCCGGGACGCGATCGCGCTCGTCGCGGCCGGCGCGGTGACGCTGATCGCGGCCGACGCCACCGGAGACCGCCTGGCCGCGCTGTCCTCCCGGCTTTCGGCCGCGGACCCGGAACACGCGATCATCGACGCCGCACTGGACGCCACCGGCAACAGCACGCTGCGCGTGCTCGGCAAGCTCCTCACCGCCATCAGCCGGGAGACGGCCGCGGCCGGGCCGGTCCCGGACCGCCGCGGGCCTGGCGGCGCGGAGCTGGTGAAGCTGCTCGCGGCCGGCGACGGCGCGGCGGCCCGGCGGTGGGTCCGGGACCTGCTCGCCCCGCCGGCCGCCGCCGGTGCGCCACTGACCCGGTCGACGGATTGGCTGAACCTGCTTGTCTGAGTGAAGGCGGACCTACCGTGATCAACCCGCACCGCAAGGCGTTCAACGACGAGCTGTGGTCGGCGGGGTGGTACACGGACCAGACGCTCGCCGACGCGTTCATCGTTGTGTTTCACAGTGGCGGAGCCACTTGCGGTGGGCCGTCAGCAGGCACCGCTGCGGATTCTGAGGTGGTTCCTGGCGAGGACAGCTCCGAGCGTTATTCCCGTCGCTGCTGGAGCAGCTGACGTCGAGGCCGTGTTGCGGTTCTGTCGTGGTGCGATCCGCGGCCATGCAGGCGCAATATCGTCGCCAACCCGGGTGTGCTGAACTTCGTGCTGCGGGGAGCTCCGGGCGGAGGCATCCCCGACGCTGGTCATTGACAACTTCGGTAAGGCGCTGGGCGCGGCACCCGGAAGCCAGCCGGGTAAGCGCGGGCTGGTGGTTCAAGCCTCGCGCTCGAGAACGCGGGAACTATCCGGAGAACGTCGCCAAGTCGCTCAACGAGAACAGGAACGAGATGCGCGCCATCATCAGCGAGCACCTCGTTCCGGGCAACCACGACGGCTCGTGATCACTCGTTTCCTTGCGGCACCTGTCCCTCTTGGTCGAGTGAGAAGAATTCCCTGGCGTGGAAAGTGTCGTTGAATTCCCACAGCCTGGTGATCTGTTCTCCTCGGCAGTGAGGACGCTGATCGTTCGCACGATCGGCGCCCGCAGCACGGTCTCGTTGACGCGCGAGATCATGGTGCGCATCTCTGCTTTGCTCGAAAACCTCCGGCTCGAGAGGCTGAACCAGGTGCAGTCGTCCGTGAGCAGGTCGAGACTTCCGTCGAGATCGCCGGCATTCATCCGTTCGAAGAACCGGCTGACGATTTCCTTGTTCCGGCTGCGGGGCACCGTTGTCTCCTCAGAAGGCCGAGCGGTGATGGCCGCCGTCGACGGCGATGTAGTGACCCGTCAGGTATCCCGACTGGTCGGAACAGAGGTACACGATGGTCGACGCGATTTCCGCCGGGTCCCCGAGGCGAGCGGCGGGCACACCGGCGGCCTCGATCATCCATTTCCGGCGCGCCTCGCCATCGGTGAGACCCTCCTGCGTCTCGAGGTACCAGTTGGTGGTTCTGGTGGCGATCCAGCCGGGCGCGACCGTGTTGATGGTGATCCCGAATTGCGCGTACTCGTCGGCGACGCTCTTGAGGAGCCCGACGGTCGACGGGCGCGTGGCGTTCGCGACCGTGTGCGGCGGCTTGTTCTGCGGTTCCTTCGCCGTCGCGGAACCGATGTGCACGAAGCGTCCCCAGCCGGCCTCCTGCATCGCGGGAAGCACGGCACGCAGCATGTGGACCTGGCTGAGCGTGTAGGTGCGGTAGGAGTCGACGTAGTCCTCCGGGCGCGTGATCTCGGCGAAGAACCCGCGTACGTGGAAGTCGGCCTGGGTGATCACGATCGACGGCGCGGCGAGGCGCTCGCGCACTTCGGCGACGGCCGCCTCGATGCCCTCCGGCACGCTCATGTCCGCCGAGACGCCGATGGCTTCTCCGCCGCTCCCGGTGATCGTGGCGACCGCCCTGTCGATGTGCTTCCGCGTTCGCGCCACGACCGCCACCCTGGCACCTTCGCCGGCCAGCATCTTGGCCGCCTCCAGGCCGATGCCCTTGCTGCCTCCGACGACCAGAGCTGTCCGGCCCGTGATGCCGTAGTCCACGTCTTCCTCCTCGTCGGCGCACCAGCGCGCTCGATCAGCAGTTGAAACATTACTGTGCCGTTTGTAACTAATCCGACCACAGTCACGGCTATCCGGCTTGTGTAGCAACGGTTACGCGCTGCTCGGGGGTCCGCCTACTTTTGGTCGGATTAGTAAACTACATGTACCGGCTGGGAGGGCCCGGCGATCAGCCGCAAATTCTGACAGTCAACTGCCGTGGACGCACGGTCATTGACGGTAACCTTCCGTGGGTCCTACGGTACAAATCCTGACAGACAACTGTCACTTGAAGGGACGGTGAACATGGTTCTGCGTGTGGTGGTCGGGTACACCGGCGCGGTCGGCGCACAGGTGGTCCGGCTTCTCTTGCGGGACCCCGGGTTCGAGGTCGTCGGCGTGCTGGTTCACCATCCGGAGAAGGACGGGCGCGACGTCGGGGAACTCGTCGGGCTCGACCCGGTCGGCCTGACGGCGACGCGCGACGTCGATCGGCTCGCCGGGCTGAAGGCGGACGTGCTGAGCTGGCACGGCCGCACATGGGAACCCGCCACCATCGCGCGGTTCCTGCGTGCCGGCACGAGTGTCTACTCCGGAATCGGCGGCTGGTTCCTGCCGGGGCAGCCGGAGTTCGCCGAGATTCAAGCGGCCGCCGAGGAGGGTGGCGCGGCGTTTGTCGCCGGGGGAAGCATTCCCGGGCTCGTCAGCGATGTCCTCCCGCTGTTCGTGTCGGGGTACTCCGCCGAGGTGCGGATGGTTCGCGCCTGGCAGAGCAACCATGTCGCGCACTACCCGTCCGCCGCCCAGCTCGAGCAAGGTCTGGGTTTCGGCGTCCCCGTCGAGCCGGGCGCGGGGTCCTCGCCGGTGGATGACATGTGGTTGTGGGGCATCGAACAGTCGGCGCGCATCGTGGCGGCCGGGCTCGGCATTCCGTTCGGCGAGGTGCGCCTCACGGGCAAGGACTTCGGGCTCTCGCCCGAGGACATGGTGCTCGAACCGAGCGGGCTGCGCGTCGCGAATGGCACACCGGCGGGGGTGCGCTGGACGTTCACCGCGTTCTCCCGAGGCGCGGCGTTCTACGAACTCGTCAACGAGCAGACCGCACGCCTCGACCTCGGCGAAGGGTGGCGGTCCTCGACGGAGGACCCGAACTGGCGTGTGCTGATCGAAGGGACGCCGTCGATCGCGTGCCAGATCGGGTTTCCGGGCGAAGCCGGAAGCGATCAAGCGTCGGCGCTCAACGCGGCGCGGGCGGTGAACTTCCTGCCGCGTATCGCGGCCGCGGCGCCCGGCTGGCGCACCCGTGCTGGACGTTCCTGCCCCGGTGGGCACGCGCACGGACAAAGCAGCCGGCTGAGCCGGCCGCAAAGTGCGACCCACCGCGTCGCACCGACCCCGAACCGTGCCGCCCCGGGTTGCCTACCCGACGGTAGGTGACGTGGCACCGGCCGGGCGCCGCGGTGGACCGGCCGGTGCGGCGTCCGGGCTGGGAAAGAGTGTGGTGCGGATCATATGGGTTGGGTTACGGTAGGGGTATCAAGTCCGTGCGCGGACGGTCGCCCGATTCAGGAGGAAGCCGTGCCACTACAGCCATGGATGAAGCTGCTGTCGACCGACGACCACGTCATCGAGCATCCGAAGGTCTGGGAGGACCGCCTGCCGGCCAAGTACCGGGACGCAGGCCCGCGGATCATCGAGAAGGACGCCAAGGACGCCGCTCTCGGCGTCCAGATCGGCGACAACACGCTGGGCGGTGACCTCACCGAAGCCGCTGCCGCGAAGCCCGTCCAGCTCTGGTCGTACGAGGGCCGCGAGTACCCGAACATCGGCCTCAACGCGGTGGCGGGCAAGGACAGGCAGCACTACGGCGTCGATCCGGTGCGCTTCGACGATATGCTGCCGGGCTGCTACGACCCGGTGGCCCGTCTCGCCGACATGGACATCGACGGGGTCTGGTCGGCCTTGTGCTTCCCCAGCTTCGCCAGGTTCGGTTGCACCGTGTTCCTCGACGGCCAGGACAGGGAGCTGGCGCTGCTCGGCGTGCAGGCCTACAACGACTTCATCCTCGACGAGTGGTGTGCGGCCGCGCCGGACCGCTACATCCCCCTGGTCGGGCTCCCGTTGTGGGACGAGGAGCTCTGCATCCGGGAGCTCCAGCGGACCGCGGCCAAGGGTGCCAAGGCTGTCATGTTCCCGGAGATGCCGCACAACCTCGGCCTGCCCGGCTTCTACAGCGACGGCTGGGACCGGTTCTTCTCGGCCGTGGAGGAGACGGACATGCCGCTGGCCATGCACTTCGGCAGCGGTGGCAGCGCGCCCCCCATGTCGCCAGGCGCTCCCCTGGCCACCATGATCACGATGTTCTCGACCAACTCCATGGGCACCCTGACCGACCTGCTGTTCTCTCCGGTGTTCCACCGGCACCCGCGGCTGAAGGTGGGTCTGTCCGAGGGTGGGATCGGCTGGATCCCGTACATGATCGAGCGGGCCGACTACGTGTGGGAGCGGCACCGCTTCTACCAGAACATCGACCAGAGCACCCGGCCCTCCGAGCTCTACCGGCGCCACATCCACGGCTGCTTCATCAGCGACGAGCACGGTGTGCGCAACCGGCACGAGATCGGCATCGACAACATCACGTGGGAGTCGGACTACCCGCACTCGGACTCCAACTGGCCGCACAGCCGGAAGATGGCGGAGGAGGTCTTCCGGGAGGTGCCCGACGAGGAGGTCCACAAGATCGTCGAGCTCAACGTCCGGAGGCTGTACAACTTCCCCGACCGCAGCCAGGCCGCGGGGCAGCGCGCGTGACCGCGCTGCACTCACGACCCGGCGGGACACTCAGTCGGTGACGTACCACTTTCCGTTGCGCAGTTCCAGAACCGCATCGCCGAGGTCGCTGTCGGTGAACGTGGCATAGGCCTTGATCGCCTTGGCCGGGATCTCGACCTTCGTCGAGGACTCGGTGATGCGGGCCCGGTCCACGGTGGCGCTCTGCAGGGCCTTGCGCTGCGAAGGGGTGAACATCCCGAAGGTGATCGGAAGCGTCTCCTCGCACGGCCCGAAGCCCTCGTCCTCCGCCTTCTTGGCGGCAGGCGCCGCGATTTCGCAGGCCGTGGTGACGTCCTGGTTGCCCACCGCGTGCAGAAAGGTTTCGTAGCGCTCGACCGCGCCGGCGGCCGCCTTCTTCGTCGACGAGGCGGGCTGCGCGGTCGTGGCCTGCTGGGTGGAGGCCGACGCGGCCGACGTCGTTGCCGGTGGCGGGGCGGTGCTCGAGGACGTCGGCGCCGCCGAGGTGTCGCCCCCGCCCGAGCAGCCGGCGAGCAGCAGGGCGAAGCCCGTGGCGAGCAGGGGGAGTGCGCGAGCGGACATGGAGCACCTTCCGGGTCGGTGAGAACGGCCGGAGCATAAACGCCACGACCAGCGGGTGTGACGCTTTTGCGTGAATTGCCACGCGATGGGCTGATGGTCCGCTGGCGTCCTGCCGTGGCCCCGGCCGCGGCAAGATCGAGTGTCGGCCCCGCGCCCCGCACGACCGGAGCGGGCCCTGACCGCACGCTTGCCGGTCTCACACGGCGGCGGTCCGTGACAAGTTCGTCGTCGTCGCCGTTCTGGCCATCATCGCGGAGAAGGGCACCACGCCTGCATCGCGCTGCCGGTGGTCGCGGCGGCGACGTCGTCGTCGGCGCTGGCTACAACGTCGCCGAGAACTCCTCGATGGTCCAGGCGATCCCGGTCCGCCGGGGTGGCGCGCGCTCCCGCTCCTGAGCGGCCGCCGTGGTGGCCCGGACCAGCAGGTCTTCACGCCCGCCGGGCACGGCCGGATCGCCGGGATTCGCGCCGTCCAGAGTGTGGCGATCTCGTCTGATAATGCGCCGCCCACGTTGCGGGGCCGCGGGCCGACGTAGGCCCGTGCCCCGGCGATCTCTCCCCTTCGGCAGTGCCGTCGCCGGGGTTCAGGTGGCCCACGAGCTGTTCGGCTCTCCGAAAGATCCGTCGCTTGTGTTGACAGTCACACGCCTGTCATCACAGACTCAGACGAGATCACGAATCGGATTTCGTTATTTCGAAATGCTTCGGCGACCAACGGCGGTGAGGAGTGCGGCGGGTGCTCGAACTCGGGCTGAACGGGAAACGGGCGATTGTGCCCCGTGCGGGCGGCATTCCGGAGCGGACCGGACATGGCCGGATCGCCGGGCGGACCTTCGTCGTGGATGGCGGCGCCACGCCAATCGCGCCGGGCTTGGTCGAGACCAATTCCGGCACCGGGCAGATCCTGCGGCCCATGGCACGCAGCTCCATACCCCGTTGACCTGAGAACTCCGAAAACGCCTGAGCAGTAAGGAAAGGACAGATCGTGAAGCTGGACTTGTTGTATGAGATCGATGCGCCGAAGCCGTGGCCTGGTAAGCATCCGTATGGCCAGAAGGCGGTGGAGCAGGCCGCTTACCGGGAGGCGATCGAGCAGATCAAGCTGGCCGACAAGCTGGGCTTCCACACGACCTGGCATGTGGAGCACCACTTCCGGGAGGGTCGTTCGCACAGTCCGGCGCCGGAGGTGCTGCTGGGTGCGCTGAGCCAGGTGACCGAACGCATCCGGCTGGGTTTCGGTGTGACGTTGCTGCCGCATCCGTTCACGCCGCCGATGCGGGTGGC
>DASZUO010000239.1:0-18835 GCA_035547575.1 Amycolatopsis sp. | reverse complement strand
GGGGTATCCGTCCACATCGGACGGATACCCCGACACCGGGAACCGTGGGCTACCAGCGGTACCAGCGGGACCCGGACGACGGGTGAAGGACGAACCCGAGCAGCCAGAGCACCAAGACGACACCTGCGGCGATCCACAGTGCGTGCAGCGCGAATCCCGCGCCACCCAGGACGAGCGCGAGCAGCAGCACCAACACGATGGCCAGCATGACAAACCTCCTCGTCCCCCCGATTCGGTTGCGGACAAGGAATACCCCGCTTTCGTGCGGCTAATCCCACTGTGTGACCACGATTCTCAGCCGGACCCACCCGCCGGAGCAGGGCCGGCGTGCGAGCCAGGACGAGGCCGGCGGGCTACCGCGCGGATTCGAGCGTCGCGATGCCGGCGATGTCCTGTGCGTCGAGTTCGAAGTCGAAGATGCCGATGTTCTCGCGGATCCGTTGCGGCGTCGCGGATTTCGGGATCGCGACGAGGCCCATCTCGATGTGCCAGCGCAGCACGACCTGCGCCGGGGTCTTGCCGTGCTTGCGTGCGATCGTGGTCAGCACCTCGTGCTCCAGCAGCCTGCCGCGCGCCAGCGGGCTCCACGACTCGGTCACGATGCCGTGGTCGGTGTTGAACGCCCGCAGCGCCGCCTGCTGCCGGTTCGGGTGCAGTTCCACCTGGTTCACCGCGGGCACCACCTCGGTCTCGGCGAACAGCCGTTCCAGGTGCGTCACCTCGAAGTTCGAGACACCGATCGCGCGGGCCCGGCCGTCGGCGAGGATCTTCTCCAGCGCGCGCCACGTCTCGACGTCATGGTCCTTTCCCGGCACCGGCCAGTGGATCAGGTACAGGTCCACGTACCCGAGCCCGAGCTCGCCCAGACTCCGGTCGAACGCCCGCAGCGCCGCATCGTAACCGTGGTCGGTGTTCGCCAGTTTGGTCGTCACGAACAGCTCCGAACGCGGCAGCCCGCTCGACCGCACGGCCGCCCCGACGCCGCGCTCGTTGCGATACAGCGGAGCTGTGTCGATGCTGCGGTATCCCGCGTCGATCGCGGTGTGGATGGCCTGTTCGACCTCCCCGTCGGGGATCTTGTACACGCCGAGGCCGAGGGTCGGCATCCGGACGTCGTTGTTGAGGCGAACGGTCGGCACCATGCCCGAAACCATAGTGGCTGTTCGTCCGGTCGGATGGGTAACGTCAAGCCACGGCGGGCAGCAGCACGGTGACCGACAGCCCGCCGCCGACCACGGGTTCCGCCGACACCATCCCGTCGTGCGCCTCGGCCGCCGCGCGCACGATCGAGAGCCCCAGCCCGGCACCGCCGCGCGCCGTACGGGCCACGCCGGCCCGGCGGAACGGCTCGAACAACTCCGTCACCGTCGCCGGGTCGATCAGGCCGCCCGACGAGCGCACCCGCAACGTGGACCACTGTGTGCCACCCTGGGTGACGACTTCGATCCAGCCGCGCTCGACGTTGTGCCGGACCGCGTTCTCCAGCAGGTTGCCCGCGATCCGTTCGAGCAGCGCCGGGTCCCCGCACACGAGCGCCGGGTCGGTGCGGAACCGCGCCTCGATGCCCCGCTGGTCGGCCTCGCCGCGCACGGCTCGCCACGCGCTCCCGACCAGCATCGCGAGGTCCGCACGCTCCCGGACCGCGAGCCCCGCGCCGTCGGTGCGCGCGAGCAGCAACAGCGAGCCGACCAGCTGACTGGCCCGTTCCGTGGCGTCGCGCACCACCGCGCCCATGCGCCGCAACTCCGCCTGGTCGGCGTCCGGATCGGACAGTGTCACGTCCAGTTCGGTGCGGATCACCGACAGTGGCGTGCGCAGCTCATGGCTGGCATTGGCGACGAAATGCCGCTGGGTCTCGAACGCCGCCTGCAGCCGGTCCAGCATCGCGTCGAACGTGTGCGCCAGTTCGGCGAGCTCGCCTTTGGTCTCGACCTCTCCGATGCGCTCGCCGAGCGACTCGATCGACAGCCGCCGCGCGGTGCCGGTGATCTCCCGCAACGGCCGCAACACGCGCGAGGTGAACGTCCACGCCAGTATCGCGGTGGCCGCGACCACGCAGAAGAACGCGATCGACCCCGCGACCAGCACCTTGTCGCGCGCGTGGTCCCGCAGGTGCGCGGCCAGCGCCGACGCGTCCACGGTCACGCCGTCGACACGCACGACGGAACCCGGCGGCAGCTGCGGCACGGCCGCCACGGCGTCGCCGACCAGCATCCAGGCCAGCCACAGCAGCACCAGGCTCACTCCGGCCGCGAGCCCGGTGGCCAGCAGCGTGATCCGGACGCGCAGGCTGGTGACCGAGTGCGGCCACACGGCGCGCCGCCTCACTCCTTCGCGGAGCCGGTGCTCGGCACCCGGTATCCCGATCCCACCACGGTCTCGATGATCCCAGGTTCGCCCAGCTTCTTGCGCAGGGTCATCACGGTGACCCGGACGGTCGTGGTGAACGGGTCGGCGTTCTCGTCCCATACGCGTTCGAGCAGCTCCTCGCTGCTGACCACCGCGCCCTTCGCGGACAGCAGCACCTCCAGCACGCCGAACTCCTTGCGGGTCAGCTCGACCGGCCCGGTGGCCCGGCGCACGGTACGGCGCGCCGGGTCCAGCTCGACGTCGCCGGCCGTGAGCAGCGGCGGCGCGGCGGGCGTGGCGCGGCGGCCCAGCGCCCGCACGCGGGCGACCAGCTCCGGGAACGCGAACGGCTTGGACAGATAGTCGTCCGCACCGAGGGACAGGCCCTCCACCCGGTCGCTCACCGTGCCGCTCGCCGTGAGCATCAGGACCCTGGTCAGCTCGCCGGAGGCGACAATCTCCTTGCACAACTCGTCACCGGACATGCCGGGCAGGTCACGGTCCAGCAGCACCACGTCGTATCGCGTGATGCTCGCCTTCTCGTGCCCGTCGTCACCGTTGAGCGCGATGTCCACGGCCATGCCCTCACGGCGCAGGCCACGGGCGATCGCGTCCGCCAGTGGTTCCTCGTCCTCGACTACCAGAATCCGCACGTCAACCACCGTGCCACACATTCCTGAGAAAGCACCTTGATCGTTTCTTAGACTCCCACGGAAACGTACTTCGTGCCCTCGAACGTCTCCACTTCGACGGCGGCCACGTCGGCGGGAGCGACGAGCGCGGCACCGTTGAGATGAGTTCCCTCACGCTGCCCCGTCGCCGACACCAGCCAGCTGCCCGCCTCCTCGCGGCTGCCGTCCTTGCCGACGACGTACAGGCGGCACTTCTCCCCCGCCGGGATGCCCGACACGGTGGCGTCCAGCCGGACCCAGCCCGCCGCGGGCTGCACGGTCACCGTCATCGAGGCGCCGGTGCGCGCGTCGGTCGCCTGCGTGGTCGTCCCCGCCGGCGCCTGCGCCACCACTTCGGGCGCGGTCCCCCGCCCGAGCAGCACACCGCCCCCGGCGAGCACGACCGCCACCGCTGCCGCCGCCACCGCGGCGATCGCCCGGCGGCGCCGGCTGCGGGCCGCGGTCTCGGCGCGCATCTGGCGCAGGGCTCGTTGCAGCACCAGGTCGCCGCCCTCCGGCGGGCCGTCCATCAACGCCTCCGGTGGCAGGTCGTCGAGCGCCGCGCGTGCCATCCGCAGCTCCGCCAGCTCGGCCTGGCAGCGCCGGCACGAGGCCAGGTGCTGCTCCATCGCGCGCATCTCCTGCCGGTCCAGCGCTCCGAGCACGTAGGCACCGAGCGAGAAGGAATGTTCATCGACACTCATCCGGCCACCTCCGGAACCGCCACGGGCCTGCCGCCGCTGAAAGTCTGGCGCATGGCCCTGAGTGCGTAGTACGACCTCGACTTGACCGTTCCCTGCGGGACCCCGAGTGTCCGCGCCGTCTCCGCGACACTGTGGCCGCGGAAGTAGATCTCGGTCAGCACGTCCCGGTGTTCCGGCGAAAGCCGGTCCAGAGCGTCCAGCACGACCATCGAGTTGACCACGGAGTCGGCGTGGTCGGCCTGCACGCCGGTGGTGACCGCTGTTTCGGCCACCTCCGCCGGCCGCGCCGCCTTGGCGCGGTGCCGATCGGTGATGATGTTGCGGGTCACCGTCAGCAGCCAGCCACGCACCGATCCCTTGCCGTTGACGAGCGCGTCCGGGTGCCGCCAGGCACGCACGAGCGCCTCCTGGACGACGTCCTCGGCGGCGCCCCGGTCGTTCGTCAGCCGGGTCGCATAGGCGAGCAACGCCCGCCCGTGCTCGTCGTAGAGCGATCGGATCAGTGCCTCGTCGGCAACGCTGCTTCGGTTGCGGGCCCACAACGCCGGCATCCGGTCACTCCTTACTCGTCATGCGTCAGTAGCCGCCCGGGCTGGGCGTGGCGGACGCGCTGGCAGTGGCGGGTTTCTTGTCGTCGGCGACCTTGCAGCCGTTGGTCTCGATCTCGAACCAGGTGCCGCCGACGGCGTGGCCGCCGGCCTGGCCGGGCGCGGTGTCCTTGGCGTAGCGGTACACCGGCCAGCCGCCGACGGTGACCTGCTTGGTCCCGTCGGCCCGGTCGACCGTGCCGACCAGCTTCGGGTCGATGCCGTTGATCTGCAGGCTGCCCGCGACGGTCAGCGGCGGCCACGCGGTCGCGCATGCGCCGTCGCAGTTCGACTTGGCGGGTTTCCTGCTGTCCTTGGTGAACAGGTAGAGCGTCATCCCGTTCTGGTCGGTGAGCACCGTGTCCAGTCCGGGGATGTTCGTGGTGTTGATCGCAGTCGGGGCCCCGGCGGGCGCGGTCGCCGCGGCTCCGGCCTTGCCGCCGGCCGGGGTCACCGCCGCCCACGTGCCGTTGACGCCCTGGCCGGTGGCCGCACCGGGCCCGGAGTCCTTGGCGTAGCGGTAAACGGGCCAGCCCGCCACGGTGACCTGCCGGCTGCCGTCGGAGCGGGTGACGGTGCCGACGAGCTTCGCGTCGACCCCGTCCACCTCGACCGAGCCGGTCGCCAGCACCGGTGGCCACGCGGTGGCGCAGTCGCCGTCGCAGTTCGACCTCGGGGGTTTCGCGGTGTCCTTGTCGAACCGGTAGAGCGTGAAGCCGTCCGCGTCGGTGAGCACCTGGCCGAGGTCACCGACCGTGGCGGCGGTCAGCTTGACCGTGCCGCCGAGCGTGCCGGCCTGCTTCTGGATCGCCACCGGCGTCGGCGCCCCGGTCGCCGCGCTCCCGCCGCCGTCTGTGGTGGCGCTGCACGCGCCGAGCAGACCGACGCTCAGCACGGCGGTCGCGGTCACGATATGGCGAGCGGACATACGGTGTTCTCCTCATCAATCAGGAATCGACACCGAGCACACGTGTCCCGCCGCGAACCGGTTCAGTGTCCTGCGGGACACCCGGTCGCGGCGGGACACGAACCGTCACTCGCGGCAGGTGCGGCCGCTGTTGATGCACTTGACGACGCGCATCATGATGCACTGCGACATCACGTTGGCGAAGTCGTCGTGGTCGGAGAGCGGGTTGTGATGCTCCTCCGGGAACGAGTCCACTTTGTACTGTCCGGCGAGCTGCACGTCCCGCGGGACGTTGTAGACCAGCGTCACCCGCAGCTGCGGCACGGTGATGAATCCCTTGGCGCACTTACCCTTCGCGTCGGGGAACACGATGTGGGTGCGGTGGTTGGCGCTGTCGATGTTCTTGCCGTCCCAGCAGCTCGGGAAGTCGTGGATCCGCTCCACCTTGCTGCCCTGGGGGCAGATCGGGTACTTGTCGATCAGCCGGTTCTCGAAGCCCGTGCACGTGAAGCTGGCCTTCGTGTTCCCGGTGCCGTTGATGGCCGGCTTCGCGTCACCGTAGAGCACGCGCAGGAACTTCGGCATCGCGCGGACCCGCGTGAGCGGGTTGCCGCGGAAGGTCAGCGACACGGACTCGGGCCGCTGGATCTCGCCGTCGTTGCCCGCGAGTTCGTTGTTGCTGTCGGCTCCCGGCAGCTGCGACGCCGTGGTGCTGGCCGGAGCGCTGGAACTGGACTGTGTGGTGCTCGACGCCGATCCCGCGGTCGTGGTGGCCGCGGCGGTGGTGGTCTTCGTCGTCGAGGCGGCGCCGGACGGCGTCGCCGGGGCGCCGGTGTCGGGGTCGCTGTTCTCGTCGCCGTTGTCGATGCCGTTGCTGTTCTGGTCCTCGACGGCGCAGCTGGACAGGTCCTGCTGCTGGTCGACCGGCTGGCCGACGGCCCCGCTGATCTTGTCGATGCTGCCCTTGCGCTTGTCACGCAGGGCAGGCAGGACCTGGTCGGCCGGCGTGCCGGACCCGATCTGCTGGTCGGCCTGATCTTCGGCCGCGTCGATCGCGTTCAGGTCGTCGCCGACGGCCTGCATCTGGTTGTCGGGCACGTCGCCGACCTGGCTCGCCACGTCCGGGCATTCCACGCTGGGCTTTTGTGCCGCGGTCTCGCCGGCGGCGCGGTCGGCGTCGAG
Organism: Amycolatopsis sp.; assembly: GCA_035547575.1. Lineage (GTDB taxonomy): Bacteria > Actinomycetota > Actinomycetes > Mycobacteriales > Pseudonocardiaceae > Amycolatopsis_E. The sequence continues at coordinate 12,435 of DASZUO010000239.1, read as the reverse complement.
GCCGGTCTGCGCCGGCGACTCGGGCGCGTTGCTCTCCTCCTCGTCGCGGTCGATGCGCAGCACCGGCCAGTAGTAGGCGGACTTGTCGCCGTTCTTACAGGTCGTGCCACCCGCCTCGAGGCTCTCGTTGGTCGAGTCCGCGTTGGTGGTCAGGTTGCCGACGTAGTCGTGCAGATGCTGGGCACCGTTTTTCACGCCGGGCTGGGCGATGAAGTTGTCGGGGTTGAAGTGGCCGTTCTCGTTGCGGCCGCAGTTCACCGTGAACGTTCCTGCCGAGCCACCGCGCTGGGTGGCGGGGGGCTGCACGTTGGGCGCGACCGTGGTGATGTCGACGAAGAACGCCTTGTCGACCGGGTCCGCGCTCGCGTTCCTCGAGTCGCCCGCGGTCGTCGCGACGGCGATGCCGCCGACGGCGAGCGCGGCGCCCAGGAGGGCGGTCGCGATCTTCGTCCGCCGGCTGACGCGATGTCGGCCTTCGTTTCGGGACATGTGACTACTCACCTCGTTTGATGAAGCGGTGATCAATGACTGACGGGTGAAGGCCCCCGAGGCCCGTCAACAAGGGATACGCACCACACGGCGAGGTAGTTCAAAATGCGATCTGCGCGTAATCTCGTCGTTATAAACGCAGGTCAGCGAGGTATGGTCGCGAGCACAGAACCGTCATTGGCGCGGATCTCAAAGCGCGCGATGTCGCTGGAGGTCAGCGCGGTGCCCCCGGAAATGCGCAGCGGCTGCGACAGATCGCCCGCGGCCGGCACGGGCATCGACCACGTGGTCACGGTCTGTTCAGGCCCCGCCCACGGCACGGCCATGAGCGAGCACTGCTGCGGCCCGGCCAGCCCGCTCAGTATGAGGTCGACCTGCGAACCCCACGTAGTGGTCTGAATAACGACCTGAGCCTGCAACGACGACGCGCTCTGCCCGCCGGAGAACAGGCTCGCCGACGTCGAGGTGGCCGGCGTGGACTCGACGTTCAGCGGCTGCGGTGTACCGGTCGCCACCGGCGGCGACGCCTGGTACGACTCGCCCCCGGCGCCGGCGCGCAGCGCGAGGGTCACGAGCGGGCCCGCGATGATGAGCACGATCGCCACCGCGATGGCGAGATGGGCGATCCGGCGGCGGCGGATGCGCTGCTCGGCCAGTGCGTCGAGCATGCCATCGAGTGCGCGCGGCTGCGGGATCGGCGGTTCCGGCCAGTATTTTCCGATTTCGGTCAGGATCTCGGGAAGGTCGTACATCTCCAGCAGATCGAGCTGGCAGTGCGGGCAGTCGATGAGATGCGCCTCGAACGTGACCCGGTCGGCGTCGTCGAGCACCCCGAGGACGTAGGCGGCGACATCAGTGTGTGTGACCCCTCCCACCCCGCGTCACCCCCGATCTCGCAAGGCCCGCCGCAGCGCGCGTACCGCGTGGTAGATGCGAGACTTGACCGTACCGGGCGGAATGCCCAGCGTCTGCGCGACCTCGTTCACGGTTCGGTCACGGATGTAGGTCTGCAGCACGGCTTCCCGCTGTTCCGGGGACAGGTTGCGCAGCGCCTCGTACACCACCATCGCGGCCAGGGTGCGGTCCGACTCGTCGGGCACGCCCACCGTGTCGGCGTCGGCCTCCTCCACCTCCTGCGGCCGCGCCTTGCGGCTGCGCCAGCCGTCGATGACGATCCGGCGCGCCACGGTGTGCAGCCAGGCGCGGAGCATGTCCGGCTCACGATCCAGCTTGTCGGCGTTGCGCCAGGCGCGGATCAGCGTTTCCTGCACGACATCCTCGGCCCACAGCCGGTCTCCCGCGGTCAGGGTGATCACGAACGCCAGCAACGGACGACCGAACTCCTGGTAGAGGGCGGCGGCGAGGTCGTCATGACCGTCGCCGCCATCCGGCTCGACGACCGCTCTCAGTGTTCTGCTGTGGCGTCCCACGGGCGACATACTGTCGGGGAACGGGTTTTTCGTCCAGTACCAAAATAACCGGGAAATTCTTTGAACCGGCGGCCGATGGTCCCCGTATCCCCCGCTGAAGGCCCCGATGGCGCTGACCCCCGACAGCGCTTTCCATTCCACTATGGACAAAATTGTCCACAGTGGATTTAACGCGTCCTTGTGCAGGTGTTTCACCCGCGAAAGGGCGTTCCCCTGGCCCCCGACAGGGAAGGAAACGCAGTTGAGCTATCGCAGACCCCGATCCATGATTCCGCTGGCCGCGGCCGGAATCGCCGTAGTCGCGGCTTCAACGGGCTGTAACTACGTGCCAGGGCCGGACCGCGCCGAGGCCTACGCGCCGGCGCCGAACCCGCAGAACATGATGGGCAGCGCGCCGGGCCTGATGTCGGTGCGCGTCTTCGACCTCGGTCAACTGGTCGTCGACTCCGACGGCTACACCCTCTATCGCTCCGACGCCGACGGCTCGAACCCGCCACGCTCCGCGTGTGACCAGGCCTGCACACAGACCTGGAAACCGGTGACCGGCAACGCGGCCGCCCGGCTCGACGGCCTGGATCCCAAGCTTGCCGGCACCTTCACCAGGGCCGACGGCACCGACCAGGCGACGCTCGGCGGCTGGCCGCTCTACCGCTACAGCAAGGACGAGATGCCGGGCGAGACGGCCGGGACCGGCGTCGCCGGCTGGGCAGCCATTACGCCGCAAGGCAAGAAGGTCGGCGCGGGCGCCGATCCGGGGCGGTCAGATGCTTTCGGTCTCTGACCGCCGCGGCCCCGTCCGGATCCTGCTGCTGATCGTCGTCGTGGTGCTGAGCCAATTGGCGGCACCCGCGATAGCCCGAGCGCAACCGGTGAAGCTGAGCGACGCCGATCGCGGTCTGCTCGTGGCCGTGCGACAGGCGGGGCTGTGGGAGATGCCGGTCAGCGGCCTTGCCCACATCCGTGGCAGCAACCAGCACATCCGCGACATCGGCAAGACGCTGATGGTCGACCACGGCCGGCTCGACGTGCTGACCCGTGACCTCGCGAAGAAGTACGGCGTGGCACTGCCGGACCAGCCGAACCCCGACCAGCAGGTGTGGCTGAAAGAGGTCCAGAACGCCGCACCCGGTGCGGATTTCGACCGGCTGTTCACCAACCGCCTCCGGCTGGCACACGGGATCGTGTTCAACTCGATCGCGCAGGTGCGGGTGAGCACGGGCAACGACGAGATCCGCGCGTACGCCAATACCGCGAACCAGGTGGTGCTCCGGCACATCGCGCTGCTGGAGAGCACCGGGCTGGTCGACTACGGCGCACTGCCCCAGCCCGCGCTCGGCACCGCGAACGTGCTGGGCATGCCGGCCTCGGACCTGCTGACCGGGCTCCTGGTCGCACTGGGCGTGGTCGCGGTGTTGTTCCTCGGTCTCTGGCTGACGCGGAGCGTGCGGAGACGAAAACACGGGACGAACCAATCAGGAGTTGACGATGTTCCAGGGCACATTTCCGAGAAGACGGCCCCGTAGCCGGGAAGTGGGGCCGCGATGCTGACCACGGTCGTACTGGCCCAGGCGAACACCGACGACGGGTTGCGCACGATCGCGCAGCTCACCGCGCGCCTGGCGTACGTGTTCATGTGCCTGACCCTGTGCTGGGGTGTGCTGACCGCGACCGGGTGGGTTCGCAACGTCACCGGTCGCAAGGCGTTGCGCGGCAGCCACACCGCGCTGGCGATGCTGACCCTGGCGTTCGGCGTCGTGCACGCGGCCGGGTTCTACTTCCTGTCGAACGGGGCGCTCACGCTGGTCTACCTGATGGTGCCGCTGGCGCCGGGTTCGCTGCTGCGGCACACGCTGGGCGTCGTCGGCCTCGAGCTGATGATCGCGGTCGCCGTCACCGCCGGGATGCACCGGTTCACGTCCTACCGGCGCTGGCTGTGGCTGCACCGGCTCGCCTACGTGGCGATCCCGCTGTTGGCGATCCATTCGCTGTTCGGCGCGATCGCCAACGGCAACCTGCAGGTGCTGTGGCTCGGCGGGATCACCATCCTCGTGCCCACGCTCTTCCTGGCATTGCTGCGGTTCGCGCCGACCCGCCTGCTCGAACGAATCGGTCTCGTCGAGGAGCTGGTGTGAAGACTCTCGATCGTTTCCGGGGTCCGCGCGTCAGCGTGGACAAGGATCGGTGCGAACTGTTCGGCACCTGCATGTGGGAGGCGCCGAGCCTGTTCACGCTGGCCAAGGACGGGCGGCTGAGCTACCGCAGGCAGCTGACCGAGCCGGAGGAATTCGACCAGGCCGCCGCGGCAGCCCGGAGCTGCCCGATGCAGGCCATCGTTGTGCGAGGGGTGACCGATGAGTGATGGAGACAGGATCGTCATCGTCGGCGCGGGCGTCGGCGGGCTGCGGGCGGCCGAACGGCTGCGTGAGCTGGGGTTCGACGGCGAAGTCGTCATCATCGGCGACGAGCGCCGCAAGCCCTACCACCGGCCGATGGTGTCCAAGCAGCTGATCACCGGCCAGGTCCGGCCGCTCGACGTCGGCCTGCAGGCCTACACCGACCTGGACGCGCACTGGCGGCTCGGCACCCGTGCCACGCACCTGGACACCAGGCAACGTGTGGTGCACCTGCCAGGAAAGGAGGAACTCTGGTACGACGGGCTGATCATCGCGACGGGCGTGGTGCCCCGGCACCTGCCGGGCGCGCCACGCCACGATCCACGGGTGCGCGTGCTGCGCACGGTCGAGGACGCGGTGGCGCTGCGCCGGACGCTCATCGAGAACTCGAAACCCGCCGTGGTGATCGGCAGCGGGCTCATCGGGTGCGAGTTCGCGGCGAGCATGCGGTCGCTGGGCCGTGACGTGACGCTCGTCGGGCACGCCAAGGCTCCGCTGTACCGGTTCGGGCCGCACGTGTCGGAGGCGGTGGCGCAGGCGCACCGCAAGCACCGCGCCAACCTCGCGATGAACGCCGAGGTGCGGCACTGGATCAGCACGAAGGAGGCGTTCGGGCTGCACCTGACCACCAACCAGCTCATCGTCGCCAGCTGTGTCGTGCTGGCAATCGGCAGCGTGCCGGCGACGGACTGGCTGCGCGGCTCGGAGCTGACCATCGACGACGGCGTGCTGTGTGAGCCGACGCTGTTCGCCGAGGGCGGCGAGGACATCGTGTGCGTCGGCGATGTCGCGAAGTGGCCCAACCTGCGCTTCGACGAGACGCCCCGGCGCGTCGAGCACTGGCTCAACGCCGTCGAGTCCGGGCGTCATGCGGCCGAGAACCTGATGGCCGGGCGCCACTACGCGAAGCCGTTCACCCCGATGCCGCGGGCATGGTCGAGCATCTACGAGCACCGGTTGCAGATGGCGGGCATGCCCGCGCTGGGCGATGACACCGTGAGTCTCGAGAACGGCGTGACCGGCTTCCTCAAGGGCGGCGAGCTGATCGGCGTGTGCACGTGGGACCGCCCGCGCACGATGCTGCAGTGGACCGCCGAACTCGAACGGCGGCTGCCGGCACCCGAGTACACGCCGGTCGCGGAGATGCCGCAGGACGAGCCGGTCTTCACCGAGCAGGACATGATGTTCAACGAGGAAGAGTGGCTGAGCGTCGGCGCGGGAGGTGTCTGACCTGGGCACGATGCCGTGAAGGACCCCTGATGAGGGTTCCTTCACGGCTTTGCTCAGTCCTGCGGGGAGTCCAGCGTCTCGCGCTGCGGGTCGGGTAGCAGGCTCGACGCCCAGCCCGTCACCTTGCGGGCGATGTCCTGCGCGGTCAGCCCGACCCTGGCCAGCACCTCCTCGCGCGACCCGTGCTGGTGGAACCGCTGCGGCACCGCCAGATCGCGCAACGGCACGTCACACTCGGCGTCCCGCAGCACGGCCGAGAGCGCCGACCCGAAACCGCCGTGGCGTCCGCTGTCCTCGATCGTCACGACCAGCCGGTGCTGCTCCGCGAGCCCGGTCAGCTGCTCCGGCACGGGCACCACCCACCGCGGGTCGACGACCGTCACGCCGATGCCCTGGTCCGCCAGCCGCTCCGCCGCCGCGAGTCCCAGCGGCGCGAACGCGCCCACGGCGACCAGCAGCACGTCCTGGCTCGCACCGTCCGCGGGCTTGCGCAGCACGTCGACCACGCCGACGCGCTCGAGCGCGGGCACCGAGTCGACCACGCTGCCCTTCGAGAACCGCAGCGCCGTCGGCCCGTCCGACACGCCGAGCGCCTCGCGCAGTTCCTCGCGCACCGTCTCCGCGTCGCGCGGGGCGGCCACCCGCATGCCCGGCACCATGCCCAGCAGCGACAGATCCCACATGCCGTGGTGGCTGGGCCCGTCCGGCCCGGTGATGCCGGCCCGGTCCAGCACGAGCGTGACCGGCTGGCGGTGCAGCGCCACGTCCATCAGCAGCTGGTCGAACGCGCGGTTGAGGAACGTCGAGTACACCGCGACGACCGGGTGCAGCCCGCCCATCGCCAGGCCCGCGGCCGAGGTCACGGCGTGCTGCTCGGCGATGCCGACGTCGAACCAGCGATCAGGGAAGCGGTCGGCGAACTTGTCCAGGCCCGTGGAGCGCAGCATCGCCGCGGTGATCGCCACGACGTCCTCGCGTTCCGTGCCGATGCGGACCAGCTCCTCGCCGAACACCGACGTCCAGCTGCGGCCCTTCGGCTTGGGCAGGCCGGTCTCGGGATCGATCGGGTCGGTCTGGTGCATCTGGTCGTTGCCGTCGTTGACCGCCGGCGGGTAGCCGTGGCCCTTCTCGGTGACCGCGTGCACCACGACGGGACCGCCGAACGCCTTCGCCGCCTGCAGGGCACGCTCGAGCGCCACCAGGTCGTGGCCGTCCACCGGGCCGAGGTATTTCAGGCCCAGGTCGGCGAACATCATCTGCGGGCTCAGCGCGTCCTTGATGCCCGCCTTCGCGGCGTGCAACGCGGCGTAGATCGGCTTGCCGACGACCGGCGTGTGCAGCAGCAGTTCCTTGCCGCCGTCGAGCATCCGCTCGTAGCCGGGCTGCAGCCGCAGCGACGCGAGGTGCTCGGCGAAGCCGCCGATGGTCGGCGAGTAGGAGCGGCCGTTGTCGTTGACCACGATCACCACGGGACGGCCCGGCTCGGCGGCGATGTTGTTCAGCGCCTCCCAGCACATGCCACCGGTCAGCGCGCCGTCGCCGACGACCGCGATGGTGTGCCGGCCGCCGCCCGCCAGCTCGAACGCCTTCGACAGGCCGTCCACATAGGACAGCGCCGTGGAGGCGTGGCTGTTCTCGACGAAGTCGTGCTCACTTTCGGACCGGATCGGATAACCGGCGACCCCACCGGTCTGGCGCAGCAGGTCGAACCCCTCGCGGCGGCCGGTGACGATCTTGTGCACGTAGGACTGGTGCCCGACGTCCCACACGATCGCGTCCCGCGGCGAGTCGAACACCCGGTGCAGCGCCAGCGTCAGCTCGACGACACCCAGGTTGGGCCCGAGGTGACCGCCCGAGCGGCGCACCTTGTCGATCAGGAAGTCCCGGATCTCCCCCGCCAGCTGCTCCAGCTGGCCCTGCCCCATGCGCTTGAGGTCGGCTGGTCCGTGCACAGACTCCAGTACCGTCACATTCCACCTCACCCTGTCGAACCTCGGACCGTCCGCACAGTCTACGGAGGAACGAAACCCCGGCGCTCCCCCGCGCCACCCGCGTCACGCCGTCGATGCGCGATCACCGGACCGGCTACGGCGAACGTGTGTGATCGATGTCATAGGACGTTCCGGGTTCGCCCAGCTCAGGACGGGTCGGCGACGATCAGCGCCAGGCATTCGACGTGGTGGGTCATCGGGAACGCGTCGAACGCGCGCAACTCCGCGAGCCGGTACCCGGACTGCCCGAACGTCGCGAGATCGCGAGCGAGCGCCGCCGGGTCGCACGCGACGTAGACCACCCGCGCCGGCCGGTGCTCCACAATGGACTCCACAACGGCCCGCCCGGCCCCGGCCCTCGGCGGGTCCAGCACGACGACGTCCGGCCGGCCCGGGAGGTCCCGCAGCACCTGCTCGACCCGTCCGGCCCGCCAGCGCACCTGGGGCAGGTCGGCCAGCGCGGCCTGCCCGTCGGCCACCGCACGCCGTCCCGACTCGACCGCGACGACCTCGCCGTCCGGGCCGACCTGACCGGCCAGCACGGAGGCGAACAACCCGGCGCCCGAATACAGATCCCACGCCACGCCACCGGCCGGCGCCGCCGCCCACTCCTCCACGACGGCCGCGAACGTCTCGGCCGCCGCCGGATGGACCTGCCAGAACCCGTGCGCGTCCAGGTGCCACTCGCGCCCGGCGGCGTGCTGCACGGCCACCCCGCCGCTCACCTGCCGGGCGCGCCGCTTGCCGCGCACGACGCTCAGCTCGCGGACGTGCGTCCGATCCTCGCCGTCGTGGGTGAACTCGATTTCGGTGCCCGGCCGCCACTTCCGCGACAACACGGGTTCCAGCGGCAGGGAGATCGGGCAGTCGCCGAACGCCACCACCCGGTGGCTGTGGTGCGCCCGCAGCCCGGCCCGGCCATCCCGCCCGGCGACCAGCCGGACCCGGGTCCGCCACCGGAGCGGCCCGCCGGGCAGCGCCTCGACGTCGACCGTCCGCTCGATCCCCGCGAGGCGCCGCAACTGCTCCGCGACGACCCGCGCCTTGAGCTCGCGCTGGAACTCCGGCTCCGCGTGCTGCCAGTCGCAGCCGCCGCACAGGCCGGGCGCCGCCAGCGGGCACGGCGGTTCGACCCGCTCGGGCGCGGCACGCAGCACCCGCACCGCGTCGGCGCGGCAGAACGATCCGCCCTTGTCCTCGGTGACCTCGGCGATCACGAGCTCACCCGGCAAGGCGTGCCGGACGAACACGACCCGGCCCTCCACCCGCGACACACAGTGCCCGCCGTGCGCGACGGGGCCGACCTCGGCCTCGACGCGGCGCCCGGCCCAGCTGATCACCGCGGTTCTTTCGTTTTGCGCTCGGCCGATTCGTACAGCCCGCGCCGCACGTCGCCGGCGGCGGGGCGCGCCCGCATCGCCCGGTCGACCGCCTTGACCGACGAGGCCAGCTGCCACGGCACGCTGGTCACCATCACGCCGGGCTGGAACAGCAACCGCCCCTTGAGCCGCAGCGCACTCTGGTTGTGCAGCAACTGCTCCCACCAGCGGCCGACGACATACTCGGGGATGAACACGGTGACGACGTTGCGCGGGTTGTCGCCCCGCACGCGCTTGACGTAGTCGACGACGGGCCGGGTGATTTCCCGGTACGGCGACTCCAGCACCTTCAGCGGCACCTTGAAGCCGTGTTTGTCCCATTCCGCGGTCAGTTCGCGGGTCTCGGCGTCGTCGACGTTCACGGTGACGGCCTCGAGCACGTCCGGGCGGACCGCCTTCGCGTAGGCCAGCGCCCGCAGCGTCGGCATGTGCAGCTTGGACACCAGCACGATCGCGTGGTTGCGGGACGGCAGCACGGTCGGCTGCCTACCGTCGGTTTCGGCCAGTTCGCGCGCGACCCGGTCGTAGTGTCGGCGGATCGCGGTCATCAGCATGTAGATCGCGACCATCGCGGCGATCGCGATCCAGGCGCCGAGCAGGAACTTGGTGATCAGCACGATCACCAGCACGGTGCCGGTGCAGGTGAGCCCGACGGCGTTCACGGTCTGCGAGCGCCGCATCCGGCGCCGCACCCCCCGGTCGGTTTCGCTTGCCAGCAAACGGTTCCAGTGCCGGATCATGCCGGCCTGGCTCACCGTGAACGACACGAAGACGCCCACGATGTAGAGCTGGATGAGCCGGGTGACCTCGGCGTCGAACGCGATGATCAGCACCAGCGCGAACGCGGACAGCAACAGGATGCCGTTGGAGAACGCCAGCCGGTCGCCGCGCGTGTGCAACTGGCGCGGGAGATAGCGGTCCTGCGCGAGGATCGAACCCAGCACGGGGAAACCGTTGAAGGCCGTGTTGGCCGCCAGGAGCAGGATGATCCCGGTGACGAACGAGATGTAGTAGAAGCCCGGCGGGAAGTGCTGGAACACCGCCTGCGCGATCTGCGTGACGATGGTCTTCTGCTGGTACCCGGCCGGCGCGCCGGCCAGCTGTCTCGCCGGGTCCTCGGCGAACTTGACGTCGGTGATGATGGCCAGCGCGATGATGCCGACGAGCATCGTCACCGCGAGCAGGCCCATCATGAGCAGCGTCGTGGCCGCGTTCTTCGACTTCGGCTTGCGGAACGCGGGGACGCCGTTGCTGATGGCCTCGACCCCGGTCAGTGCCGCCGCACCGGAGGAGAACGAGCGCAGGATCAGGAACGCGAAGGCGAACCCGGCGAGCGAGGACTCCTCGTGCAGCTGGAAGCCCGCGCTCTCGGCGTGCATCGGCGTGCCCCGGACGGTCTCGAACAGGCCCCACAGCACCATGAGCAGGATGCCGCCGATGAACCCGTAGGTGGGGATCGCGAACGCTTTGCCCGATTCGCGCACGCCCCGCAGGTTCATCGCGGTCAGCACGACCACGATGAGCACCGCGAAGACCACCTTGTGGTCGGCGATGAACGGGATGGCCGAGCCGATGTTCGCGACACCCGAGGAGGTCGACACCGCCACGGTGAGGACGTAGTCCACCAGCAGCGCGCTGGCGACCGTCAGGCCGAACCTGCCGCCGAGGTTGGTGGTGGCGACCTCGTAGTCACCGCCGCCGCTGGGATAGGCGTGCACGTTCTGCCGGTAGGAGGCCACCACGACCAGCATGACCACGGCCACCGCGACGCCGATCCAGGGCGCGAGGGCGTACGCGGACAGGCCCGCGACGCTGAGCGTCAGGAAGATCTCCTCCGGCGCGTAGGCAACACTGGACAGGGCGTCGGAGGCGAAGATGGGCAGGGCGATGCGCTTGGGCAGCAGGGTGTGGGACAACCGGTCGCTGCGAAAGGGCTGCCCCAGGAGCAGCCGCTTGGCGACGGTCGCGAACTTCGGCACGCATGAGAGCGTAGCCGCGGCGCGCAGCGCCTCCGTTGAGGGCGGTGGTGGGAGACGGGTGGGAGTAACGGCACGCATGGCAAGGTAGGTTCACCGCTGGCGTAACGCGGGTAACCGCCGTTCGGGTGAGCAACAGGAGGCAAGCGCGTGCACGTGGTGATCATGGGGTGTGGCCGGGTCGGCGCATCCCTTGCCGCGGCGCTGGAGCGCCTCGGACACGAAGTCGCGGTGATCGACAAGGCGCAGGAGGCGTTCCGGCGGCTCGGCAGCGACTTCCACGGCCGGCAGATCCTCGGCGTCGGGTTCGACCGGCAGGTGCTGATCGACGCCGGGATCGAGAGAGCCGGCGCCTTCGCTGCGGTGTCCAGCGGCGACAACTCCAACATCATCTCCGCCAGGGTGGCGCGCGAGACCTTCGGCGTGGAACACGTCGTGGCGCGCATCTACGACCCGAAGCGGGCCGCCGTCTACGAGCGGCTGGGCATCCCGACCGTGGCCACGGTGCCGTGGACCACCGACCGCTTCCTGCGTACCCTCCTGCCTGAGGGCGTGGCGTCCGCGTGGCGGGACCCGACCGGCAACGTCGCGGTGCTCCAGCTCCCCCTGCACGAGGACTGGGTGGGGTGCAGCGTGAACGAGCTGCAGGAGGCGACGGGCGCGCGGGTCGCGTTCATCATGCGGTTCGGCACCCCGGTGCTGGCGGACTCCAAGACCGTGCTGCAGGCCGACGACCTCGTGTACGTGGCCGCGAAGTCCGGCACCGTCAGCGACGTGACGAGCGTCGCGGCACGGGCTCCCGAGGAGGAGAACTGATGCGGATCGCGATCGCGGGCGCGGGTGCCGTGGGGCGTTCCATCGCCACGGAGCTCATCGACGGCGGGCACCAGGTGATGCTCATCGAGCGGCAGTCGGCGCAGTTCGAGCCGGAGACGGTCGAGCAGGCCGACTGGGTACTCGGCGACGCGTGCGAAGTGTCCACACTGGAGGAGTCCGGCGTCGAGCGCTGTGACGTGGTGATCGCCGCGACCGGGGACGACAAGGTCAACATCGTGGTGTCGCTGCTGGCCAAGACGGAGTTCGCGGTGCGCCGCGTGGTCGCCCGCGTCAACGACCCCGACAACGAGTGGCTGTTCACCGACGCGTGGGGTGTCGACGTGGCCGTGTCCACGCCGCGGATCCTCGCGGCGATGGTCGAGGAGGCCGTGAGCGTCGGCGACCTCGTGCGGCTGATGACGTTCCGCCAGGGCCAGGCGAACCTCGTCGAACTGACGCTGCCCGCGGAGACCCCGCTCGCGGGGCGCCCGGTGAGCGAGATCGCGCTGCCCCGGGACGCCGCACTGGTCACGATCCTGCGCGGCGAGCGGGTGATCGTGCCCCAGCCGGAGGACCCGCTCGAACCCGGCGACGAGCTGCTGTTCGTGGCCGCGGCCGAGGTCGAGCCCGACATCCGGAAGGCGCTGGGCTACTAGCGAGGAGCCGAAGGTGGCCTTGGGTGCCAAATAGGCGCCGAAGGCCACCTTCGGCCCCCGCCGGGGCATCGAGAG
>DASZUO010000238.1:0-16698 GCA_035547575.1 Amycolatopsis sp. | reverse complement strand
GTGGGCGCGCTACCGCCCGAACGGGCGACGGCGACCGCATCGCGGGCCACCTCTTCCCGCGCACTGACCCCCTTCAATGCCAGCATCATGCCACCTTCGCGCAACAGCGGCAGACACCAGCCCGCCAATCGAGCGAGCGGGGCGACCGCCCGGGCGGTCACAACGTCGACCAGACCAAGCCGGCGCCGGATCGCGCGCTCCTCCGCGCGGCCACGCACCACGGTCACACCGAGCGCCAACTCGTACACGACCTCGTCGAGCCACTCGACGCGACGCGCCATCGGCTCGACGAGAGCGATCTCGAGGTCGGGCCGTGCCAGCGCGAGCGGGATGCCAGGCAGTCCGGCACCCGACCCGACGTCCACGACCGTCGCGCCGCGCGGGATGCACTCCGCGATCACCGCCGAGTTGAGGAGGTGCCGATCCCACAGCCGGTCCACCTCCCGCGGACCGATCAGGCCACGCTCGACCCCGTGCTCCCGGAGAAGCTCGGCGTACCGAACGGCGCCATCCAGTCTGTCGCCGAACACTCGGCCTGCTACCTCGGGAACCACTCGCCCTCCGTTTCACGTGAAACCGCCGTTGGATTCGATTGTCCCCGACCGCAACATCATCAGGGGGAGGTGGACCCGTTTCACGTGAAACGAAACCGGCCCTCATGTCAGACCAATGAAAAAGGCCTCGCCGGTTTGCCCGGCGAGGCCTTCCGTGTTCCTGGCGTCAGTCTTCGCTGTCCGGGATGACAACCACGCGGCGCTTGGGCTCTTCGCCCTCGCTCTCGCTGTGCACGCCGTCGATGGCCGCGACCGCGTCATGCACGACCTTGCGCTCGAACGGGCTCATCGGCTGCAGCCGCGACCGCTCGCCACTCTGCAGTGCCGACTCCGCGGTGGACCGGCCCAGCTCCCGAAGCTCCTCGCGCCGGCCCGCACGCCAGCCCGCGATGTCGAGCATCAGCCGGCTCCGGGTGCCTGTCTCCTGCTGTACGGCGAGGCGGGTCAGCTCCTGAAGCGCCTCGAGCACCTGGCCGCGGTTGCCCACCAGCTTTTCCAGATCGTCGCCCCCGTCGATGCTGACGACCGCGCGACCCGCTTCGACATCCAGGTCGATGTCGCCGTCATAGTCCAGAAGGTCCAGCAGGCGTTCGAGGTAGTCCCCGGCGATATCGCCTTCCTTCACCAGCAACTCGGCCCCGGACGAGGTGCTCTCCTCCTCCGTGGCGTTGTCCTGCTCGGTGTCGATCGCCTCGACCGTCTCCGACATCATTCGTCTCCTCTCCCGGGACTCGCGTCAGCGACGCTTCTGCCCCGAGCCTTTCTGTCCTGAGCCCTTGCCCCCGGAGGCCGGTTTCTTCCGCCGTTGCGCCGTCCCGTTCTGCCGGCGCGCCGGCTGTTGAGCGAACCGGTGGGGTGATCCTGCTTTCGAGTTCGAGTCGCCATTCGAGGTCTGCGCGTCATCGGCGTCGGACTTCGCCGACTCGGTGGCCTTGGCCGGCTGCACCGGCTTGGCGCCAGGGACCGGCTTGGCGCCCGGCTTCGGCTTCGCGCCCGGCTTCGGGGCGAGCGAGTCGCGCTTCTCCTTCGCCTCGGCCTTCTTCTCGGCCTCTTCCTTGTCGATCTTCGTGTAGACGAGGCGCTGTTGCATCAACGTCCAGCTGTTGTTCGCCAGCCAGTAGATGAGCAGGCCGATCGGGAAGAACGCACCGAAGACAAGCACACCAAGCGGGAAGATGTACATCGTCAGCTTCTGCATGATCGCGGTCTGCGAGGTCATCTCGGCGCCCGACGCCAGCTGCCGGCCTGCCGAGTGGCGCGCGGTGAGGTGCGTCAGGATGGCCGCGAGGATCATCAGAGGGATCGCGACCGGGGCCACGTTCCAGTGCCAGCCGCCATCCGCGACACCGCCGAGCGTCGCGGTGTGATGGATCGCGTCACCGATGTTGACGCCGAAGATCTTCGCGTTGAGGTACGACTCGACGCCCTGCTGGTTGAAGAAGTAGTTGTTGGTCTTTGGGCTGCCGTCCTTCGGCTGGACCGAGAACGCACGCAGCACCCAGTTCAGACCGATGAACGCCGGGATCTGCAGGAGCATCGGCAGGCAACTGCCGAGCGGGTTGACGCCGTGCTCGCGCTGGAGCTTCTGCATCTCCTGCGCCTGGCGCTGCCGATCGTTCGCGTACTTCTTCTGGATCTTCTTCATTTCCGGCGCGAAGTCCTGCATCTTCTTCATCGACCGGACCTGCTTCACGAACGGCTTGAACATGATGCCGCGGATCGTGAAGGTCAGGAACATGATCGCGAGGATCCACGCGATCGCGTTGTTCTCGCCGAGAACGAAGCCGAAGACTTTGTGCCAACACCACAGGATGAAGGACACGGGGTAGTAGATGAAGTCGAGCACTAGCTACTCCTCGGTTGACATGCCAGGTCTGGTGTGGCGCCAGGTGAACGTCTCGGGCACCGGATCGCGGCCGGGTGCTGTCCACGGTCCGCAACGCAACAGGCGCCGCACTGCGAGGTACGAACCGCGCGCGGCGCCGAATCGGGTCAGGGCCTCGACCGCGTACGTGCTGCAACTCGGGTAGAAGCGGCAGCTCGGCGGGAGGTAGGGAGAGATGAACCTGCGGTAGAACCGGAGCGGGAGCAGCAGCACATACGCGACCGGGCCCGGCCGGATCGCTTCGCGAGGCTCGTCGCCGACCGCGGTCGTGGACTTGTTCACACCGGTGGCCCATCATGCTCGTTCTCGGCCGGGCCGGGCGGTCGCCGGTCCGGGAGCAGGCGCAACCGCCTCAACGCTGCGTCGAGGTCCGCGGCGAGTTCGGCGCTCGTCGCCTCGGCCGCGGGCGGAAGGGCCCTTATCACCAACGAGCTGCCGTCCGGAACAGTTCCGAGCCGGTCCACCACGAGATGCCGAAGCCGCCGGGTGACGCGGTGCCGGACGACGGAGTTGCCGACCGACTTGCTCACCACAAAACCCGCCCGTGCGCGGTGCGCGGGCGGGTTCGAGGCCGGCAGCGCATGCACCACAAGGCGTCGCCGTCCCGCACGGGACCCCCGTCGCATCACTTCACGGAAGTCCTCACTTCGCCGCAGACGTGCGGCCGCGGGCAGCATGGCGCGCCTGGCAATGCTGCGTTGTCAGGCGGACAGCTTCTCGCGGCCCTTACGACGGCGAGCCGCCAAGATCGCCCGGCCGGCACGGGTGCGCATGCGCAGCCGGAATCCGTGCGTGCGGGCGCGTCGGCGGTTGTTCGGCTGGAAGGTGCGCTTACCCTTGCTCACGACTCTGCTTCTCCTGGTCTCGACATACCGGCGCAGCCAGATGTGACTGCCACCGTCAGGTCTGGGGTCTCCCCGCTCACGCGGACGCACAAAGACGCCCACCTGCGGGCGGGAGACCTTACGAGAGTACGCAGTCGTCCGGGTCGCCCGAACACCGCCCCCCGATCGATACGCGCGAGGATCAAGTGGCGACACCGCGTAGACCATGGAATCCTTCTGCGACCGGTGTCTTGTGGGACGGTGCCAACACTTGTTAGCGTGGCTCCTCTTAAGTCACCCGCTCGAGGTGTTCGACGCCGCCGTCGGAAGGTGTGGAGGCTCTGGCTGGCGTAGGTTGCAACCCGCAGATGGAGTCGCTGCGGGTCGCCGTACATTAGTGCACAGTTGTGGACAACTCTGTGGATGATCGCTGCGCGCGGTGACCGCGGGGAACCGGGAACGCCGCTCGATGGAGTGGGGCAGGCGACCGGCACGGGTGATCTTGACCGTTGCGGGTGTTGTCGACGGTCGCCGGGGCGACGAGGGGAGGGGAGCTGAGCGGTGTCCGAACACCAGGTCAATCTGGGGGTTGTCTGGGAACAGGTGGTGCGGGAACTGTCCGACGGCACCCTGTCCCCCCAACAGCGCGCCTGGATGCGAGTCACCCGCCCGATCGGTCTACTCGACGGCACCGCGCTCCTCGCCGCGCCGAGCGATTTCGCGAAGGAAGCGATCGAGCGTGCGCTGCGCGAACCGATCACCCACGCCCTCTCGCGGCGGCTGGGCCGTCCTGTCTCGCTCGCCGTGAAGGTCGACAGCGCCGAGGTCGCGCCCCCGCCGCCCGCCCTACCGCAGTACGCCCAGTCACCCGGCGGAGTGGAAAGCGTCCCCGCCGAGACACCCAGCCGTCCTTCGATGCCGCCGCTCGAGGACGGGATGCTGCCGCCGATGCGCCGCGCGCGTGCGCAGGCCGAGCCCGTGCGCCCGGCCGCCGGCGAGGACGACGGTGAAGAAGAGGTGGACGAGGACGGCGAGGCGCTCGCCGCGGCTCACGAGATCTGGCCCATGTTCAACGGGCAGCCGATCGCCGGGCAGCCCTACACCGCGCCCGCACAACCGCAGACCTCCAAAACGCGCCTGAACGAGAAGTACACCTTCGACACGTTCGTCATCGGCGCGTCCAACCGCTTCGCGCACGCCGCCGCCTTCGCCGTCGCGGAAGCGCCGTCGCGGGCGTACAACCCGTTGTTCATCTGGGGCGAGTCCGGACTGGGCAAGACGCACCTGCTGCACGCGGTCGGCCATTACGCGCAGCGGCTGTTCCCCGGCATGCGCGTGCGCTACGTCTCGACCGAAGAGTTCACCAACGACTTCATCAACTCGCTGCGCGACGACCGCAAGGTCGCGTTCCAGCGCCGCTACCGAGACATCGACATCCTGCTCGTCGACGACATCCAGTTCCTGGAAGGCAAGGAAGGAACTCAGGAGGAGTTCTTCCATACCTTCAATACGCTGCACAACGCGAACAAGCAGATCGTGGTGTCGTCCGATCGGCCGCCCAAGCGCCTGGAGACGCTGGAGGACCGGCTGCGCACGCGCTTCGAGTGGGGACTGATCACCGACATCCAGCCGCCCGAACTCGAAACGCGGATCGCGATCCTGCGTAAGAAGGCGGCGCAGGACCGGCTCGCCGTGCCCGGCGAGGTGCTCGAGTTCATCGCGTCCCGCGTCGAGGCGAACATCCGGGAACTGGAGGGCGCGCTGATCCGCGTCACCGCGTTCGCTTCGCTGAACCAGCAACCGGTCGACGTCGGACTCGCCGAGATCGTGCTGCGCGATCTGATCCCGGATTCGCAGGCGCCGGAGATCAGCGCGCCGACGATCATGGCGACCACGGCCGAGTTCTTCGACGTGACGATCGACGATCTGTGCGGCCCCGGCAAAACGAAGGCGCTCGCCACGGCGCGGCAGATCGCGATGTATCTGTGCCGCGAACTGACGGACATGTCGCTGCCGAAGATCGGCCAGACGTTCGGCGGCCGTGACCACACGACGGTGATGCACGCGGACAAGAAGATCCGCAAGGAAATGGCCGAGCGGCGCCGGATCTACGACCAGGTGCAGGAACTGACCTTCCGGATCAAGCAGCGCGCCCGGCAGTAACGCTTCTCCTCTTATACAGGCGGCACACCGCGGTGTGCCGCCTTCTTCGTCTCTGTGTCCATCTAGGACGGTCACCGCCGCGGCGGCTTGTGATCCCAGTAACGACAAGGCATCGAAAGAAGATCTTCGTCGCTCACAGGAGTGAAGTCGACGGGCACCGCGGCAGTGCGCGGCCCTGGGCACAAACCGGCCCACAGTTGGGGACGGTCGTGTGGACAACTGTGGATGAATGTGGATGGGCTGTGGGGAGCGCGAAACCATCCACCGCACCCCGAAGTAGTCCACCGTGAGCAGTCCCCAGCTGTCCACATCCCGCCGCGCCGCCGGACCTGCGACGACGAGGGATATCCACACAACCCACAGCCCCTATTACTGTCACTGCCTTTCTTTTCCTCCAGAAAGTCTCTTCAAGCAAAAACAGGCGGCTGTGGACATGGGGACAACGGGCTCGAGCCGTGGAGTCTTGTCGACATGTCGATGCCTGCCCCGGATGACGAGCGGAGGGCGGGCGTTCTAACGTGGGTATCCACACCCCAGCCCGCATGTCGTTGGCGACACCGGCACCCGGGCCACACCACACTGACGAGATCCCTGGACACGGCTTACGCACCCGGCCGAACGGGGTTGGTTGTCGATCTTCTCGAGCCGAAGTGGCTCGGCTGTCGAAAGGATGGGCGCATGAAGATCCGAGTCGAGCGTGACGGGCTGGCCGACGCCGTCGCCTGGGTGGCACGCAGCCTGCCGTCCAGGCCACCGGTCC
Organism: Amycolatopsis sp.; assembly: GCA_035547575.1. Lineage (GTDB taxonomy): Bacteria > Actinomycetota > Actinomycetes > Mycobacteriales > Pseudonocardiaceae > Amycolatopsis_E. The sequence goes on along the minus strand of DASZUO010000238.1, from coordinate 10,512 downwards.
CCGTCCTTGGCGGGGTGCTGCTCGACGCCGGCTCCGACGGGACCACCGACGCCCTCACCGTCTCGGGCTTCGACTACGAGGTGTCCGCCACGGTGGGTGTCCCAGCGACGATCGCCGACGGCGGACGGCTGCTGGTGTCCGGCCGGCTACTGGCCGACATCACCAAGGCGCTTCCCGCGCAGCCGGTGGAGATCGCCGTCGACGCGGCCCGTGCCTCGATCACCTGTGGCAACGCCCGTTTCAGCCTGCCCACCATGCCGGTCGAGGACTACCCGGCGTTGCCCGCGCAACCGGCGCTCGCCGGCGAGGTCACCGGCGACGCGTTCGGCCAGGCGGTCACCCAGGTCGCCGTCGCGGCCGGCAAGGACGACACGCTGCCGATGCTGACCGGCATGCGGCTGGAGATCTCCGGCGAAACGCTGACCCTCGTCGCGACCGACCGGTTCCGCCTCGCGATGCGCGAGTTCTCGTGGCAGCCTGCCGAAGGCATGTCCGATGCTGCCGTGCTGGTGCCCGCGCGCACGCTCGCCGAGGCCGCGAAGTCGCTCGGCGCGAGCGGCGCCACCGTCTCCCTTGGTCTCGCCAGCGGCGAGGGCCTGCTCGGTCTTTCCGGCTCCGGGCGCTACACCACCACCAGGCTCCTCGATGCCGAGTTCCCGCCCTACCGGCAATTGCTGCCTGCGCAGCACTCGTCCCGCGCGGTGATCGAGGTCTCGATCCTGTCCGAGGCGATCAAGCGCGTGTCCCTCGTCGCGGAGCGCGGCACGCAGGTGCGGCTCGAGTTCGCCGACGGCTCACTGCGCCTGTCCGCGGGTGGCGACGACGAGGGCAGCGCCGAGGAAGAACTTCCGGTGGAGTACGAAGGCGAGCCGGTCACCATCGCGTTCAACCCCGGCTACTTCGTCGACGGTCTGGGCGCGCTGCACGCCGACCGCGCCGAGCTGACCTTCACCACCCCGAACCGCCCCGCTTTGATCAAACCGGCTGATGAGCAGGGTGAGGTCATTCCTGGTTACCTCTATTTGTTGATGCCGGTCCGTCTGCCCGGCTGACCGGTCGCGCGAAGACGAAGGGGAGTTCCACATGGTTCAGCTCGGACTCGTCGGCCTCGGCAAGATGGGCTTCAACATGCGCGAGCGGCTGCGCGCCGCCGGGCACGAGGTCGTCGGCTACGACCGCAACGACGCGGTGAGCGACTCTTCGTCGCTGGCTGACATGGTGTCCAAGCTCGCGAGCCCACGGATCGTCTGGGTGATGGTCCCAGCCGGCGGCCCGACCAGGGACACCATCGCCGAACTCGGCGAACTGCTGTCCGAGGGCGATCTGGTGATCGACGGCGGCAACTCGAAGTTCACCGATGACAAGCACAACGCGCAGGTGCTCGCCGCGAAGAAGATCGGGTACCTCGACTGTGGCGTGTCCGGTGGCGTGTGGGGCAAGGAAAACGGCTACGGGCTGATGGTCGGCGGCGCGAGCGAGGATGTCGAGCGCGCGATGCCGATCTTCGACACACTCCGTCCGGACGGCCCGCGCGAGGAAGGCTTCTCACACGCGGGGTCCGTCGGTGCCGGGCACTACGCGAAGATGGTCCACAACGGCATCGAGTACGGCGTGATGCAGGCGTTCGCTGAGGGCTTCGAGCTGATGGAGGCTTCGAAGATCGTCCACGACGTGCCCGCCGTGATCAAGGGCTGGCAGCGCGGCACAGTGGTCCGGTCCTGGCTGCTCGACCTGCTGGTACGCGCGCTGGACGAGGACCCGGAACTGGACGACCTCGAGGGGTACGTCGAGGACTCCGGCGAGGGCCGCTGGACTCTGGAGGAAGCCATCAACAACGCGGTGCCGGCGCCGGTGATCTCGGCGGCGCTGTTCGCGCGCTTTTCCTCGCGGCAGAAGGATTCCGCCGCGATGCGTGCCGTCGCGGCGCTGCGTAACCAGTTCGGCGGGCACGCCGTCAAAAAGGCTGGTGAGTAGGCCGGCCTTGTACCTTCGTCATCTTCAGGTCACGGACTTCCGGTCGTGGGAGCACGCCGACCTGCCGTTGACGCCGGGGCCGACGGTGCTGGTCGGGCCGAACGGCCGGGGTAAGACCAACCTACTCGAGGCCATCGGTTATCTGGCCACGCTCGGTTCGCACCGCGTCGCCACCGACGCGCCGTTGGTGCGGCACGGTTGTGAACGGGCACTGGTCCGCGCGGCCGTGGTCAACGACGACCGGGAACTGACGATCGAGCTGGAGATCACGCCCGGCAAGGCCAACCGCGCGCGGGTGAACCGGGGCGCGGTCGGCAAGCCGCGCGACATTCTCGGGATTCTGCGGACGGTGCTGTTCTCGCCGGAGGATCTGTCGCTGGTCCGCGGCGACCCCGGTGAGCGGCGGCGGTTCCTTGACGAGTTGCTGGTGCTGCGCGCGCCGCGGTGGGCCGGGGTCCGCGCGGACTACGAACGAGTTTTGCGGCAGCGCAACGCCTTACTGAAGACGGCGGGTAAGAGAAAAGGAACGCGCGAGGATCCGTACGCGCTCTCCACTCTCGAGGTGTGGGACAACCACCTCGCCGCGGTCGGCGCGCAGCTGCTGGCGGCACGCCTGGACCTCGTGGCGGACCTGGCTCCGCACACCGCGGACGCGTATCTGGGGGTCGCGCCGGACTCGCGGCCCGTGCGGATCTCGTACCGGTCGAGCCTGGGTGAGGCGCTTCCGGAAGGTTATGGACTTCCCGGCGCGGAACGCGCCGATCCGGACAAGCTTGCGGATATCCTCGTGCGAGCGCTGGCGGAGATACGGCAGGCGGAACTCGATCGCGGGGTCAGCCTCGTCGGTCCGCACCGTGACGAGCTGGAGTTGGTTCTTGGCGAGGCACCCGCGAAGGGATACGCCAGCCACGGCGAGTCGTGGTCGTTCGCGCTCGCGTTGCGGCTCGGTTCGTACGAACTGCTGCGTGCGGAGAACGGGGAGCCGGTGCTCTTGCTCGACGATGTGTTCGCCGAACTCGACCGGCGACGCCGGGCGAGGCTCGCCGAGGTGGCGGCCGGCGCCGAACAGGTGCTGGTGACGGCCGCGGTGGATGAGGACGTGCCCGACGAGCTGGCGGGCACGCGGTTCACGGTCTCGAACGGGGAGGTCAAACGTGCCTGAGGAGTCTTCGGCAAGATCACGGCAGCCACATGGAGTGACCGGGGCCACACAATTTACCCACCGATCTGGGGATAACCCTGTGGATAGTGTGGATAACGCGGTGATCGCGTTATCGCCCGGAGTGAGCAAGAGGCCGAACGAGCCAATTCGTGAATCCCGTTCGAGGGGTAACCCGACTGGGGAGACACGGGCGGCGACGGACAGTGAGCCGGCCGGGGGACCGAACGAGGATTCAGGGTCCGGACGCGACCTGGCGCGGCAGGCGCTCGCGGCCGCGCGGGCCAAGGCGGAGGCCCGCGGTGTGGAACCCGGCGTCCGCAAACCGCGCAAGGCGAGCGAATTCGGGCAGAACCCGCGCCGCCGCCGCTGGTCGGGAGCCGGCGCCGACGCGCGGGATCCCCAGCCCCTTGGCCGCCTCGTCTCGCGGCTGTCCAGCGAACGCGGCTGGGCGCCACGGCTCGCACACGGGCAGGTCTTCGGTGAGTGGTCTCGCCTGGTCGGCGACGAGGTCGCCGAGCACGCCCAGCCGGTCGCGCTCAAGGACGGCGAGCTCACCGTGCGTGCCACCTCAACCGCCTGGGCCACTCAGCTTCGTCTGCTGCAGGGCCAGTTGCTGAAGAAGATCGCCGCCGCGGTGGGGCACGGCGTCGTCAAGCGCATGCGCATCCACGGCCCGACCGCGCCCAGCTGGCGCAAGGGTTCGCGGCACGTTCCCGGACGCGGCCCCCGCGACACTTACGGCTGACGCTTGAACGCGCCGTGATGCCTCGGCATGACGCAGAGCCACCTCGGCACCCAACCGGGTTTGAGTTCGGGGCTCTGTGACGAAACCAGGGGTGTCCTTGCCGCATGTCAGCGTAGCTGGCCAAGTAGAATAGATGGGGAGCGGGGATCCCTTGGGCGATACTGAGGAGAAAGCAGGCCTGTGGCAGCCAAGCAGAACGACTACAACGCGTCCTCCATCACCGTGCTCGAGGGGCTCGAAGCCGTCCGGAAACGTCCGGGTATGTACATCGGCTCGACCGGCGAGCGCGGTCTTCACCATCTTATCTGGGAGGTCGTGGACAACTCCGTCGACGAGGCCATGGCCGGCTATGCGACCAAGGTAGAGGTGACCCTGCTCGCCGACGGCGGGGTGCGTGTCGTCGACGACGGCCGCGGCATCCCGGTCGAGGAGCACCCGATCCACAAGAAGTCGACGCTCGAGATCGTGCACACCGTGCTGCACGCGGGCGGCAAGTTCGACAGCGAGAGCTACGCCGTGTCGGGTGGCCTGCACGGCGTCGGCGTCTCCGTGGTCAACGCGCTGTCGGCCGCGCTCGACGTCGAGGTCTGCCGCGAGGGCAAGGTCTGGCGTCAGCACTACGACCACTCCGAGCCGGGCGAGCTGATCGAGGTCGGTGACACCGACGAGACCGGCACCACCACCACGTTCTGGGCCGACCCCGACATCTTCGAGACCACCACCTACAACGCCGAGACGGTTTCGCGCCGGCTGCAGGAGATGGCCTTCCTCAACAAGGGCCTGTCGATCATCCTGCGCGACGAACGGGTCAGCGAAGAGGAGACCGAGACCGACGTCGACGGCAGGCAGGCGCGGGTCAAGGAACGCGTCTACCACTACCCGGGCGGTCTCGAGGACTTCGTCAAGCACATCAACGGCAGCAAGGACCCGATCCACCCGAGCGTGATCTCCTTTGACTCCAAGGGCGACGGGCTCGAGATCGAGGTCGCGATGCAGTGGAACAACTCGTTCACCGCGTCTGTGCACACCTTCGCGAACACGATCAACACGCACGAAGGCGGTACGCACGAAGAAGGCTTCCGCGCCGCGCTGACCCGTGTCGTCAACGCCTACGCGCGCGACAAGAAGCTGCTCAAGGAGAAGGACGAGAACCTCTCCGGTGAGGACGTGCGCGAGGGTCTCGCCGCGATCGTGTCGATCAAGCTCGCCGAACCCCAGTTCGAGGGCCAGACCAAGACCAAGCTGGGCAACAGCGAGGCGAAGTCGTTCGTGCAGACCAAGACCGGTGAATGGCTCACCGACTGGTTCGAGCGCAACCCCACAGAGGCCAAGACCATCATCACCAAGGCGGTGTCCAGTGCGCAGGCGCGGATGGCCGCCCGCCGCGCGCGGGATCTGGTGCGCCGCAAGGGTGCGATGGACATCGGCGGGCTGCCGGGCAAACTGAAGGACTGCCAGTCCACGAACCCGGAAGAGTGCGAGCTCTACATCGTCGAGGGTGACTCCGCAGGCGGTTCTGCCAAGGAAGGCCGCGAGTCGCGGTTCCAAGCGATCCTGCCGATCCGCGGCAAGATCATCAATGTGGAGAAGGCCCGGATCGACCGGGTGCTCAAGAACAACGAGGTCCAGTCGCTGATCACAGCGCTGGGCACCGGCATCCACGAGGACTTCGACCTGTCGAAGCTGCGTTACCACAAGATCGTGCTGATGGCGGACGCCGACGTGGACGGGCAGCACATCCGGACGCTGCTGCTGACGTTGCTGTTCCGCTTCATGCCACAGCTCATCGAGCACGGCTACGTGTATCTCGCATGCCCGCCGCTGTACAAGATCAAGTGGCCGCGGGCGGATCCGGAGTACGCCTACTCCGACAAGGAGCGCGACGGGCTGATCGCCGCCGGCGCCGAGGCGGGTCGCAAGGTGCCGAAGGACGACGGTATCCAGCGCTACAAGGGTCTCGGCGAGATGAACGCCGAAGAACTGTGGGAGACCACCATGGACCCGGCGCGCCGGTGGCTGCTGCAGGTCACGCTCGACGCCGCGGCCGCGGCCGACGAGCTGTTCAGCGTGCTCATGGGCGAGGACGTGGAGGCGCGCCGCTCGTTCATCACCCGCAACGCCAAGGACGTCCGCTTCCTCGACGTCTGACCCGCCGCAATGTCCAAAGTGAACTGACTGTGTTTTTCCTTTGAGAAGGACCCCATGACGGAAACCTTGCCGCCGGATCACGACCGCACCGAGCCGGTCGACATCCAGCAGGAGATGCAGCGCTCGTACATCGACTACGCGATGAGCGTGATCGTGTCGCGGGCGCTGCCGGACGTGCGCGACGGCCTCAAGCCGGTGCACCGGCGCGTGCTGTACTCCATGTACGACTCGGGTTTCCGGCCGGAGCGCGGTTACAACAAGTGCTCCCGCGTCGTCGGCGACGTGATGGGCAACTACCACCCGCACGGTGACTCGGCGATCTACGACGCGCTCGTGCGGCTGGCACAGCCGTGGGCGCTGCGGTACCCGCTCATCGACGGGCAGGGCAACTTCGGCTCGCCGGGCAACGACCCCGCCGCCGCCATGCGGTACACCGAGTCGCGGCTCGGCCCGTTGGCCATGGAGATGCTCCGCGAGATCGACGAGGACACGGTCGACTTCTCCGACAACTACGACGGCCGCACCCAGGAGCCCGACGTCCTGCCTGCGCGGATCCCGAACCTGCTGGTCAACGGCACCTCGGGCATCGCGGTGGGGATGGCGACCAACATCCCGCCGCACAACCTGCGCGAGGTGGCCGCGGGGGTCATCTGGTCGCTGGACAACCCCGAGGCCGGCGAGGACGAGCTGCTCGCGGCGCTGCTGCAGCGCATCAAGGGGCCGGACTTCCCGACCAATGGCCTGATCCTCGGCACGTCCGGCATCGAGGACGCCTACCGCACCGGCCGCGGTTCGGTGAAGATGCGAGCGGTCGTGGAGGTCGAGGAGGACGTCAAGGGACGCACGACGCTGGTCGTCACCGAGCTGCCCTACCAGGTCAACCCCGACAACCTGGTGGAGAACATCGCCTCGCTCGTGCGCGACGCGAAGCTCACCGGGATCGCCGACATCGCCGACGAGTCCAACAGCCGCCGCGGCATGCGGATCGTTGTCACGCTCAAGCGCGACGCGATCGCGAAGGTCGTGCTGAACAACCTCTACAAGCACACCCAGCTGCAGTACAACTTCGGCGTCAACATGCTCGCCCTCGTCGACGGCGTGCCGCGGACGCTGCGGCTCGACCAGGTCGTGCGGCACTACGTCAGGCACCAGATCGAGGTCATCGTCCGGCGCACCCGGTTCCGGCTGCGCAAGGCCGAGGAACGGGCCCACATCCTGCGTGGGTACGTCAAGGCGCTGGACATGCTGGATGAGGTCATCGCCCTCATCCGCCGGTCGGAGACGGTCGACATCGCCCGGACCGGCCTGATCGAGCTGCTGGACGTCGACGAGATCCAGGCCAACGCGATCCTCGAGATGCAGTTGCGGCGGCTCGCCGCGATGGAACGCCAGAAGATCATCGACGAGCTGGCGAAGATCGAGCTGGAGATCGCCGACCTCAAGGACATTCTCGAGAAGCCGGAGCGGCAGCGGCAGATCATCAAGGACGAGCTGACCGAGATCGTCGACAAGTACGGCGACGACCGGCGTACGCAGATCATCCCGTTCGACGGTGATGTCTCGGTCGAGGACCTGATCGCGGTCGAGGACGTGGTCGTCACCATCACCCGCACCGGGTACGCCAAGCGGACCAAGACCGACCTGTACCGCTCGCAGAAGCGCGGCGGCAAGGGTGTGCAGGGCGCGCAGCTGCGGCAGGACGACATCGTGCAGCACTTCTTCGTGTGCTCGACGCATGACTGGATCTTGTTCTTCACCAACAAGGGCCGCGTCTACCGTGCGAAGGCGTACGAGCTGCCCGAAGCCAACCGCGCGGCGCGTGGTCAGCATGTGGCGAACCTGCTGGCGTTCCAGCCGGATGAGGAGATCGCCCAGGTCATCCAGATCGCCGACTACGAGGTGGCGCCGTACCTGGTGCTGGCCACCAAGCGCGGCCTCGTGAAGAAGACCAAGCTGACCGACTTCGACTCCAACCGATCCGGCGGGCTGATCGGCGTGAACCTGCGCGAAGGCGACGAACTGGTCGGCGCCGTGCTGGCCGGCCCGGAGGACGACCTGCTGCTGGTGTCCGCCGAGGGCCAGTCGATCCGGTTCCACGCCACCGACGAGGCGCTGCGCCCGATGGGCCGTGCGACGTCGGGTGTGCTCGGCATGCGGTTCAACGACGGTGACGAACTGCTCGCGCTCAACGTGGTCAAGCCGGACAAGTTCCTGCTGGTCGCCACCGACGGTGGTTACGCCAAGCGGACCCCGATCGAGGACTATCCGGTGCAGGGCCGTGGCGGCAAGGGTGTGCTGACCATCCAGCACGACCGCAAGCGTGGCAGGCTGGTGGGGGCACTCATCGTCGATGTCGACGACGAGCTGTACGCCATTACCTCCAGTGGCGGCGTCATCCGCACGGCGGCGGAGCAGGTGCGCAAGGCGGGCAGGCAGACGAAGGGCGTCCGCTTGATCAACCTCGGGGAAGGCACCACCCTGCTCGCGGTCGCGCGCAACGCGGACGAGCCGTCAGACGTCGCTAACGGTGAGGGCAACGGGGGAGACGAGACCGGCGCCGCAGAGCCACAGTAAGGACTGAAACCAGTGACTTCGCCCGAGAACTCGGAACGGCCGACCGCCACCGGTGAACCGGCGACGCCGCCGTGGCAGCGGCTGAGCAAGGACACCCGCAACGGTGCGGCGGAGTCGCCGAGCGGCCAGGCCACCGAAAATATGTTGTACTCGGACAATGGTGGCAACCGGCCGGTCGTCACCGGGACTGCGGCGCAGGGGTTGTTCGGCAACCCCGGCGCCGAGCCGTCCGAAGACGCGTTCGCTGGGCTGAGGGGGCAGGAGACGGTGAGTGTGGCCAGCGCCACCCCGAAGGGACGCTCCGCCCCGAGCGCCCTGCGTCGGCCGGGCCGCGGGCCGCGGCGGGCAAGCCTGCAGGTCAAACGGTTCGACCCGTGGTCGGTGCTGAAGCTGTCGCTGGTGCTGGGCGTCGCGATGTTCTTCGTGTGGCTGGTCGCGGTGGGTGTGCTGTACACCGTGCTCGACGGCATGGGCGTGTGGGACAAGCTCAACGGCACCTACTCGTCCCTGGTCTCCGGCGAGGGCGGCAACGCCCCGGCCGAACCGCTGATCAGTGCCGGCCGCGTGTTCGGCATCGCGGCCATCCTCGGCGCGATCAACATCGTCCTGCTCTCGGCGCTGGCCACGGTGAGCGCGTTCATCTACAACGTTTCGGCAGACCTGGCGGGCGGCCTCGAGGTCACCCTGTCTGAACGGGAGTAGTGGCCGTCCTGTAGTCTCCTAGTCGTTCCCGGGGCCCATAGCTCAGGCGGTTAGAGCGCTTCGCTGATAACGAAGAGGTCGGAGGTTCAAGTCCTCCTGGGCCCACCTGGTCGGTGGTTTGCCACCTTCCCGGTGTCCCGATTCGTTGTGGGGGGCGACCCCCCACACCCCCACGGTGCGGTGGCTCTCGATCCGGCGTGGTTGGCTTTTAGGGCGTTGTTCGTGGTTCTTGGGTCTTGGGTCTCAGTTGCCAGTGATGTGTGTTACTGGTGATCGTGTCACTTTTCCCTGGTTGGTTAGGGTGCGGTGGGGCCCGACGAGGGATGGGAGTCACGATGTTCGGCCGCTTACTGCGCCGAGACGGCCGCCAGGGTGAACCGGTCACGTTCGACAGCGGAGCCGGGCTGGTGAGTGTCCGCGTCCGGGACGAGCGAGGACGGCCGGTCGCCGGCGCCGAAATGACGCTTCGCCACAAACGCTCGCACCGCACGACGACGGTCCACGCCGACGACTTCGGCCTCGCCGTGTGTACCACCGCCGCTGGTACCTACGGCGTCACCGTCACGACGGGTGGGTACCGCGAGTCCAACCACGTCGTCGACGTGGCCAGCGGCGACCACACGACGCTCGGCGACCTCGAACTCCAGCCGGATGCGGGGTTGCAGTTGCCAACACAGGGCGACTGGACAATCGACCCGGATCATTCGTCCATCCGATTCGTCGCCCGGCACATCGGGCTGTCCCACGTGCACGGCCGGTTCACCAGCTTCCGCGGCCGCATCAGCGTCGGCGAGCGTCTTGAGCAGTCCTCCATCGAGGTCATCATCGACGCCGCCAGCATCGATACGGCTGCCGAGCAGCGCGACGAGCACTTGCGGTCGGCCGACTTCCTCGATGTCGATCGCTTTCCCAGGCTGCATTTCTACAGCGACCAGATCCGCCAGGTCGCCGGTGACCGCTGGCAGGTCGACGGCACGCTGAACCTCCGCGGCGCGAGCCGAGGGGTGCGGCTCGACGCGACCTACCTGGGCCTGCGCTCCTGGAACGGCGACCGTCTTGGCGCGCTCGCGACCACAGAACTGCACCGCGAGGACTTCACGATCAACTGGCAGCAGACGATCGCCAAGGGCCTCGTCGTGGTGGGCTCCACCGTCGAGATCATGCTGGACATCCAGGCCATCCGCGCCTGAACGCCGGTTCCACGTGG
>DASZUO010000237.1:0-12256 GCA_035547575.1 Amycolatopsis sp. | reverse complement strand
CGAGAAGCACCTCGATGGCGTCGTGCACCCGCTGACGCTCCGCCGGGTCGCCCGACGCGTGGGCCAGCGCGGTGACCGACGCGAGCGCGGCGGCGGCCTTGATGCCGTCGGCGCGGGCCGCGAACACGACGTTGAGCCGGGCGCGGACCGCGGCAACGCCCGACGCGTCCAGCAGGATCCGGCGCAGCGCGCCCGCCGTCATCTCCGGGTCGGCGCGCAGCGCGTCGATCGCGCGGCTGATCCCGTAGAGGTCGAGCCGTTCCAGCAACCGCAGTCGCGTGCCGGTGGGCACGTCGCACTCCCAGCTGGTGAAGATGTCCGCCGCCATCAGCATGGTTTCCAGCGTCGACTCGTCCACTGTGGACAGCTGGCGGAGCGCGTCGGCGTCGGCGGATGTGAAACCGCCGGACTCGGCGGACTCGGCGATCAGGCCGATCACCGGCAGCACATCGGCGACCCTCGGCTTCAGCAGCGCGGCCTGCTTCTCGGCGAGGATCGTCGCCGCCTTCCACACGTCGGAATCCGCGCCCTGCACCGACTCCGGCGCGATCGTGTCGGCCTTGTTCAGCACCGCGATCGCGTTCACCGGGCCCGCTTCGCGGCTCGCGGTGGCGGCGGTGAACGCGGCGAGCGCCTCCTGGTCGTCGGCGCGCACGCCTTGCGTCACCACGTACAACACGGCCTCGGCGCCGGCGACGGCGTTGCGGGAGGTGTCGTCGAGTTCGTCCCCGCCGTCGTGCCTCCCGTCGTCCTGCTTCGCCGCGCCGAGCAGTTCCTCGGTGCGGGACACGGACGCGGCGTCCAGCGACCCGAGACCCGGGGTGTCGATCACCGTCATGTCCTGCAGCACGGCGTTGGTCAGGTACGCCTCGATGTGCGACACCTCGGCGATGTCCACGCCCAGATCGGCGGGGATCATCCCGTCCGGCGCGAACGGCAGCACCTGCTTGCGGCCGGTGGTGAACACGACCTCGATGCGGTCCACGGTGCCATAGGAGAACCGGGTGACCAGCCGGGTGCACTCACCAATGTCGGTCGGCGCGACCCGGCGCCCGATCAGCGCGTTGACCAGCGTGGACTTGCCCGACTTGATCCGGCCCGCGACCGCGACCTGCAGCGGCGCGTTCAGCCGGCGCACGACCTCGGCGAACCCGGCGGCGGTGCGTGCGGACACCTGGGGCTGCAACCGGTGACACAGGTTGGCCACCGACATCGACAAGGGGCCCGCCAGCCGGCCCGGATGCGTCACGTCGCCCCCTCCCTGTGTCCGCTGGCCCGAATCCTGCCACGCCTCATCCCCCGGTCCTAGTCAAGGTGGTCCCGCCGGATGACGCGCGGTGGACGGTCGCCGACCTAGGGTGTTGGGGTGCGGCGACTGAGTCTGTGGATGCGGGCCCATCCGATGGCCGGGGACAGCCTGCTCGCCGCGTTGTTCCTGTTCGTCGACCTGATCGTGTTCCTCGCCCGTGCCTCCGCGCCACCACACAGTGACGCAAGGCCGTGGTGGGTCGTCATCCCCCTGGATCTCGCGATGGCGGCGCCGCTGGTGTTCCGGCGCAAGTACCCGCAGACGGTCGCCTACGTCGCGCTGGTCGTCGGGTTCGTGCACGGCACGCTCGAGGTCGGCCTCGGGAGCCTCACGGTCGGCGCGGTCGCGCTGTACACGATGGTCATGTACGTGGGGCGGCGCAAGGCGCTCTACTACCTGGTCGCGTTGATCGCCGTGAACGCGGTGTCGTTCGCGCTGACCTGGCGCAACGGTTCTTACGTGGTATTCGCGGTCGTGGTCGGCCTGACGTTCGCGTTCTGCTGGGTACTCGGCGAGTTCATCGGCGCACGGCAGGCCTACCACTCGGAGGTCGAGGCACGCCTGCACCTACTGGAAACGGAACGCGACCAGGCAAGCCGGATCGCGGTCGCCGAGGAACGGGGCCGGATCGCGCGCGAGTTGCACGACGTCGTGGCGCACGCGGTCAGCGTGATCGTGGTCCAGGCCGACGGCGCTTCCTATGCGGTGCGCTCCAACCCGGACGTGGCCGAGCGTGCGATCCAGACCATCTCGCACACCGGCCGCGAAGCGCTCGCGGAGTTGCGGCGGCTGCTCGAGGTGCTGCGCAACGAGAATTCCTCCGGCGGTCCACGTGACCCGCAGCCGAACGCGGAGTCGCTCGGCGAGCTGGCCCAACGCGTACGCGAGGCCGGCGTCCCCGTGCGACTGGATGTCGACGGAGAACTGTCCGGGCTACCGGCGGGCGTGTCGCTGGGCGTGTACCGAATCGTGCAGGAGTCACTGACCAACACCCTCAAGCACGCAGGCCATGGCGCCCGCGCGCAGGTGCGCGTCCGCCGGGCCGAGGACCTGGTCGAGGTCGAGATCGAAGACGACGGCGCGGGCAAGGCGGGCGCGCTGGTACCCGCCGCCGACGTCCTGCCAGGCGGCAACGGAGTGATCGGCATGCGCGAACGCGCCAATGTGTACGGAGGTTCGCTGGACGTCGGCCCGGCACCGGGCGGCGGCTGGCGGGTGCGTGCGGTGCTGCCCGTTAGGTTGGTTTCGTGATCAGGGTGGTTGTGGTCGACGACCAGGAACTGATGCGTGCCGGTTTCCGCATGGTGCTGGGCGCCCAAGACGGCATCGACCTGGTCGGCGAGGCCGGCGACGGTGCGGAGGCGGTGCGCCTGGCCGAGCACCTGCGCCCGGATGTGGTGCTGATGGACATCCGCATGCCGGTGCTGGACGGCGTCGAGGCGACAAAACGGATTGTCGACGCGGGCACCTCCCGCGTCCTGGTGATGACGACGTTCGACCTGGACGAGTACGTGTATTCGGCGTTGCGAGGCGGCGCCAGCGGCTTCTTGCTCAAGGACACGCCACCCGCGCACCTGGTGTCCGCGCTGCATGCCGTCGCGAGCGGCGACGCGGTCGTGAGCCCTTCGGTGACCCGGCGATTGCTGGACCGGTTCGTCAGCACCGGCGGCGGCCCGCTCCGCGACGAGTCCGCGCTGGACGCGCTGACCGACCGGGAGCGCGAGGTTCTGGTGCTGATCGCGAAGGGCCTGTCCAACGTGGAGATCGCGGGAAAGCTGTTCCTCAGCGAGGCCACGGTGAAGACCCACGTAGGCCGCATCCTCGCCAAGCTGGACCTGCGGGACCGGGTGCAGGCCGTGGTGCTGGCGTACGAGACCGGCCTGATCCGCCCGGGCGCCTTCTGACGAACCACCGGTCAGCGGAACGGTGCTGGATCCACCGACGCGGGATCGAGCCCAGCCTCCCGCACCTCCTTGACCCAACGGCCGAAGTCCGGCCGACTCCCGTCAAGATCGGCAAACCCGTAGGTGTGCATCAGCGTCCACGACGCAAGGACCTGCCCGGCGAACCGTGACACCTGCGGATCGGTAGCCAGCGCGGCGACGCCACGCGCGACGTATCGCGGCGTCTCCGAGACGGCGAAGTCGGTCGGGGCCGTCCTGCCCACGGCATCGCGCCACGTTTCCTCGGTGACCCCGAAGGCATCCAACATCATCTCCGAGCGCAGGAACCCCGGCGTGACCGTGAGACCGGTGCAGCCATGCTTCGCCAGCTCCGCACCCAACGCGCGGCCGATGGCCCGGATCCCGCACTTGGCCAGGTAATACGGAATGGTCGGCCCGGCGTAGGCATCGGAATCACCGTCGGTGACCTCGACCACCAGCCCGCCGGGCCGCGAGACCACCAGCGGCAACAGCCGGTGCAACGCGATCAGATGTGTGTCGAGCGCGTTGTGCACCTGCGCCAGCGCCGAATCGAGCGTCGACTCCCAATACGGCGTGTCCCACTCGATGAACCGATCGCCACCCCAGACGTCGTCGACCAGGATGTCCACCCGATCCCCGACACGATCCCGGAGGCGATCCACATCGGACACAAGGTTGAAGTCGCAACGAACCGCGACCCCGTGCCCGCCCGCGGCGGTAACCAGCGAAGCCGTGTCCTCGATCGTCTCCGGACGGCCCATCGGCGACGACGACTCCCGTGTCGTACGTCCAGCGACGTACACCGTCGCACCGCGCGCGCCGAGCTCCACCGCGATGGCCCTGCCGCACCCCCGCGTCGCGCCCGTGACCACCGCAATCTTGCCGTTCAGGTCGGTCATATCGGGCACCGTACCCCCGGCCCCCGACAAAAACGTCAGGGGCGATTCAGGGTCATCACCGATCGCGCGGGACACCGTGGCACGGGAAGCTACTACCGCAGTCGGGTACCAGGTTCGGCCCACAGGATGACGCGCCGGACCGCCTCTTCCGAAATGATGAGGCAATCAGGGGCAATCGCAGGCTTGAGACCAGGGGAGAAGACATGATCGAGGCAGTGGGCCTCACGAAGAGATATGGCAAGACGCTGGCCGTGAACGATCTGTCCTTCAGCGTCGAGTCGGGCCAGGTCACCGGGTTCCTCGGGCCGAACGGCGCCGGCAAGTCCACCACGATGCGGATGATCCTCGGACTGGACAACCCCACGTCCGGCCAGGTGCGCATCGGCGGCCAGAACTACCACGACCTGAAGAACCCGCTGCGCACCGTCGGCGCGCTGCTGGACGCGAAGTGGGTGCACCCGAACCGGTCCGCCCGCGCGCACCTGATGTGGATGGCGAAGTCCAACCGCATCCCGGTGCGCCGTGTGGACGAGGTACTGGACATGGTGGGCCTGACCAGCGTCGCGAGCAAGCGGGCCGGCGGGTTCTCGCTCGGTATGTCGCAGCGGCTGGGAATCGCGGCGGCGCTGCTCGGCGATCCCGCGGTGCTGCTGTTCGACGAGCCGGTGAACGGCCTGGACCCGGAGGGCATCCTCTGGATCCGCAAGTTCATGCACCGGCTCGCGGACGAGGGCCGCACGGTGTTCGTCTCCAGCCACCTGCTCTCGGAAATGGCGCTGACGGCCAGCAACCTGGTAGTGATCGGCAAGGGGCGGCTGATCTCGCAGAGCACCACCGAGGAGTTCGTGGCACGGGCCGCGGAGAACACCGTCAAGGTACGCAGCCCGCAACTGGCCGAACTGCACGCCGCGCTCGTCGCCGCCAGTGCGACCGTCACCGAGTCCGGCGAGGCGATCCTGGTGTCCGGAATGGACAGCGACAAGATCGGCGAGCTGGCCGCGAACAACGGCGTCGTGCTGCACGAGCTGAGCCCGCAGCAGGGCTCGCTGGAGCAGGCGTTCATGCAGATCACCGGGGACTCGGTCGAGTACCACACGGAACTGGAAACCGGCGCACAGCACGTGCTCGAGAGCGCGAACTAGGGGAGACCGAGGACAATGACTCTGCTCGCAGTCGAAAGAATCAAGCTGTTCACCACGCGCTCGCCGTGGTGGTGCGCGCTCGTCACGCTCGTGCTGACCATCGGCTTCACCTCGCTGGTCGTCGGCAACTCCGGCGGCGAGGTGCCCGCCACCGTCGCCTCCACGCAGTTCGGCTACAGCTTCGGCATGGCGGTGATCATGGTGCTGGCCGCGCTGTCGGTCACCACCGAGTACCGGTTCGGCACGATCCGCACGACGTTCCAGGCGGTGCCGCACCGCGCGTCGGCGCTGATCGCGAAGTCCGCCGTGGTGGCCACGCTCGCGCTGGTCATCGGTGAGCTGAGCGCGTTCGGGTCGTGGGGCGTCGCCAACCTGCTCAAGCCGAACGCCGACCTGGCGCTCAACAGCGGCGCCGACTGGATCAACGTCGCGGGCGTCGGGGTGCTCTACGGGCTGGCCGCCATCATCGCGGTCGCGATCGGCATCCTGATCCGGCACAGTGCCGGTGCGATCTCGCTGCTGCTGATCTACACGCTGGCGGTGGAAAGCCTCATCCGGCTGATCCCCAGCATCGGCGAGGACATCTACAAGTGGATGCCGTTCAACGTGGCCAACAAGTTCCTCAGCGGCAACGGCGCGTCCAACGCGGGCCGCGCGTCCGGGGACGGGGCGCCGATGTCGACCGCGGTGCTGGGCCAGGGCTGGGCGCTGCTGTACTTCGCCGCCTTCGCGGCGGTGCTGCTCGCCATCGCGATCAGCGTCGCCAAGAAACGGGACGCATGACCACAGGGGACTCCGGCAGGACTCGCGAATTCGGGGCGCGGGGTGCTGGATAGGGGAAAGAGAAGGCCCTGGGCCGCCGTTCGGGGGGCGGCCCAGGGCCATTCGCCATTTCCAACGGAGGTGTGAGCGCATGATCGAGGCAACGGGGCTGAGCAAGCGCTACGGGAGCACGGTGGCGGTGCGGGACCTGTCGTTCACCGTGCAGCCGGGACGGGTGACCGGGTTCCTCGGCCCGAACGGAGCCGGCAAGTCCACCACCATGCGGATGGCCATCGGCCTGGACACGCCGACCAGCGGCACCGTCACGATCGACGGGCACCCCTACACGGGGCTGCACCAGCCGCTGCGCAAGGTCGGCGCGCTGCTCGAGGCCAACTGGGTGCATCCCAACCGGTCCGCGCGCTCGCACCTGCGCTGGGTCGCCCGGTCCAACCGGATCCCGGACTCGCGCGTCGACGAGGTGCTCAAGCTCGTCGGGCTGGAGTCCGTCGCGGGCAAGCGCGCCGGAGCCTACTCGCTGGGCATGCTGCAGCGGCTCGGCATCGCCGGCGCGCTGCTCGGCGATCCCGAGGTCCTGCTGTTCGACGAGCCGGTCAACGGCCTGGATCCCGAAGGCATCGTCTGGATCCGCGAGCTGATGCACTCGCTGGCCCGCGAGGGCCGCACCGTGTTCGTCTCCAGCCACCTGCTGTCGGAGATGGCCCAGACCGCTCAGGACCTGGTCGTGATCGGCCGCGGCGAGCTGATCTACCAGGGCACCACGCCCGACTTCATCGACCGCGCCACCGCCCGCACGGTGCGCGTGCGCAGCCCGCACCTGCCGAAACTGCGCCAGGTGCTCACCGATGCCGAGGTCGCGTTCCGCGAGGACGGCGACGCCCTGATCGTGTCCGATATGGACAGTGCCGGGCTCGGAGAGCTGGCGTTCGACGCGGGCGTGACGTTGCACGAGCTGAGCCCGCAGCAGGGTTCGCTGGAGCAGGCGTTCATGCAGTTGACCGGTGAATCCGTCGAATACCACGCCGGAAACAATTGATTTCTCCGAACCCGGTTACGGCACTGGAGTTAATTGCACGTAAATACTCTGTGGTTGGCCTCACATGCACCGGACAAATCGCCTCTGACCAGGGAATATGAAGTTACCACGTCAGGTGACTCTACGGAGGTGACCCTTGACGGTGGATATGTTTCCAGCTCCGCGCATTGTCGCGCTCCAGCCGTTGCTCGAACCGCTCGACGGACTGCAGTGGTCGCAGGCCATCGAATTGCCGCGTGACATCGCCTCCGCGACGAAGCCCGCGGAGATCCGCCGGGCCTGGATTCACCGCGCTCCGGAGAGCGAGGTGCTGGCCTTGTTCCGCGCCGTGAGCGGCGACGGCGAGCCGGTTCCGGCGCCGTGGTGGTTGCGCGCGCTGGCCGACGGCACGCTGGACTCGCGCGAGACGGGGTTCCGCATCGAGGACCGGATGGCCCAGTTGCTGGGCCGCCGCACCGGCTGGGTGTACGTGCCATGGGCCGCCGACGGCGAGTCCGGGTACTGGGAGTTCATCCCGTCCGAGCGGGGCCGGTCGGGGCACAAGATCCCCACCACCATTCTCACCACGAGCAGGCACACCGGCTGGATCGACGTGCTGCCCGCGCACAGCGGCACCACGCCCGAGCCGCTCGCGGTGGCCGGGCTCGCCGGCTTGCGGTCCCGTTTGGGGGAGTTCGAAGCCGTGCGCTGACCACCGCTAGCGTGGTTGTGTGGAAAGCGAGCAGCAACCGCGCCTGCGCAGCGTCGTGAGCTACGTGCAGCGCGGCGGCCGGATGACCGTCGGGCAGCAACGTGCCTGGGATCAGTGCTGGCCGGAACTGGGCCGGAAGGTGTCGGAGCTCGCGCCGGGCATCATCGACTTCGCCGAATGGTTCGGCCGCCCGGCGCCGGTGCTGCTGGAGATCGGGTCCGGCATGGGCGAGACCACCGCACAGCTCGCGGCCGCCGAGCCGGAGGTCAACTACGTCGCGGTCGAGGTGTACGAGGCGGGGCTCGGGCAGCTGATGCTGCGTGCGGAGAAGCTCGCGCTGGAGAACCTGCGCCTGCTGCACGGCGACGCCGTCGTACTGCTGACCGAGCACATCGCGCCCGATTCGCTCTCCGGGGTCCGGATCTTCTTCCCCGACCCGTGGCCGAAGAAACGGCACCACAAGCGGCGGTTGATCCAGCCGGCGTTCGTGCGGCTGGTCGCGTCGCGGCTCGCGCCCGGCGGGATGCTGCACCTGGCCACCGACTGGGCGCACTACGCCGACCAGATGCTCGAGGTGTGCTCGGCCGAGCCGCTGCTGCACAACCGCTTTCCGGACTGGGCGCCACGCCCGAGCTGGCGGCCGGTGACGAAGTTCGAACAGCGCGCCACCGACGAAGGCCGCGTCAGCCGCGACCTGATCTTCGAGCGGCTGCCCGTCAAGCACTGAACCCGCTCACTGGTCCGTGAGCGGTTCCGCGCGCACCCGGTTGAGCGCGGGCGTGCACACCGACGCGGCGAGCACGGCCACCCCGAGACCGAGCACCACCGGCGCCAGCAGCCACGGCGTCAGCACCGCCGCGGCGTCTTCGTGCGCGTCCTGTACCAGCATGAACAAGCCGAGCCCGACCGCCACCCCGACCGCGCCGGCGCCGACCGTCGCGGCCAGCGCGGGCAGCCCGGCCTCCGCGCGCAACGCACGGGACAGCACCCGCACCGGGGTGCCCCCCGCCATCAGCGCGCCGAACGTGCGGCGGCGGTCCAGCACCGAACCGGCCGTCGAGATCGCCGCGCTGCACCCCGCGAGGACCGCGGCCGCCACGAGCCCGATCACCGTCACCCGCCGGATGTCGTCGAGCTCGCTCTGCTGACCCGCCAGGTACACGTCAGGACTGAAGACCGGTTCGCCGCTGACTGCGAGCGCCGTGCGCACGGTCTCCACGTCGCTGCCCGCGGTCGGCGCGACGACCCGGACGTCCGCGGGTGCCCCGCCGACGATCGTCGCCCGGGCCTGCTGGCCTGCCGCGGCGAGTCGCGCGTTGGCCTGCGCCGCGACCGGACCGGCCTTCGCGGCCGTGGTGCTGACGGACAGCACGCCGTCACGATCCGTGCCGTCGTGTCCCGACATGCCTTCCAGGCTCGGCATCACGGTCAGCGCCATCGACCCGACGAACACCGCGAGCACCACACCCGCCGAGGCCCGGTAGGCGCCGCGCGGGTCGTCCAGCAGCCGGCGGCCGGCGAGCAGGCCCGACGGCCGCCGCCAGAAGCGCACGAAGATCCGGCCCACCGCGTAGGTCACCCACGGGCCGACGACGATCGCCGAGCCGACCACGAGTAGCAGCCCGAGCAGTACCGTCTCCAGGCTGGGATTGTCGCTCGTCACCGCCAGGAAGAAGAGCGCACCGGTGACCGGCAGCGCGAGCAGCCGCCACGCGCGCAGCGGCTTCGGCGGATGCGCCGACGCCGCCCCGATCGGGTTGCTCACCACGCGGCGCAGTCCGACCACCGCGGCGATCAGCACGAGCGCGGGGATCGCGAGCACGAGGAAGATCGTGACGCCGGGCGGCAGGTGGAAGTCGGTCGCCAGCCACGTGCCGCCGCCCCACGGGACGAACGTCGCCAGCCCGCGCAGCGCCGGACTCAGCGCGAGACCGAGCAGCGCGCCGACGACGGCGGCGATGCCGGTCTCGGCGGCCACCATCGCCGTCACCTGGCCCGGCGTGGCACCCGCGAGGCGCAGCGCCGCGAGCCGTCGTTCGCGGCGCGCCGCGGTGAGCCGGGACGACGACGCGACCAGCACCAGGCTCGGCACCAGCAGCACGACGACGCCGACGCCGGCGAGCAGTTGCAGCATCGAATCCGGCGCGGCGTCGCCCGCGGAGCGGAACCCGGCCGTCGAGGTCACGGAATCGGGCATGGTGTTCGGCGTGTGCCCGACGAGGGCGACCAATTGGCCGGGGTAGGCGAGCGCGTCATCGGTGAGCGTGCCCGCGACCCGTGCCGGGAACCGGTCGGCGAGCTGCGTCGCGGGCAGTTCGTGCATCCGCTCGAACAGCGCGGGCGACACGATGACCTCGCCGGGCGCCGGGAACCGTGGCACCCCGGCGGGCAGCGTGATCGTCGCGGTGTCCACTGTGGACGCTACGTCGATGCGCCGGATCGTCGTTCCTTCGATGAAGTCCTCGCTGTGCGCGAACAACAGCGCCGCACCGTCGTGGGCGACGTCGGGCAGCTGCCAGCTGGTGCGCTCGGCCCGGGACTGTGTCGCGTACGGCAAGCTGATCAGCAACAGCACCAGCCCGGTCGCGACGGCCACCCCGACCGCGGTGAGGATCGTCGACGTCCGGGTGCGGCGGTCCACCCGCAGCACCCGGAGCGCGAGCCGCAGCGGGCTCACACCGCCACCCGATCGGCAATCCGGCCGTCCCGGATGACAACCGTGCGTGGCAGCGAGTCGGCCAGCTCGCGGTCATGCGTCACGATCAGCACCGACGACCCGGCGTCGGCGGCCGCGACCAGCAGTGCGTCCATCGTCTCCTTGCCGGTGCGGGTGTCCAGCGCCCCCGTCGGCTCGTCCGCGAAGATCACCTTCGGCCGGTGCGTGAGCGCACGCGCGATCGCGACCCGCTGTGCCTGCCCGCCCGACAGCTCACCGGGACGGCTGCCCGCACGGCCACCCAAGCCCAACCGCCCGAGCCAGTCGCGCGCGGTCGCCGTCGCCTGCTTGCGAGGCGCGCCCGCGAGCAGCATCGGCAGTGCGACGTTCTCCTCCGCGGTCAGTTCCGCGACCAGCATCCCCTGCTGGAAGACGAACCCGAACTCGGTGCGCCGCAACTCGCTGCGCCGCTTCTCGGAGAACTGGTCGATCCGCGTGCCCGCAAGGAAGATCTCGCCGGCGTCGGCACGAAGGATGCCCCCGAGCACGTGCAGCAGCGACGTCTTGCCCGATCCGGACGGCCCCACGATCGCGACCACCTCGCCCGGCTGGATGTCGATGTCCACCCCCGCAAGCGCGTGCTGCGTGCCGTACCGCTTCACCAGTCCCCGGCCGGCCAGCACCGCTCGACTACTCCACTGTGGATTCATGCACAGCAGGTTCACAGCCGCGGGCGGGTGCGCGGATCAGCCGATCGGCCGATCCGGGGTGGCCGGGCGGCCAAGGTGCGCCGAGCTGCGGATCCTCTAACGTCACGGTGTGCCGTTCACCGACCGGTTGTCCGCGATCCAGCGCTGGCTGGGTCTCGAGGGCGTCGTGCTGCTCGCGGCACTGCTCGGTGACCTGCTGATCGTCTTCTCGGCGGCGTTCGACTTCGTCGGGCCACGCGGGCGCGATCTGCTGTTGCTGCCCGGGATGCTGCTGATGATCGCGTGCGCGCTGTGGGGCAGGTGGCACCCGGTGCAGGGCACGTTCGCCGGGGCCGCGGTGCTCGTCGGGTGGACGGCTGTGATCCGCTACGCCGACGTCACCCCGTACTCGACCCTGCTCGTCGACACGTCGCTGTCCGAGACGGTGGCCGGGCTGGAGCTGGTGTTCTTCTGCGTGCGCCGGGTACGGCCGGGCGTCGCGTTCGCGGCGGTCACCACCCTGGTCGCGGCGACCCTGTTCGCGGTCACCTACCGGGGCGATTCCGAGGTCCTGTCCAACCGCTGGGTCGAAAGCCTGCTGTTCGGGCTGGTGCTGCTGGTCGTCGCGGTCGCGGCGGGCATTCAGTTCCGGGTGCGCGGCACGGCGAGGCGGACCTCGGCGATCGCGACGATCTTCCGCGACAACTGGCCGTTGATCGGCGCGCTGTGCCTGCCCCTGTTCGTCGAACTGCCACAGGCGCTGGACACCGGGTTCCGCGCATTCCCGCTGCTCGCGTGCTCGGTCGCCACGGCGGTGCTGGCCGTGGTCGCGTCGCGGTATCCGGTGCAGGCCGGCTTGCTCGCCTCGGCCGTTTTCGTGCTCTCCGTGGCGGGCTACCAGTTCGCGCCCCGGTACGAGATGCCCTACCGCGCGATGCCGCTGACCGAGATCTTCGCCGGGCTGGTCATCGTCACGTTCCTCGTCCGGCGGGTCCAGGGCAGGCGGCTGTGGCTGACGATCGGCACGATGTCGTTCGCCGTCGCCGTCACCACCGTGGCCAACGTCGGGATCAACCGGGGACAGCTCGGCGGGATGGCGCTCGGGGCGGTGTTGCTGCTCGGCATC
>DASZUO010000236.1:0-4846 GCA_035547575.1 Amycolatopsis sp. | reverse complement strand
GGGCCTCGGCTGCAGCATCGCCTCCCTCGGCGACATCATCTACGCCTCGACCAACGCCTTCTTCGCCGACCCGCACGTGTCGATCGGGCTGGTCGCCGGTGACGGCGGCGCCGCGACCTGGCCGTTGATGATGAGCCTGGTGCGGGCGAAGGAGTACATCCTGACCGGGGACCGCATCACGGCGGACGAGGCGTACCGGCTCGGTCTCGTCAACCACGTGGTGCCGCCCGAGGAGCTCCTGCCCAGCGCGCTGGCCATGGCCCACCGGCTCGCCGCCCAGCCCCGGCAGGCGATCCAGGAGACCAAGCGTGCGCTCAACCTGCACATCCAGCGTGCCGCGTACGCCGTGCTGGATGTCGCCATGACGGCCGAGAGCGAGTCCTTCCTGACCGACGAGCACCAGGACCGGGTCCAGGCTTTCCTCAACCGCTCGAGCAAGGGGTCCGACCAAGCATGACCAGCCAGACCACGGCAAACGAAAGCAGCGGCGAGCAGCTCGTCACCTACGACGTGAACGACGGCGTGGCCTTGATCACGTGGAACCGTCCGCATCGCAGGAACGCCTGGACGCCGGCGATGGAGCGCGAGTACTTCGATCTGCTCCGCGCCGCCTCGGCCGACAGCAACGTCCGGGCCATCGTCGTCACCGGAGCCGGGGGCAACTTCTGTCCCGGCATGGACCTGAAGTTCCTCGTCGAGACGACGAACGGCTCCGATGCCAACTCGCCCGAGAACCGGGAGCCGCAGACCCTGGCGATGACGGTGCCGAAACCGGTCATCGCGGCGATCGAGGGGTCCTGTGCCGGCACCGGATTCATCCAGGCCTGCGTCGCCGACGTCCGTTTCGCCGCGCCCACCGCCAAGATCACCGCCGCGTTCGTCCGGCGCGGCATCATGGCCGAACACGGCCTCGCCGTGCTCCTGCCGGCACTGGTCGGCACCGCCCACGCCATGGACATCCTGCTCTCCGGTCGCGTGATCCTGGGCGACGAGGCCGCGCGGATGGGCCTGGTCCGGCTTTCGGAGAACGTGCTCGACGACGCGCTGGCCTACGCGCGCGACGTGGCCGCCAACGCCTCGCCGCAGGCCCTCGCCGTCACCAAGGAGCAGGTGTACCGCGAACTGCGGACACCGGTCGAGCGCTCCCGGCTCACCGCCCTGAAACTGTGGCGCACCTTGCGCGAGCACGAGGACTTCAAGGAGGGCGTGCGCAGCTTCCAGGAGCGTCGCGCGCCCCGTTTCGCACCTATCGGCGAGGCGGAACTCGACCGTCTCGAGAAGCTCTGGACCGGGACCGGTGATCTGTGATGGGTAATGTCTATCTGCTCGGCGGGCTGCGCACGCCGTTCGCGCGCCGCAACGGCGCCCTGGCCGACGCGCACCCCGCGGAACTGCTCGGCACCCTGACCCGCAACGCGCTGGCCGCGGCCGGCGTCGCACCCGAGGACGTCGATCAGGTGATCACGGGCTGCGTGACCAAGACCGGCGACCAGGCCAACAGCATCGGGCGCACGGCGTGGCTCACCGCGGGTCTCCCCTTCGAGGTCCCCGGCACGACGGTCGACGCACGCTGTGGCTCCAGCCAGCAGGCGGCCCACTACGGAGCCGGCCTGATCGCGTCGGGTGCCGTGGACGTGGTCGTCGCCAACGGCATCGAGCACATGACGCGCCATCCGCTCGGGCAGGACGTCGGCGAAGGCATGGGTGATCCGCTCGCCCCGCAGTATCGCGACCTGTACGAGGTCACCTCACAGGGCGAGGCGGCCGAGCGGATCGCCGACCACTGGAAGCAGGACCGGGTCCGGTGCGACGAACTCGCGCTCGCGTCGCAGGAACGGGCGAGCAAGGCCATCGCGAGTGGCCTCCTCGCGGTCGAGATCGATCCGGTCGGCGAGTTCACGACCGACTCGGGTCCACGGGAGAGCACCATGGCGGCCCTCGGTGGGCTGCGCACCGTCTTCCGGCCCGACGGCGTGCTGACGGCAGGCAACTCCTCCCAGATCACCGATGGAGCGTCCTGCGTCGTGCTCGTCTCCGAGAAGTTCGCCACCGACCGCGGTCTCACCCCGCTCGCCGAGGTGGAACACCAGGTCCTGGTCGGTGTCGACCCGGTGTGGAAGCTGACGGGACCGATCCCGGCCACCGAGAAGATCCTCGCGCGCGCCGGCCTGGGCCCATCCGACATCGGGACCGCCGAGGTCAACGAGGCGTTCGCCAGCGTTCTCGGCGCCTGGCTGGAGGAGACCGGCATTCCCCACGAGCGGACCAACGTCAACGGCGGCGCCATCGCCCTGGGGCACCCGGTCGGGGCTACCGGCACCCGCCTGCTGCTCACCGCCGCGCAGGAACTGCGCCGGGCCGGTCACGAGCGCGCGCTGGTCACGATGTGCTGCGGCGGCGGCCTGGGCACGGGGACGATCCTGAAGGCCGTCGCGTGAGGGCGCCGCTGACGCGGGCGCGGGACGGTCACGTCGAGATCTGGACGCTCGACCTTCCCGGCCAGCGCAACCCGATCACCGGCGACGACATGGTGGCCGGCATCGTCTCGGCCGTCCGCGACGTCAACGCCGACATCGACGTGCGGTGCGTCATCCTCACCGGCGCGGGCCCGGCGTTCTCCGCCGGGGGGAACATCAAGGACATCCGCGAACGACGCGGCTACTTCGGGGCGGAACCGTTCCAGTCCGCGGAGGGCTACCGCACCGGGATCCAGCGGGTGCCACGGGCGCTCTCCTGCTGCGAGGTACCGCTGATCGCGGCGGTCAACGGCCCCGCCGTCGGCGCCGGTTGCGACCTCGCGCTGATGTGTGACCTGCGGATCGCCTCCACGCGTGCCACCTTCGCGGAGAGCTTCGCCAAGCTCGGCCTGATCCCGGGTGACGGCGGTGCCTGGTTGCTCCCCCGCGTCGTCGGCAACGCCCGCGCGATGGAGATGATCTTCACCGGCGAACCGGTCGACGCGAACACCGCGCTCGAGTGGGGGCTTGTCTCCCAGGTCGTCGAACCGGAGGACCTGCTCGGCGCCGCGCGTGCGCTGGCGGCGCGGATCACGGTGAACCCGCCACTCGCGGTGCGTATGGCGAAGCGACTAGTCCGCGAGGGACAGCACCAGCGCCTCGACGACACGCTGGAACTCTCGGCCGCCCTGCAGGCCCTGGCTCATCACACCCAGGACCACAAGGAAGCCGTCGCGGCGACAGCCGAGCGGCGCTCCGCGGTCTTCACGGCGGAATAGCCGCCGATGGCTGTCGACCTGTTCCCGCCCCCGGTGTTCGAGGACGCGGCGCTGACCGCCCTGCGCCGGGAGGTGCGTGCGTTCGTCGCGCGGGAAATCGAGTCCGGCACCTTCCGCCCCGCCGTGGACAGCTGGATGACCGCGTGGGACACCGGCTTCACCCGCAGGCTCGCGGCACACGGCTGGCTCGGGATGACCATCCCCACGGAGTACGGCGGGCATGGCCGGTCGTACCTGGAGCGCTTCGTCGTCACCGAGGAGCTCCTCGCGGTGGGTGCCCCGGTCACCGCGCACTGGTTCGCCGACCGTCAAGTGGCGCCGGCTCTGCTGCGCTTCGGGACCGAGGCCCAGCGCCGCGAGCTGCTGCCGGGCATCGCCGCGGGCACCATCCTGTTCGCGATCGGCATGAGCGAGCCCGACGCCGGGTCCGATCTCGCCGCCGTGCGCACCAGGGCGACCCGGACGGACGGCGGGTGGCGGGTCGAGGGGACCAAGGTCTGGACCTCGAACGCGCACCGCGCCGACTACGCCGTCTGCCTGGTCCGGACGGCGCCGCTGGACACCGAGCACCGCCACGCGGGGCTCAGCCAGCTCATCGTCGACCTCCGCGCGCCGGGCGTCGAGATCCGCCCGATCCACTCGCTCAACGGCGAGCACCACTTCAACGAGGTGCACTTCGACGGGGTCCACGTGCCGGACTCGATGGTGCTCGGCGAGGCCGGGAACGGCTGGCGGCAGGTCACGTCCGAACTCGGTTTCGAGCGCAGCGGCCCCGAGCGTTTCCTGTCGGCCCAGCCCCTCCTCGAGGAGCTGGTGACGGCCACGCGTGCCGGCGAACTGCCGTCCGGCCCCGAGCTGGGCCGCTTCTTCGCCCGCATGGCCGGGCTGCACCAGATGTCGATGTCCGTGGCCGGCGCGCTCCAGCGGGGCGAACCCGCCGACGTGGCCGCCGGTGTCGTCAAGCACCTGGGCACGGGCACCGAGGGTGACCTGACTGAGTACGCCGCGGGGCTGCTGGAGGACTCGACCGCCCCCGCCCTGCGCGCGGCGGCCGAGCGCTCACTGGCCGCCCGGCCCGGTTACACCTTGCGCGGCGGTACCAACGAGATCTTGCGCGGGGTCATCGCGCGCGGACTGGGACTCCGATGACGACATCGAGCACTGTGGACAGCGACTTCGTCCGGCTCGTGGCCGACATCTTCGACGACTGGCAGCGCGGCCGGAAGGAACCGGTGATGCCGGTGAGCCTGGACCGGGCGCTGTGGGCGACGCTCAGCGGGAGCGACCTGACCCGGCTGACCGCCGCCAGCGGCGCGGGTGCGACCTGGACGGAAGCCGCCGAGTTGCTCCGCGCCGCGGCGCGGGCGGCGGCGCCGGTGCCGCTCGCCGAGAACGACCTGCTCGCCCAGTGGCTCCTGGAACGCTGCGGTCTCCTCGACGGGGGCGGTGCCGACGAGATACGGACGGTCGCCTGCCTCGACCCGGCGGGCCGGGCTCGCGGCGTGCCGTGGGCCGGCTGCGCCGACAGCCTGGTCGCCCTCTGGCAGGACCACGGCCGGTGGCTGGTGGCGGACGTCCCGGCCGCCATGGTCACCGTCGTGGCCCGCCCCC
>DASZUO010000235.1:0-2109 GCA_035547575.1 Amycolatopsis sp. | reverse complement strand
ATGGCGCTGCTGCCCTACACCTCGACCGCGCGCTAAGGGAGGCACGTCAATGGCGAAGATCATTCTGACCACCGACGTCGCCAACCTCGGCGGTCCCGGCGACATCGTCGAGGTCAAGGACGGCTACGCGCGCAACTACCTGCTCCCGCGCGGCTTCGCGATCGCGGCCACCAAGGGTGCGGAGAAGAACGTGCAGACGATCCGCCGCGTCCAGGAGACGCGCCGGATCCGCGACCTCGACCACGCCAAAGAGGTCAAGAACCAGCTGGAGCAGCTCGGCACCGTCGAGCTGACCGCGTAGGCGGCCGAGGGCTCGAAGAAGCTGTTCGGTTCGGTGACCACCGGCGACATCGTGTCGGCGATCAAGGCGGCCGGTGGCCCGCTGCTGGACAAGCGGATCATCGAGACCGGCGGGCACATCAAGACCGTCGGCAAGCACCAGGTGAGTGCGAAGCTGCACCCGACCGTCGAGGCGAGTGTCCGGCTGGAGATCAAGGCCGGTCAGTAACCTCAGCGTCCCGGAAGAGGCCCATCCGTCGCACGGATGGGCCTCTTCTTGTGTACGGGCCGAGGTGAACGGCGGCTTAACTCTTGTGGATTCCACCCTGGGACGGCGGAGCGATATGGTCCCTCCGGGCAGGCTGCCGAGCCGCACCGAGCGGTTACGCAACGCACAAGGGGTATGCGGCGGATCGGTCCTGTGCCCACCCGGTCAGCCCATCCGGTGACGGCTCTACCGTCCGTAACTTTCATCCACAGGTCCAAGCGCGTCTGTGGGCACCCGTCCTCTGGCGACACGCCGAGCACCCGGCATCCCACGACACGCCGACGAATTTCGAGCAAAGTTTTCCACACCTTGCCCACAGGTTTGACCTGCGTTTTTCCTGCGGCATCCCGCAGCTGTCCCCAAGTTGTACACAGGCAAAAGGGTAGTTGTGATTCGTTCGGCCAACCCTTCCACAAGTTGTCCACAGGGTGTCCCCACGCGATCAACAGGCACGTTTGCCTTGCTCCGTCCGAGGGATCTAGCGTGCCCGCACGCGTGGTAGCGCGGAGTGCGCGACACACCCGCCGAAATAGTGGGAGACAAGCCGGGGAACCGGCATAATCGAACTGGTGTTCGCTTGACGAGGAGGTGTCCGCGCGGTGGCGCTGACGGACGACCGCGGTCCCGCCTACGTGTCGGAACCGGGTCCGGGCGACCCTGGTCCGAGGTACGGCGAGTTCGACCGGCAGCCGCCGCAGGACGTGGCGGCGGAGCAGTCCGTACTCGGCGGCATGCTGCTGTCAAAGGACGCGATCGCCGACGTCGTCGAGGCGCTGCGGCCCGGCGACTTCTACCTGCCCAAGCACCAGGCGGTCTACGACTGCGTCCTGGACCTCTACGCCCGGGGTGAGCCGGCCGACCCGATCACCGTGTCCGCGGAACTGGAGCGGCGCGGTGAGCTGGCCAGGGTGGGTGGCGCACCGTACCTGCACACGCTGATCGCGACCGTGCCCACGGCGGCCAACGCCAGCTACTACGCCGAGATCGTCGCGGAGAAGGCGATCCTGCGCAGGCTCGTCGAGGCCGGTACCCGCATCGTCCAGTACGGCTACGGCGCGAACACCGGCTCGAGCGGTGATGTCTCGGAGGTCGTCGACCGCGCGCAGGCCGCCATCTACGAGGTCACCGAGCGGCGCACCAGCGAGGACTACGTCGCGCTGGAGGAACTGCTCCAGCCGACGATGGACGAGATCGACGCGATCGCCTCCCGCGGGGGCCACGCCCAGGGCGTGCCGACCGGGTTCGCGGATCTCGACGAGGTGACCAACGGCCTGCACCCCGGCCAGATGATCATCGTCGCGGCCCGGCCCGGTGTCGGCAAGTCGACGCTGGGGCTGGACTTCGCACGCTCGTGCTCGATCAAGCACGGCATGTCCAGCGTGATCTTCTCGCTAGAAATGAGCCGGATCGAGATCGTCATGCGCATGCTCTCCGCCGAGGCCCGGATCCGCCTCGCGGACATGCGCGGCGGCCGCATGTCCGACGACGACTGGACCCGCCTGGCGCGGCGGATGAGCGAGATCAGCGAGGCGCCGCTGTTCATCGACGACTCGCCGAACATG
>DASZUO010000234.1:0-12285 GCA_035547575.1 Amycolatopsis sp. | reverse complement strand
GGAACGTTCGGCTCCACCCACTGGTTCAGGTCCTTTCTGCTTCACTCACCGGCCCACCCCGCGCGGCTTCACCGCCGAGCCAGCCGTCGAGCGCGAGTCTCGTCCGGGACCGCACGATCAGCCAGCCGGCGAGCACCAGGAAGCCCACATCGCGGGCGATCTCCTGCGGATACTGCGTCTGGCCCCGCGTGACCTGCCCACCGCCGCCGAAACACCCGCAGTCGATCGTCAGCCCGCGCGCCCACGACTGGGACACGCCGGCGATGAACACCACGAGCAGCACGGCCGACACCACCGCGGCGACCCTCGTCACAAGCCCGACGAGCAGCAATACTCCCAGCGCGAGCTCCAGCAGCGGCAGGGCGGTCGCGACGGGATGCAGCACGCCGTCGGGCAGCACGTCGTAGGCCTTCACCGCGAGGTAGGTCTGCCCCGGATCGGACAGCTTGATCGACCCGGACACGAACCACACCGCGGCCAGACCCAGCCTGACCAGCGTCCCGACGACATCGAGCACGGCTTGGGAGGGACGGAACACACACCTAGGCTAGTCGCGGCCCCTGAGAAAGCTGTGAGGTGGCGTTGACCCTGCCAGACCTGCCCGTCCGTGCCGTCCTCGGCGACGTCATCGCGGCACTCGACGAGCGCGGCGCCGCGGTCCTCGTCGCACCGCCTGGCACCGGCAAGACCACCATCGTCCCGCTCGCGCTCGCCGAACACGGCAATGGGCGCATCGTGGTCGCCGAGCCCCGGCGGCTCGCCGCACGTGCCGCGGCGGCGCGGATGGCGTCGCTGCTCGGCGAAGCGGTCGGCGAGACGGTGGGCTACTCCGTGCGCGGCGACCGGAAGGTCTCGGCCCGCACGAAGATCGAGGTCGTCACGTCCGGACTGCTCGTGCGGCGCCTGCAGGCCGATCCCGAGCTGCCCGCCGTCCAGACGGTGCTCCTCGACGAATGCCACGAACGTCACCTCGACGCGGACCTCCTGCTGGCCCTGCTCCTCGATGTTCGCGCGGGTCTGCGCGACGACCTGCGACTGCTCGCCACGTCGGCGACCGTCGCGGCGGACCGGCTCGCGATCCTGCTCGACGCGCCGGTGATCACGGCACATGCCCGCACGTTTCCGGTCGACGTCGGTTACGTGCCGCCCGCCCGCGGCGAGCGCATCGAGGCCACGGTCGCACGGGCCATCCACCGAGCGCTGTCCGAAGTGGACGGCGACGTGCTGGCCTTTCTCCCTGGAGTCGGCGAGATCGCAAGAACGACCGCGCTGCTGTCCGATGTGGACGTCGTGCCGCTGCACGGCAGGCTCCCCGCCGGCCTGCAGGACGCCGCCCTGAAACCCGGCGCACGGCAACGCGTGGTACTCGCGACCGCGGTCGCCGAGTCGAGCCTGACCGTGCCCGGGGTGCGTGCGGTCGTGGATTCGGGGCAGGCCAGAGTGCCACGCGTCGACCACCGGCGCGGCCTGCCCGGTCTCGCGACGGTGCGGGTGTCGGCCGCCGTCGCCGAGCAGCGCGCGGGCCGGGCAGGACGCGAGGCGCCGGGGCGGGCGTACCGCTGCTGGGCGCGGCACGACCAGGCGAGCCTGCCCGCCTATCCCGAACCCGAGATCCGGACGGCCGACCTGTCGCGGCTCGCGCTGGAACTCGCGTGCTGGTCCACACCGGACGGCAGCGGTCTGTCGTGGTGGGACCCACCGCCGGAAGGACCGCTGGCCGCCGGGCGCGAGTTGACGCGGGTGCTCGGAGCGGTCGACGGCGGCGAGGTCACGGCCCGCGGCCGGCAGATGGCCGCGCTCGGCCTGCATCCACGGCTGGCCAGGGCGCTGCTCGACGGCGCCGCGGAGGTCGGCGCGCGCTCGGCGGCCGAAGTGGTCGCGCTGCTGGACGCGGGCGGGACAGCCGTCGATGTCGAGGCCGAGTTGCGCAAACCGCCCGACGAGCGGCGGCGCGCCGAGATCCGCCGCCTGAGCCGGCTCGTGACCGGCGCCCCGGAAAAGCCCGACCCGGCGCTGGTGGTCGCGCTCGCCTATCCGGAACGGCTCGCGCGGCGCCGCGGCAAGGACTCAGGTGTGTACCTGATGGCCGGTGGTGCCGCCGCCGAACTGCCGACGGGGAGCGGGCTCGGCGATGCCGAATGGCTCGCGATCGCCGAGGCCACTCGCGATCCCGGACGCGCACACGGGATCATCCGGCTGGCCGCATGCGCCGACGAGGACCTGGCGCTGCGGTCGGCACCGAACCTGGTGTCCGATGTGGACGAAGTGCACTGGAACGGCGACGTCGTGGCCCGGTCGGTGCGCCGCCTCGGCGCGATCGTGCTCAGCGAAAAGCCGTTGCGCGACGCCGATCCCGGCCTGGTGCGCCAGGCACTCCTCGACGGCCTCCGCAAGGAAGGGCCCGGCCTGCTGCGCTGGCCCGCGGAAGCGACGCGGCTGCGGCAACGGCTGGCGTTCCTGCACCGCGTGCTCGGCGAGCCCTGGCCGGGCATGACGGACGACGACCTGATCGCCGCCGCCGGGGATTGGCTACCCGAACTGTCGAGCGCTCGCCGCCGCGCGGACCTCACCCGCATCGACACGACGTCGGCACTGCGCCGGCTGCTGCCGTGGCCGCAGGCGGCGCGACTCGACGAACTGGCACCGGACCGCATCGAGGTCCCGTCCGGTTCGCGCATTCGCGTCGAGTACGGGGACAGCGAGCCCGTGCTTGCCGTGAGACTGCAGGAAACGTTCGGGTGGCGTGAGACGCCGCGCGTCGCCGGCGTGCCGGTTGTCCTGCACCTGCTCTCCCCAGCCGGCCGCCCTGCCGCCGTCACGAGTGACCTGACCTCGTTCTGGCGCAACGGCTACGCCGCCGTGCGTGCCGAACTACGTGGCCGCTACCCGAAACACCCGTGGCCCGAGGACCCGCTCACCGCGACACCGACCCGCCGCACCAGCCGCCGCCCCTGAGCCGTGAACAAATGGGAAGATCGTTCAACGACGACCGGTCGGGAGGCATGTCCATGAGCGACCGCAGTCTCGCCGGACAGCTCGGTGGCCTGCCCGAAAGCGTCGAGGCGTTGCCGGAGCAGCACAAGCAGGACCTCGCGGACGCGGTGTACGAAGCGAGGCGGCGGCAGGGCGCAGCGCTGGCGAAGGCCGGCGACGACGCACTGCGCCACGTGCCCGCCCTGCTGCGGCCTGCCGTCCGGAAAGCCGTGGGCCTGTGACCACGCCGGACGCGGAGATCCGCAAGCTCGCCCGCGTGCTCGGCGTCGCGCCCGAGCGCTTCGCGTATCTGCGCGAGGTTCCGCCTGCGGACCTGCGGCGCCTGCGCGAGCAGGTCACGAGCACGCTGTTCGACGCGCACGCCGGTGTCCTGGAGCGAATTGCCGGCGCCACCAGGCTTCTGCCGAGCCCGCTGCTCGCCGGGCTCGCGGAGAAAGTGTTCGGGCCACTGCTGTCGTCGCGCATCGCGGGACTGGTCGACGTGGGCCGTGGGGTGGACATCGCGAAGCGGCTGCGGCCGTCGTTCCTGGCCGACGTCGCGGCCGAACTCGACCCGCGACGGGCCGCCGGGATCATCGCGGGGCTGCCCGAACGGCTGGTCGTCGCGGTCGCGAAGGAGCTGACGCGACGCGAGGACTGGATCACGATCGCGCGGTTCGTCGATCACCTGCCGGAGTCGGCGATCCTGGCCAGCCGCGAGGTCATCCCCGATGACGCGCTGCCGGAGGTCGCCGCGATGCTGGACGATCCGGCACGCGTGACCTACCTCGTCAAGCCACGATGAGGTAGACGCCGTACGCGACGATCGCAGCGCACACGGCGAAGCACACGACGGCGGCGGTGAGCCCGCCGGTGCCGCCGGCGCCGCTCTCGCGCGCCGTGGTACGGAGTGCTAGCCCGCGCACGCCGACGGCGAACAGGCCGGTCACCACCACCACCGCGACCAGCGCGATCAGGAACACGCTGCCGAGGGCGACCCAGTCGATCTTCATCAAGCCGCCCCCACCGTCACCGGCTGCTGCTCGGGTTCGTTCACGTTGCTCGCCGTGACCGGGTTGCGGCGCGACCACAGATAGATCACTACCGCCACAGCCACACCGGCCACACCGACCAGGACGGTGCCGACGCCGCCGCTGCTGGAGATCTCGGAGGCGATCGCACCGATGATCGCCGCGGCGGGCAGCGTCAACAGCCACGCGATGGCCATCCGGCCGGCGACACCCCACCGCACCTCGGCGAGCTTGCGGCCCACACCGGAGCCGATGACGCCGCCCGAGCACACGTGCGTGGTGGACAGCGCGAACCCGAGGTGCGACGACGCGAGGATCGTCACCGCGGCGCTGGTCTCGGCAGCGAAGCCCTGCGGTGTCTGGATCTCGGTGATCTTCCTGCCCATCGTCTGGATGATCCGCCAGCCACCGAGGTAGGTGCCCGCGGCGATCGCCGCTCCGGAGCACAGGATGACCCATACCGGCGGCGCGGCCCCGCTCGCCAGCGAACCCGACGCGATCAGGGTCAGCGTGATCACGCCCATCGTCTTCTGCGCGTCGTTGGTACCGTGCGCGAGCGAGACGAGCGACGCGGAAAGCGCTTGCGCGGTCTTGAAGGTCTTGCCGACCACGTCCTGGCGCGCCGTCTGGGTGATCTTGTAGACGAGGAACGTGCCGACCATCGCGACGATCCCCGCCACGATCGGCGACGCCACGGCCGGGATCAGGATCTTCTGGACGACGGCCGCGAAATGCACGGCATCCGCGCCGGAGGCGATCCAGGTGGCGCCGATGAGGCCGCCGAACAGCGCGTGCGACGAACTGGAGGGCAGACCGAGCAGCCAGGTCAGAAGATTCCAGATGATCGCCCCGAACAGGCCGGCGAAGATCACGACCGGGGTGATCTTGGTGTCGTCGACGATGCCGCCGGAGATCGTCTTCGCGACCTCGGTGGACAGGAAGGCGCCTGCCAGGTTCAGCACCGCCGAGATCGCGACCGCGACCTTGGGCTTCAACGCGCCGGTCGCGATCGATGTCGCCATGGCGTTGGCGGTGTCGTGGAATCCGTTGGTGAAATCGAAAGCCAGTGCGGCGACAATGACCACGATGACGATCAGTGAGAAGCCCACAGGGAATCCTTCTCGGACGCTACCCAGACCGGTGAATTCCACCAGCCGCCGCCAAGCGTAAGGGCCTCAACTGAACGCGGGGTGAACTATGTGGACGACGTTCGTCACATGTCCAGACCATCCCCGTCCACCTGTGTGGGTGGCGTGATCGCGGTCACGCCCGTCGCATCTGACCCGGCCGGCGGACGCACGTACTCGCCCGGTGTTCCGCTCACCTGGCGCACTGGCGCCGTGGACGAGTGGAGTAACCGTGACCACCCGCGTACAGCCGGGCGGTGAGTCGACCGATCGCCGGGACCGGCGATGTCAGACGGTGTCCTTGCCCTGCTGCGGCTGCAACCCCAGCATCGCCAGCAGTTCCGCACATTCGGCGGCGTCGAGGGAGTGGCCGGCTACTGTGCGTACCGCCTTGCCCTCCTGAACGTCACGGAGTACTTTCTCCTCCGCGCGGACACCCGCGAGCCAGCCCCTTTCCAGAACATCGTCGGAGCTGCTTGCACGGCCTACCCGGGCCATCCTGGCACCTTCTTCCGCCTTCGCGTCACCAATGGCCAACCAGCCACAAACACGCGCGCAAAGCATCCCAGCCGCAGCCACCCGAAGTCCACCCCCACCACCCCTTGTAACAAGCCGGTCACAACGGACTCCGGGCGCCCTGCCGGCGGTCAGGCTCGCGGCGGCGAGGAACGCCCAGGCCACCAGGAAACCGTTGTCGCTGTAAACCGGCGATCCGCTGACACCAGGCGCTGAGAAACAGCGCGGCAATGGCCGACACGCTCGAACCGGCGACCGCGGCACCCAATGCGACGGGCACCAGCCTCGACGGCAGCACCTCGCGGATATAGGCGTAGCCGAGAACGATGAGCCTCGGGCCGCTGCATGGTGTGCCGTTCACCGTCAAGGACGCCCTGATGACCGAGGGAATCCGCTCCACCGGCGGTTCTCCCGACATGAGCGAGCATGTCCCGGTCCAGGACGCGGTCGCGGTGCGCCGGCTGCGGGCGGCTGGGGGTGTGCTGTTCGGCAAGACCAACACGCCCTTGTGGTGCGGTGATAATCCAGACGCACAACGAAGTCTTCGGTGTCACCAGCAATCCCTGGCGGTTCGATCACATCACCGGCGGTTCGGCAGCGGCGGTCGCGGGCGGTCTGACCGCCTTTGACGTCGGCACCGATATCGGCGGATCGCTACGCATCCCGGCGCATTTTGCGGCGTCTACTCGCACAAGCCGACGTACGGCATCGTGCCGCAGCAGGGGTACATCGGCCAGCTCGGCGCCAAAACGGTGGACTCGGACGTCAACGTCATCGGGCCGATCGCGCGTGCCGCTGAGGATCTGGAGGTTCTGCTGGATCTCATGGTGCGCAAGGACTCCGACGATCCGTACGGCTGGTCGGTGTCCTTGCCGCCGGACCGGCCGGCACTGCGGGACTGCCGTGTCGCACCGTGGCTTTCGGACCCGAACTGCGCGGTGTCGGAGGCTTACGAGAACGTGCTCCGGGAGCTGGCCGCGGAGCTGCGCGGCGCCGGCGTCCGGGTGACCGAGGCACATCCCGACATCGACTTCCTGGAACAAGCCGAGTTGTGGCGGCGGATCATTTCCAGCTGGCCTGCGGGGCCTATCCGGATGACGTCGCCACCCAGCTGGGCGGGTCGTACATCGGTTTCGTGCGGGCGGGCGAGCGGCGGGTCCAGCTGACCGAGTTGTGGCGGCGCTGGTTCGATTCCTTCGACCTGCTCCTGTGCCCGGTGTGGCCACGCGAGGCGTTCGAGCACAACCACCAGGGCGACGTTTTCAGCCGGACCGTCGAGGTGGACGGGTCACAGCGCCCGCACGTCGACTGCGGTGAGGGTCCGGAGCCTTACCCCCGAACGGGGCGAACCCGGACCCACCCAACGCAACCACGGTGGGGGTTCGGGGGCTTACCGCCGAGCGGGGTTTGGGGGTCGCACCCCCAATGCAATCGGCGGAACGACCCGGTCCGCGCTTTCCGCGGACACGGGTCGCCCAAAGTGGAGGTGCCGGGAATTGAACCCGGGTCCTCTGGCGCCTCACCAAGGCTTCTCCGTGCGCAGTTCGCTATGTCGCTACTCGGCCCCATCGGTCACGCGAACAAGCCGATGTGACGGGCCCAGCCGCTGTGGTTTTCCCTTCCGGACCCCGCGGCCGGATCCGGAAGGTGAGCCTCCTAGCTGATGCCGGCTACCGGGACGGAGGCACTCCCGGGCCGACAGACACGCACTCGCTCAGGCGGCGAGGGCGTAGTCAGCGCGACTATTCGTCTTGGCGCTTATTTTGTTGCGATGACGCTTACGGTGGTCTCTCGCCTGCACCGGCACGCTTCCCTTGACTCAACGTCCAGAGTCGAAACCGTTCACCCCCTTGTTGGGTTTACAACCCGTCCAGTGTAACGCGCCGGGCAATTCGCTTTGTTCCACCAGGGGTGGGGCTTGCCCTACCCCCGAGATGCCCGCGTTCCCCATGGTCGCGGGGCCGGTCCGCGGCGAGGCTTGAGGCATTCCCCGCGAGACACGGAGAGGAACGAGTCAATGGCCTCCGCATCTTCCGAGCTGGACGGCAGCCGCCCCCGGCCGCACCTGCTTGGCGCACTGGTGTTTCTGCTGCTCAGCCTGCCTTTGGGTATCGCGGGCTTCGTGGGCGTGGTGACGCTGGCCTCGGTGGGCCTCGGCACGGTGATCGTGTGGGCGGGCATCCCCGTGCTGGGCTTGCTGGTGCTGCTGTCGCGAGCGGCGGCGCGGTTCGAACGGACCCGCGTGCGGACGTTGCTCGGCGCGTATGTCGTCACGCCGTACCGGCCGATGCCGGAGACCGGTTGGCGGGCCCGGTGGCGGGCGCGCCTGCTGGACGGCGCGACGTGGCGGGACATGGCCTACCTGATCCTGCTGCTCCCGATCGGGATCGCCGAGTTCGTGCTGGTCGTGACCCTGTGGTCGACGGGACTGGGCCTGGCGGCGCTGCCGCTGTACTACTCGTTCCTGCCGCCGGACAGCCACATCTTCGGCTACTTCGATCCCGCCTCGGCGGTCGAGACGCTGCCGTGGGCCGCGCTCGGGGTGCTGGTCGTGGCGTTGTCGATCGCGGTGACCCGCGCGGTCGGCGGCCTGCATGCCCGGTACGCCCGGCTCGTGCTCGGCCCCGGCCCGCGTGCCCGCCGGATCGCGGATGCGCCCGCTCCCACCTCGTTCTCCCCGAGTCCGGTGGCATGATGAGCGACATGTCCGAGGACCGGGCACCACTCGAACAGCCCCGGCCGAGTCCCGCCCGCACGATCATCTTCATGGTCAGCGGGTTCGCGGTCCGGCTGGTGCAGTTCATCGTGATCGTGGTCGGCCTGGCCGTCGGTGTCGCGACCACGATCATCTGGGTCGGCATCCCGGTCCTGATGGTCACGACGAGCCTCATCCGCGGGTTCGCCGATCTCGACCGGAAATTCACCCGCAGCCTGCTGAGCACCCCGCTGCCGGAGCCGGAGCGCGCACCGCTCGAGGGCGGCATGCTGCGGCGCTGGCGGCAGCGGCTGGTGGATCCGACGACGTGGCGCGACCTCGGCTACCTGATGCTGGCCCTCCCGCTGGGCATCGCGGAGTTCGCGATCGGAATCGCCGCGATCATCGTGGTGCCGGTGGCGATCTGGGTGGCGCCCTGGATCGGCTGGATGCACGGCTCGCTCGCGCTCGCGCTGCTCGGCCCGAACAAGGCGGCGCGCCTCGCGGTGAAGGCCGAACATCTGCAGGCGTCGCGGGCACGCGGCGTGGACGCGGCGGAGGCCGAGCGCCGGCGCATCGAGCGGGATCTGCACGACGGCGCGCAGCAGCGCCTGGTCTCGGTGGCGATGACGTTGGGCCGCGCGAAGAACAAGCTCGGCAACGACCCCGAAGCCGTGCGGTCGCTCCTGCAGGAAGCACACACCGACGCGAAACTGGCTGTAGCTGAACTGCGAGATCTCGCGCGCGGCATCTATCCCGCCGTGCTCGGCGACCGGGGGCTGGACGCCGCGTTGTCGGCGCAGGCCGCCAAGTCGCCGGTTCCGGTCGACGTGCGGGTGGACGTGGATCCGCGCCCGCCGGCGGCCGTGGAGACGACCGCGTACTTCATCGTCGGCGAGACGCTGACGAACATCGCCAAGCATTCCGGCGCCAGCGAGGTCGGCGTGCAGGTGTGGCGCACCGACGACAAGGTGGTCGTGGAAATCACCGACAACGGCCACGGTGGCGCGGAGCTGCGACCGGGCGGCGGGCTCGCCGGACTTGCCGACCGCGCGGCGACCATCGACGGCGTGATCACGGTGGTCAGCCCGGTCGGCGGCCCGACGGTGATCAGAGCGGACCTCCCGTGCACGTGGTGAGTCCCTTATGAGTGAATAGGACATTCACTCATACTGGGGGCTGCCATGCGAGTCGTGATCGCCGAGGATGCCGTCCTGTTGCGGGCCGGCGTGCAGCGTCTGCTGGCCGACGAGGGCATCGAGACGGTCGCCGCGGTGGACAACGGCGACGATCTGGTCGGCGCGGTCACCGAGCACCGGCCGGACCTGGCGATCGTGGACGTGCGGATGCCGCCGACCTTCACCGACGAGGGCCTGCGCGCCGCGCTGGGCGCGCGCCAGGCGGTGCCAGGCCTGCCGGTGCTCGTGTTGTCGCAGTATGTCGAGGAGAGTTACGCCGTCGAACTGCTTTCCGGCGGCGCCGGGGGTGTCGGCTACCTGCTGAAGGAGCGGGTCGCCGACGTTTCCGACTTCCTCGACGCGGTGCGGCGCGTGGCGCGCGGCGGGACGGCGATCGATCCCGAGGTGATCGCGCAGCTCATGGCGCGCGGCCGCAAGAACCCGCTGGACGCGCTCACCGCGCGCGAGTCCGAAGTGCTCGGTTTAATGGCGCAGGGATTGTCGAACACGGCAATCGGCTCGTCGCTGGTCGTGTCGCAAGGTGCGGTGGAGAAACACATCGGGAACATCTTCGCCAAACTGGGCCTTGAAGCCGGCGTGGAGGAACACCGACGGGTACGCGCAGTCCTCGCATACCTGGGCCGCACCTGACAGTCTCACCCGATCTGCGGGAAGCGTGCCGCCGAAAGCTCACCTACGATTGGCGAACGTCGGTGTCGCGAGAACTCCTCCGAAGGGGGCCAACCAAGATGACCGAGGTCAGCGTGCGCTTCTTCGGCGGGCCCCTCGACGGGCGGGTACAAGCCCTCGGCGACGCGGAACCCGTGAGCGGCACGGTCATGCGCCACGTGCATCTACACGACGGCCCGAAGATCGAGACCCACTACCGGCTCGGCTACACCGA
Organism: Amycolatopsis sp.; assembly: GCA_035547575.1. GTDB lineage: Bacteria > Actinomycetota > Actinomycetes > Mycobacteriales > Pseudonocardiaceae > Amycolatopsis_E. Next base: position 1,861 of record DASZUO010000234.1, on the reverse strand, counting down.
GGACTCCGGCTGGGAGTACCGCCTCTGCGGGCTTTCCACGCCGGAGGTCGACGAAGTCTGAGCGCGCATCACCGAGGCGTCCGCGCGGTAGGGCACGCCCCACCGGGGCACTCGGCTGAACCCCCGCCCGAAGAGGGCGGCTGGCACGGCTGTGTGAAAACCCGTGCGCGAGCAGGCTTTGCGCCATGCCCTCACGCATCCCCGGCCACCGGGACACCTTCCTCGACGTCATCCGCGCGGGCGCGATCCTCGCGGTGGTCGGCCAGCACTGGCTGATGCCGGTGCTGAGTTACTCGAACGGCCAGATCGCGACCGGCAACGCGCTGGCCACCCCGGGCTGGGCGCCGTTGACCTGGCTGTCGCAGGTGATGCCGCTGGTGTTCTTCGCCGGGGGCGCCGCCAACCTGATTTCCTTGCGCCGCGCGAACTCCCCACGGGAATGGCTCGCGAACCGCATCACCCGCCTGCTGGTTCCGGTGCTGCCGCTGGCCGCCGTGTGGCTGGGCGTGCCGGTGCTGCTGCGCGATCTCGGCGTCCCGGAGCAGCCGCTGCACGTCGCGGGCGCGATCGCGGGGCAACTGTTGTGGTTCCTGGCCGTCTACCTGCTGACGGTGGTCGCGACGCCGCTGCTGGCCGCCGCACACCGGCGCTGGGGACTTGCCGTCCCGGCGGTCCTCGCGGGGCTCGCGGTGCTCGTGGACGTCGTCCGGTTCGCCGGTTTCGGCCCGGTCGGCTACCTCAATGCGCTCCTCGTGTGGCCCGCCGTGCACCAACTCGGCTTCTTCTATGTCGACGGCAGGCTCGGCCGCCGCGCCGCGGTGCCGATGATGGCCGGTGGTTTCGGGATCACCGCGCTGCTGGTGGCATTCGGCCCGTACCCGACGAGCATGATCGGGATGCCGGGCGCACCGGTGTCCAACATGAGCCCGCCGACCGTCGTGCTGCTGAGCCTGGCCGTCGGCCAGATCGGACTGATGCTGCTGTTGCGCCCGTACCTCACGGCGTTCGCCGCTCGCCCCGCCGCCGGGAAAGCGCTGGGCTGGCTCGGTTCCCGGTTCATGAGCGTCTATCTGTGGCACATGGCGGCGCTGATCGCGGTCACCGGCGTGACCGTGCTCGGACTCGGCTACGCGACCCCGGAGCCCGGAACGCTCCGCTGGTTCGCGGCCGCACCCGGCTGGCTCGCGCTCGCCGGTACCGTCCTGTTCGGTCTGCTGCCCGTGTTCGGCCGCTTCGAAACACAGCGGATCCCGGCGTCCGCCGCCACTGCGCCGCACCTCGTCACGGCAGGCCTGCTCGCCTCGGGCGGGCTGCTCGGCCTTGCCGCGTGGGGCTTCACTCCCCCGGCCACCGGCGGGTTCTTCGCCGGGCCGCTGCCGTGGTGCCTGCTCGTGCTCGCCGGTGTGCTGCTCGCCGCCCGGCCCGCGGTGGCACGCGTCACAAATTGAGCAGTTTGGCCGGAGTGTCGTGCAGGACCGCACGCAGGAATCCGGTGCCGAGGCGATCGTCGGCCGCCCAGCCGGCGATCGCCCGCAACTGGGTCGCGTAGTCGTACGGGATGTTCGGGAAGTCCGTGCCGAGCGCAACCCGGTCGGCGACGGCGGCGAGGCGCGCGATCCAGTCCGGCGGCGACGGCATCAGCGTCTCCGTGAACGGCACGCCCACCATCGTCGTGTCGATGTGGACCCGAGGAAACCGGTGCACCAGATCGAGCGCCGCCTCGTACTCCGGCATCCCGGCATGCGCGAGCACCGCGACGAGCCGCGGGTGCCGCTTGAGCACCTCTTCGAACACGTCCAGGCCGGTGTGCGGACCGCGCTCGGGACCGTGCCCCGCATGCACCACGACCGGCACTCCGGCC
>DASZUO010000233.1:0-11432 GCA_035547575.1 Amycolatopsis sp. | reverse complement strand
AAACGCAACCACATCCGCCAGCTGGAAACCCTCGGCTACCGCGTCACCCTTGAACCCGCCGCCTGAACACACGGCCACCACGAACCCGGCTCCGCCGGGTGCCTTCGGTCCGCCCACTCGCCTTCGATTTTCGGATTAGCGACCGTTTCAAAGCGGCCCACGCCGCGCCCGTTCCAGCAAGGAGCCGAAGGTGGCCTTGGGTGCCACATAGGCGCCGAAGGCCACCTTCGGCCCCCGCGCGGGCACCATGGAGGGGTGGGTCTTCGTGTCCGGTGGCGCGGCGTCAGCCCGCGCCGGCGTCTGCTGCTGGCCGGGGTGGCGCTTGTCGTGCTCGTGGGCGTCGTCGCGGCCGTCGTCGCCGCGGGCGGCCGGAGCGCGGCGCCGCGCAGCGGGACGCCGGCGCAGGACCGGCCGGGGACGGTGCTCCTGGTACCGGGTTACGGTGGCGGGCGGGCCGCTCTCGACCAGCTCGCGGGCCGGATCCGGCAGGCCACCGGGCGTGCGGCCGAGGTACTGACACTGGCCGGGGACGGTACCGGTGACCTCCTCGCGCAGGTCGCTGTGCTCGCTTCGGCGGTGGAGCGGGCCTACGCGCAGGGAGCGCCGTCGGTTGACGTGATCGGCTACTCGGCGGGCGGGGTGGTGGCCAGACTGTGGGTGGCCCGCGACGGCGGCGCACACCAGGCTCGCCGGGTCGTGACGCTCGGGGCGCCGCTGCACGGGACGCGGCTGGCGGCCGCGGGCGGGGCCGTCGCTCCCGGCGCCTGCCCGGCGGCGTGCCAGCAGCTGACTCCGGGCAGTGCGCTGCTCCAGCAGCTGGAGCAGCAGCCGGTCCCGCCAGGGTTGCCGTGGCTGTCGGTATGGACCGAGCTCGACGAGGTGGTGACACCGCCGGACTCGGCTCGCCTCGAGGGCGCGGTCAACGTGCCGCTGCAGCAGGTGTGCCCCGGTGACCGCAGCGCGCACGGCGACCTGCCGACGAACCCGGAGGTCGTCACGCTCGTCCTGCAGGCGCTGGGCACCGCGCCAGTGACGGCGCCGGCCCGGTGCGCGGTCAGCTCGTGATGTCCTTCGTCGTGAAGTTCGCCCAGGCCGCGCCGAAGAACACCACGATGTAGCCGGCCTGGAGCAGCAGCCCGTGATCGATGTTGCGCCAGAACACCGGATCTCGGAAGAAGTCGATCCAGGACAGCCAGTAGTGCGTCGGCAGGTAGGGCTTGACCGGGGCGGCCGCGTCCAGGGTCTCCAGGACGGAGCTGGTGATCAGCACGGCGAGACCGCCCAGCGCGGCGCCGAGCGCTGAGTCGGTCATGGTGGACAGCAGCACGGTGATCGCCGCGAAGCCGAGCATGGACAGCACGATGTAGCCGATCGCGCCGAGCAGCCGCCATGCCAGTCCCGACGAGCTCAGCGGCGAACCGGACAGGGAGATCGCGCCGGCCGGCTGGCCGCCCGGCGTCACCGCGGCGCCGGTGCCGAACAGCAGCACTCCGAGCACCAGCGAGGTCACGACGACCAGCGCGATCGCGGCGGTGACGTACACGGCGAGCGCGACCAGCTTCGCGGCGAGCAGCCGCGTCCGGCCGACCGGGCGGACGAGCAGGTACCGCAGCGTGCCGCCGGACGCCTCCCCGGCGACCGAGTCCCCGGCGACGACCGCGACGGCGATCGGCAGGAACAGCGGCAGCACCAGGGCGAGCGCCGCCGCCGGGTAGAGCGCGCCGTCGTTCACCACCGCCGACAGGAACGCTCCGCCTTGCCCTGGCGGCGGCGGGAAGTCCGCGGTCGCGAGGAACACCGCGACGATCGCGGGCAGCAGGCACAGCAGTGCCACGCTCGCCCAGATCCTCGGCCGCAGCAGGAGCTTCCGTAGCTCCACGCGGATCATTCGGGCTCCCCGAAGCGGTCCGAGCCGGGGCCGGTGGCGTCGAGGACGACCTGTTCCAGCGTCCGCCGTTCGGCGTGGATCGACCGCACGCGCACCCCGGCCTCGACGAGGCGCGCGTTCAGTGCGGCCGGATCGTCGTGCCAGATGACCAGCCGGTCGCCGTCGCGCGACTCGAGCTGCCCGTCCAGGACGGCGGCGGCGTGGGCCGCGTCCGGCGTCGCGACGAGGACTCGCCCGGTCGCCGCGCGGAGCGCGGTCAGCTCGTCCTCGATCACGAGGCGGCCGCGATCGACGATCCCGGCCCGCGTGCACAGCTGCTCGATCTCGGCCAGCAGATGGCTCGACAGGAACACGGTGGTGCCGTCCTCGTTCAGCTCGATGAGCAGTTCCCGGATCTCCTTGATGCCCTGCGGGTCGAGGCCGTTCGTCGGCTCGTCGAGGATGAGCAGGCGTGGCCGCCTGAGCAGGGCGCCGGCGAGCCCGAGCCGCTGCCGCATGCCCAGCGAGTAGGTCTTCACCGGCCGCTGGTCGACCGTGGCCAGTCCGACGCGGTCGAGCGCCTCGTCGATGCGGCGACGCCGGGTGCGCCGGTCGCCGCGTGGTCCGGCGGCATCGAGCAGAGCGAGGTTGCGGCGCCCGGACAGGTGTGCGTACGCGCCGGGGCCCTCCATGAGCGCGCCGACGTCCGGGAGTACGTCGGCGATCCGTTTCGGGACGGGCCGGCCGAGGATCTCGATGTCGCCGCTGGTGGCGTACACCAGGCCGAGCATCATGCGCACCAGCGTCGTCTTGCCCGAGCCGTTCGGTCCGAGGAGGCCGTAGCGGTCGCCAGCACCGACGTGCAGGTCGACCGCGTCGACGGCCAGGGTGCGGCCGAACCGCTTGGTCAGCGCGTGCGTGACGATCATCGGCTGCTCCTGCCCATGCTGGACAGCTCGTCGCCTGCGGCCCGCAGTACCTGGGGCGTGACCAGGCCGGCCAGCAGGTAGGACCTGCGTGCACCGGCCGGCTGCACGATCGCGAGCGATAGCGGTGTGATGGACAGGAAGACGCCGGTTCCGCCCGCCAGCGTGACGGTCGCTCCGCCCGCCTTGGCCGCCGAGTCGGCCGCGGACCGGGCGATGTCGGGACGCACACCGGCGACGGCGAACGTCGTGAGGCCGGAACCGTACAACGCGGCGCCCTGGACGCCGGCGACGTTCGCGGCCCGCATGACGCGACCGTCCAGCGTGCCCGGCAACCGCGCGCGGCCCGGCGTTCCGAGTGCCGTCGCGATGTCCGGGCCGTCCGTGACGCTGAAGCCGGTGCCCACCGCGGGTTGTGGCGTGGTGACCGTGGGAACGGTCTGGTCGACCTCGTCGAACGCGGTGACCAGGCCCGGCGCGTGCTGCCCGCGGGCCGTCACCTCGACCCGGAGCGGGAGGCCGGTGACCGGGTCCGCCCAGAGGCCGACCCGGCCGATGGTGGTGTCCGGGTCGGCGGGGTCGAGTCGCAACCCCGACGCGGCGATCCCCGCGATGCGACGTGCGGGCAGGCTGGTCACGGCATCCGCGGGCGCGGACCCGAGGATCCACCGGGCCAGCTCCGGTGGCAGCAGGTCACTCGCGCGCGGGAGGCGGACGGACGGCCGGCCCCTCAGCTCGACGAGCGCGTTCGCGCCGTAGTCCCAGGTGTACTCACCCTCCGGCAGGCGGTAGACGTCGTGCTCGCCCGCGGTGGTGAGCACGGCGACGCGGTACCGGTCGGGACCGGCGTACCACGCCCGCATGCTCGTGGTGCTGGAGAACAGCGCCGAGACGTCGGCCAGGTTCGGCAGCTCCGGAAGTGCGAGTGATCCCGTGCTCTGCGCATGGCCCTGGTACGGCGCGGTCACCGAACGCAGCACCAGGTCACGCAGCCGCGCTGCAGCGATGGACTGTCCGGCCGGCCGCACCGCGTCCACGATCGCGGGCACAGCCAGCAGCAAGGCCGCCGCCACGGCCACCACCGCCCAGCGGCGCTGTTTCGCCTGCCGTACCACCGACAACGAAATCACCTCTGGATCCCTTTGTACGCCGCTGGACGCCGCGGGACGCCGCGAAAAGGTTACGTACCCACGAAAACCGACACGAGGGCCCAAACCACGACACCGGTCGCCGTGGCCACGCGACGATGCCGCCTGCTCGCTGTGCGCGCATGGCACGATGAACACAGCGGAGCAGTCACGGGCAGCTGGAGGAGGTCGCGGTGGCCGGCACGGACGGGAGTTGGCTCCCCGACGTCGCGCGCAAGCGGCTGGCCCGATTCCGCGAGGTCGGCCTGAAGACGTCGCTGCTGCCGGTGTCCGGCGCGGTGGGTGTGGAGTCGGTGGGGCTGCGGCCGGTCGGCGAGGTCATGGGCTGCATCGTGCAGAACATCGGCTGGACCGGTGGGCTGGGCTACGGCATGGGCGGTTTCATCGGCTCGGTCAGCTTCGCACCGTATGTCAACGCGCTGTACCACGGGTACGACACGGCGCTGGCGCGGATGACGACGGAAGCCGCGGGCATGAACGCCGATGGAGTCGTCGGCATCCGGCTGACCCGGACCGGTCTGAGCGAGAACAGCCAGGAGTTCATGGCGCTGGGCACCGCGGTGCGCGCCGACTCCACGCGGCGGCCCAGGAGCCTGTTCACCACCGACCTGCCGGGTCAGGATGTGGCGAAGCTGATGCGAGCCGGCTGGGTGCCGACGCGGATCGCGATCGGGATCGCGGTGGAGAGCCAGTTCCTGGACTGGCAGAGCCGTTCGCAGATGTCGGTGATGGCCCGCAACTCCGAGGTGGACGCCTACACCCAGTTGATCAACAGGACGCGCGCCGCGTCGCGGCAGAGCTTCGCCCGGCACGCGCGCGACGCGGGCGCCGACGGTGCGATCGTGGCCACCATGGGCCTGCGGTCGTGGCACCAGGACGCCGCCAACACGCCGCTGCTGTGCGCCGAGGCCACGATGTTCGGCACGACGATCAGCCGCTTCCACGCCGGCCGGCGAGCGCCGGCCGAGGCACTGACGATCATGCCACTGCGGTGACCACGATGAACGAGATGGAGACGCGATGAGCGCGGAGGTCGAAGGCCAGCGCATCCCCGAGGACGCGATGCGCCGGCTCGCCGAGATGAAGCCGGGGCAGAAGACCACGCTGTTCACCTCGGACCTGTCCGTCAACGAGTTTCTGCTGGTCCGGGAGGCGGGTTTCCGCCCGCTGGGTCTCGTGCTCGGCTCCAGCATCTATCACGTCGGGTTTCAGGTCGGCCGGTGGAACAAGAACCAGGAGCTGGACACACTGTCCCAGGCCATGTACCACGCCCGCGAGCTGGCGATGGGGCGCATGGAGGCCGAGGCCGACGTGCTCGGCGCGGACGGGATCGTCGGGGTGCGGCTGGAGATCGAGTTCAAGGAGTTCGGCAACGACCTGGCCGAGTTCATCGCCGTCGGCACGGCGGTGAAGGCGGACGAGCCGGGCGACTGGCGCAACAACACCGGCCAGCCGTTCACCTCGGACCTCAACGGACAGGACTTCTGGACTCTCGTGCAGGCCGGCTACGCACCGCTGGGCATGGTCATGGGCTCGTGCGTCTACCACATCGCGCACCAGCGGTTCTGGCAGGCGATCGGCAACATCGGCCAGAACGTCGAGATCCCGCAGTTCACCGAGGCGCTCTATGACGCACGGGAGCTCGCCATGTCCCGGATGCAGGCGGAAGCGGAGGCCTTGCACGCGGAGGGCATCGTCGGCGTGCAGTTGTTGTCGTTGCCGCATCGCTGGGGCGGCCATACGACCGAGTTCTTCGCGATCGGCACGGCGGTCCGCCCGCTGCGCGACGATCACATCATCCGCAAGCCGCAGCTGGTGCTGCCCTTGGTCGACTCGTGACCGGGGAACTCGGTCCCGGCTGGGACATGCACCTGGTGATCGCCACGCTGCGTGCCGACCGATCGGACGTGGAGTCCTACACGCGGGTGCTCACCCACACCCTCGGCGACGCGCTGCCCGAAGGCATGGTGGAGATCGACCACCGCCGGTCCATGGCGGACCGGATGGCCGGCCGTCCCGGGCGGCCGGTCGCGGTTCGGGTCCACGGCCACGACCGTGACCTGGAACTGCGCGAGGGCAAGCGCGGTGTGGACGCCGAAGTGCGCACTGTGGTCCGGGACGTGGTGATCAGCCGTAAGTCGATCGGCATCGACGAATGGCTCAGCCTGCTCGCCGACGAGCTCGGCAAGCTGGCCGAACGCGACGCGACCGCCAGGGCGGCGCTGGCCCGCCTGCTGGGCGGGTGAACCACCGGTGTCACCGGATCAGAGCTGCCCGGTGAGCGCCTGTACGCCGAGGCTGGTGCCGGCCACCGCCGCCCACAGCATCGCGCCGAGCAGCAGCGGGCGCGGTCCGGCTCGGCGCACGTGCGCGAATTCCAGCGTCAGGCCGATTCCGGTGAGCGCCACGCAGATCAGGAACGCCGCGAGCTGAGCGAGTGCCGGGTGCCACGAGCCGGGAATGATGCCGACAGTCCGGGCGATCGACGCCAGCAGGAAGCCGACGACGAACAACGGCAGCGAACGCCACGCGGCACGGTCAACCGGCCTGCCCGCTGGCGCGCGTCGTGCCTGCCGGGCTTGGAGTACCAGGCAGAGCGGCACGATGGCAAGGCTCCGGGTCAGCTTGACCACGACCGCGTAGGCGCCGGCCGCGGTTCCGTAGGTGTAGGCGGCAGCGACGACGGAGGACGTGTCGTTGATCGCGGTTCCCGCCCAGAGTCCGAAACCCTGCTGGCTGAGGCCGAGGTAATGGCCGGCCGGCGGGAAGAGCGCGACGGCCGCGATGTTGAACGTGAAGATCGTGCCGAGCGCGTAGGCGACGCGCGCTTGAGCGGCACCGGTGACCGCGGTGACGGCGGCGATGGCCGAAGCGCCGCAGATGCCGGTACCGGCGCCGACGAGGATCGCGGTTTCGCCGTCGACACGCAGAAGCCGGCTGAGTACCCAGGTCCCACCAAGGGTGACGCTCAACGTGGAGACGAGTACCGGGAGAGAGCGGCCGCCGGCGTGCAGGACGTCGCTCAGGGAGAGCCCGGTGCCGAGCATCACGATGGAGAGCTGGAGGACCTGCTTGCCCGCCACGGAGAATCCCGGGCGCAGCCGCACGTGTCCGGACGCCGCACTTGCCTTGCGCAGCAGGGGACCGGCGCACGCGCCCGCCACGATCCCGAAGACGGGACCGCCGACGACCGGGAACCGCCGGCCGAGCCAGAAGGCGACAGCCGCGATGATGACCACGACCACGAGTCCGGGAAGGACGGTTCCCGATCGCGAGACCGCGTTCCGCAGGCGCGGCACGGACACCGTTGCGGCCATGGCTCCTCCGTAAGCTCGGCTTCTTCGGCTACCTTGCGCGCCCCGGAACTGGCCCGGTAGACCGATATCGGCTAGGAGGTCATAAGCTCGCCTAATGACACTTCCGTCGAGGACACCGGAGCTGACCTCGCTCGGGTTGCTGGTGTCGGTCGCCGAAACCGGCAGCCTGGGGCAGGCCGCGCGGCGGCACGGGATCACGCAGCCGGCTGCCAGCATGCGTATCCGTGCCCTGGAGCGGCAGCTCCGGCTCGTCCTGCTGGAACGTGGCCCGACCGGGTCACGCCTGACGCAGGCGGGTGTGGCGGTGGTGCATTGGACGGAGCCGGTGCTCGAGGCCATGCAGGGGTTGTTGACCGGGGTCGGTGCGTTGCACGCCGATCAGCAGGCCAGGTTGCGGGTGGCGGCGTCGATGACCATCGCGGATCATCGGGTGCCGGGGTGGCTGGTGGCTTTGCACGCGCGGGCATCGGAGGTCAGGGTCGCGTTGCGGGTCGGCAACTCCCAGCAGGTCGCGGATCTTGTGCGGGACCGTGAGGCCGAGCTCGGGTTCGTGGAAGGGCCCCGTGTGCCGCACGGATTGCGTGGCCGGGTGGTGGGTGCGGACGAGCTGGTGGTGGTGGTCGCGCCGGGCCATCCGTGGACGCGGCGCCGTCGCCCGCTGACCTTGTCCGCGATCGCCGCCACTGCGCTGATCCTGCGGGAACCGGGGTCCGGCACGCGGGAGGCCGTGTGGGAGGCGCTGAGCCGGACGGGCACTCCCGCGGTGCCGGCGGCGGAACTGGGGTCGACGAGCGCGATCAAGGCCGCGGTGGCCGCCGGCGAGGCACCCGGAGTGCTCAGCCGGCTCGCCGTGGCCGGCGAGCTGGCCGACCGCCGCCTCATCGCCGTCCCGGTCGAGGAGGGGGCGTTGCTGCGCCGACGTTTCCGGGCGATCTGGTTACCCGACAGCCCGCCGACCGGCCCCGCGGCGACCCTGCTGACGATCGCTGCCCGGATCGGCACGTGACTCGCCGCACGCTCAGGGTTGCTTTGGCGCTGGGAGTTCAGCCGCGACTTGGAGCCCGGCTGCGTCGTGACGACGGCGATCGCCCTGGCGTCGGCGAGCCGGGCGGCCAGGAGTGGGGATTGGACGCCGCGGCGGCGCTCGACGGTGGCCGCGGTGGCGTGCCGGTGGGCTGGCGCGGGAACTCTTCGTGCCACGCGGGCCCTTGGCATCCGGGTGGGCGACAGCGTGCCATGAGGCCGAGCCACCGGCCGACTTCGCGTCGCCGCTGGGCCGGATCGCGACTCCGGGCGGTGTCTCGCGCTCGGAATCGCTGCGGGCGCGAGGGACCGCACGACACCGGCGGCGCCCGCGTCTTGCCGATGGGCGGGGGCACAGCAGGCGGCCATGAACTCCGCATCGGCCCGCTCGATCCGCGCGGCGAGGGCGGGGTCGGTCCGCGGCGGCTCGATGAGGGCGTGCGCTGCGAGACTTCCGGCGATCGGCTCCCGGCGGCACGCAGATTGACGATCCATTGTGGACTTCGCGTCGATTGCTGTTCGGTCGGCCTGCCACCATGGTGCCGTTTCCTGTTGACCCGGCGGTGATCGGCGCCTGTCTCGGCGACGACCACGGCGATTTCGTCGTCCGGAGCTGAGTGATCAGCGAGCTTGGGACGGTGCGATGCGGCGCCGGTACGCGGTGGGGGATTCGCCCGTGGCCTGGCGGAACGCGCGGTCGAACGCGCTCTGGCTTTCGTACCCGACCTGCCTGGCCGCGTCCAGCACGGACGGGCCGGTTTCGGCCAGCAGGGCCATGGCCGACAGCAGGCGGCTCTGCCGAACGTAACGGCTCCACGACATGTCCAGGTCGGCGTGGAAATGGCGGCGCAGGGTCCGGGGCGAGGCGCCGACCGCCCGGCAGAGGTCTGCTTCCCGCACGGTCGAAAGGTGGGCGTGGATGAAGGCGACCGCGTCGCGCACGAGCGGGTCCGCCGGGGCGGGCAGGTGCAGGCTGTATCTGTCTTCCGCGAGTTCGGCGACCAAGCGTGCGAGCGTGTCGAAAAAGGAGTCGGCCAGCGCGTCGGTGACGGGGCGGTCGATGGGCCATCGAGCGGCGTAGCCGATCATCTCCCGGATCAGCGGCGACACGGCGAGCACCCGCGTCGAGCGGACATCGAGCAGATCCGGGCTGAAGAAGACCGACACCGATTCGACCGCCTGCAGCGTGGTCCGGTGTGCCGAGCCGGCGGGGATGATCGCGGCCTGCTGGGGCGGCAGCAGGTGGCGGCCGGCGGCCGTCTCGATTTCGGCGGTTCCGCGGGTGGCGTAGACGAGCTGATGCAGGTCGTGGCTGTGCCACGAGCTGACGAGATCGGTTCCGTCGTGGGCATGGGCACCCGTTCGGACGCCGCTGCCGTGGCGAACGTCGTAGAAACCGCCGGTGTCCGGAACGGGCCGGATCATGGCCGGTCGTGCGGAGACGGTCACGAGTTCCGAGAGTACAAAACTGGTTATGTCGAAACCAGATGACGGCCCTGCCGAATCCGTTACCCGACGGTCCTTCGAACGCCAGACCGGCTTGTTCACCGGTACCGGCGCGATCTTCAGTTCCGCGGTCATCTCGCCGCTCGCGTGGCTCGAACCGCTGTCGCCGGACTGGATCGCGCTCGACGTCGCGTGCGGCGCCGGCCATGTGGCGGAAACGATCGCATCCCGCGTCCGGCAGGTGGTCGGTGTCGACCTGACCCGTGCGCTGCTCGACCTCGGGACCCGGCGTCTTGCGGAGGCGGGTATCGAGAATGTGCTGCTCCAGGAGGGTGACGCTGCCGCGCTTCCGTTCGCCGACGCCACGTTCGATCTGGTCGTGTGCCGGGCCGCGCTCCACCACTTTCCGGATCCCGCCGTCCAGGTCGCGGAGATGGCGCGTGTCTGCCGCCCCGGCGGCCGGGTCGTGGTGTCCGACATGGTCGCCCCGAGTGGCGGCGACCGGGAGTCCTTCGACGAGTTGCACCGCGTCATCGACCCCTCGCATGCCCGGTGCCTGGCCGACGCCGAGATAGCCGACCTCATGACGACTCACGTCGGCGCCGTGACGACACGGACCGAGCCGGGCGAGACCTACTCGGTGCCGGTGGAGATGATGCTCACCGACGCGGGACGCCCGGACGACGCGCGGGCGGCGCTGGAGGCGGAACTGGCCGGCGGACCACCCACGGGATTCCGGCCTGCTCGCACGCAAGACGCCGGAATCACAGTGACCTTCGAACGTGCCGTCGTGGCGAGTACACGGCGATAGGCCGGACAAATGATCTGCCGGAGCAGGACACTTAGGACAGGACGTCCAGCACGGTCTCGGCCGGGTCGCTGAGCAGGTACTCGCTGACCAGGTTCAGGTGGCGGCGCCAGTGTGTGGCGGCCTTCTCGATGTCCTTGCGCCGGATCAGGTCGATCAGCTTGGCGTGGGCCCGCTGGACCACCCGCACCGACGGCGCGGCGCCGGCGTCGTCACGGTGCGTGTCGATGAAGGACTCGTTGTGGCGGCTGACGATCGAGTACAGGATGTCCAGCAGCGTGAGCAGGGTCGTGTTGCCGGCCAGTTCCACCAGAAGCCTGTGGAACTGCAGATCGTGCTTCTCGGCGAAGGCGATCGGGTCGTCCTGCAAGTCGTTGCCCTCGGCCAGTGCCCTGTCCAGCTCCCGCAGGTCGGCCGCCGTGCGCTTGCGGGCCAGGATCTCGATCGCGGCCACCTCGAGCGCGCCTCGGGCCTGATGGAGGTCGGCCAGCGTGGTGCCACGGAACTGGAGCAGCGTCCCTGCGTAGCGGGCCGCCGCCTCCGCCTTGGGAACCAGGACGTGGGCGCCGCCCCTGGCGCCGCGGCGGATGTGGATGACCTGCTCGGCCTCGAGGACGCGAAAGGCTTCGCGCAGCGTGGGCCGGGAGACACCGAACTGGGCCATCAGCGCGGTCTCCGGCGGCAGCGCGTCGCCCTCCTTGAGCTGCCCGGTCACGATCTGGCGACGCAGCTGCGCGGCCACGATCTCGCCGGCCTTGGGGACTCGGACGACGCTGGACTGTGGGATCGCGACCATGGATTTCCTTCGTTCGAACCAGACAACTCGCTCACCAGCATACTGCCCGGGACCTGCCTGTCGCGCTCATGCATATGGCTGGCGTGCCCGGCGTCGAGCGC
>DASZUO010000232.1:0-137407 GCA_035547575.1 Amycolatopsis sp. | reverse complement strand
CCTCATCACCGACACCGGCACCGACTACGGCGCCATGATGGCCGCCGCCGGCGCGTTGTGCCTGCCCATCCTCGCCGTCTACCTGCTGCTGCAACGCCAGGTCGTCAACGCCTTCGTCCGCTCCGGGCTCCGATGACCAGCACACAGAACCGCAGACGAGCCAACGATCCGCTGTACCGCCAGGTTGAACGCGAACTGCTCCGGCGGATCCGCGCCGGCGAACTCTCGCCAGGCCAGCGTCTGCCCACCGAACCCGAACTCGCGACGGAATGGGGGGTCAACCGCCTCACCATCCGGCAAGCGATCGGCGAACTCGCCCGCGCCGGGCACGTCAACGTCCGGCAGGGATCCGGCACCTACGTCGCCGAACCCCAGCTGGTCGTGGATTTCGACCTGCCCCGCATGCCCTCCACCGACGCCGACGCCGGCAGCACCGCCTCGATCGCCGAGTACGTCCGGCAGGACCAGACCGAGACCCTGCTGAAGATCATCAGTGACGACGCCGGCCGCGGCGCCGCCGACGCTCTCGGAGTTCCCGGGCCTTTCGTGCGGGCCGACACCCTCGTGCGGACCGGGGGCTGCCCGTTCCTCGTGTGCAGCTACTGGATCGAGGCCCGCCGGTTCCCCGGCGTCACCGCTCCCGCCGGCGAGCGAGTGGCACTGTTCCAGATCCTGCGCGAAAACTACGGCCTCCACCTGCGCCACGCCTGGCGTGCTCTCACCGCGACCGTCGCCGACCGGGACGACGCCGCGCTCCTCGACGTCCCCCCGGGCAGCCCCGTCATGCTCCGCGAAGGCGTCAACGTCGACGACCAACTCGTCCCGACCATGTACCTGCGCCGCAGAGTCCGCGGCGATCGAATCAAGTTCACGATGCACTACGACACGACGTGACGTCACCGCCGGCGTTTGACAGAAGACATTGACTCAATCACTATTGAGTCAATGAACGGTGAGTGGCCCGCCCGGGTGCGGTCTCGGGCGCAGGTGCACGCGGCCCTGGGTGAGCCCGCGCGGTTGGCGATCGTCGACCGCCTGGTGCTCGGGGACGTCTCGCCGAGTGAAATCGGCCGCGAACTGGGGTTGCCGAGCAATCTGCTGGCGCATCACCTGAAGCTGCTGGAGCAGGCGGGGCTGGTCGGGCGGTCCCGCTCGGAGGGTGACCACCGGCGGACGTATCTGCGGCTGCGACCGGAGGCGTTGACCGGTCTGGCGCCGGTGGGTGCGCTGAGGGCGCCGCGGGTGTTGTTCGTGTGCACCCACAACTCGGCCCGGTCCCAGTTGGCGGTGGCCTTGTGGGCCAAGCGCAGCACGGTGCCGGCGGCATCGGCGGGCACACGTCCGGCGGCGAAGGTGCACCCGAAGGCGCTCGCGATCGCACGCGGCCACGGGCTGTCGCTGGCACGGGCCCGCACCGCGCACGTCGATCAGGTCCTGACCGCGGACGACCTCGTTGTCGCGGTGTGCGACAACGCGCACGAAGAACTGGGCGCGCGGGCGGGCGACCGGCTGCACTGGTCGGTCCCGGACCCTGCCCGCGCCGATACGACCGCGGCGTTCGAGCGCGCTTTCGGTGACATCGCGGACCGGGTCGACCGGCTGGCGCCCGCGATCCAGCCTGTTGAAGGAGACCGTGTTGACTGACCTCGAGGACTACCGGCGTCCGGAGCTGAGCATCGACCAGGAGCATGCGCTGCGCACGGCGGCGGAGCGGTTGCGCCGCGAGTTCGACGGCACGTTCGGCCAGGAGACCGTCGAACGATTCCTGCACTCCAGCTACGAGCAGTTCGCCTCGCACAGCACCGTCCCGAACTTCCTTCCCCTGCTGGCGGAGCGCTTCGCCCGGCAACGGCTGCACGCACTGGCCAAAGTGGAGGGACACGCACACGACGGCAGGCCCACCGTGTTGTTCCTGTGCGTGCACAACGCCGGCCGCAGCCAGATGGCGCTCGGGTTCTTCCAGCACCTGGCCGGCGACCGCGCCGTGGCGTGGTCGGGCGGTTCCGAACCCGGCGAGAAGGTCAACCCCTCGGCAGTGGCGGCGATGGCCGAGCGGGACATCGACATCACCGGCGAGTTCCCCAAGCCCTGGACCGACGAGATCGTCCGCGCCGCCGACGTCGTGATCACCATGGGCTGCGGCGACGCCTGTCCGGTGTTCCCCGGGAAGCGCTACCTGGACTGGGAGCTGGACGACCCGGCAGGCAAGAGCGTCGAGGACGTGCGCCCGGTGCGGGACGAGATCGAACGCCGGGTGCGCCACCTGCTCGACGAGCTGGGCGTCCCGGCCATCGCCTGAACAGTCCACTGTGGTCGCAAGGGAGTCACCGATGGAGCAGCCGCTGGCCCGCAAGCTGGTCGCGGAGTACCTGGGAAGCCTGCTACTCGCGGCGCTGGTGATCGGGTCCGGTATCGCCGCGCAACGGCTCTCCCCCGCCGACACCGGGCTGCAGCTGGCCGAGAACGCGGCCGCCACCGCGGCCGGCCTGTTCGCGCTCATCCTCATGTTCGGCCCGGTCAGCGGCGCGCACTTCAACCCGGTCGTGTCTATTGTGGACGCCGCGTTCCGCGGACTGTCCTGGCGGCACGCGGCTGCCTACGTGCCGGTCCAGATCGCGGGGTGTGTCAGCGGCGCGATCCTGGCCAACCTGATGTTCTCCAGGGCGGCCGTGAGCATCAGCACCACCCATCGCGCCACGGCCGCGCACGGCCTGTCCGAGATCGTCGCCACGACCGGGCTGATCCTGGTGATCTTCGCCCTGGTCCGCTCCGGCCGGACCGACCGTGCCGCGGCAGCGGTGGGCGCCTATATCGGCGCCGCGTACTGGTTCACCAGCTCCACCAGCTTCGCCAACCCCGCCATCACCGTGGGCCGCATCTTCAGCGACACCTTCGCCGGCATCGCCCCCGCGTCGGCGCCGCTGTTCATCGCCGCCCAGCTTGCCGGGGGCGGACTCGCGCTCCTGCTCGTGCGCGCCCTCTACCCCGGCGTCACGCCCACCGAGGCCGCCGAGGTCGTCGTGCCCCACGCGACCGCCACAGCCAGACGCTGACCGACCGGCGCCGGCAGCGGTCAGGCGCAGCAGCCTTCCGGCCGGCCCGCCGTGTCCGCCTGGCCGGACTCGGCTTCCGGCGTGCAACAGGTGGCCGGACCGACCAGGGCGAGGCTGTCGGTACCGAAGCTCGCCGAGTCGGCCTTGACGGTGTAGACCTCCCACGGTTCCTGACCCGGCCCGTGGACCCACACCTTGTCCTGCAAGGCGTAGCAACAGGTCGTGTTGCCCTCTGCCACCGTATCCAGCCCTTCGCCGGCGAGGCGCCGGCCGGCCGCGTCGACCTCGTCCGCCGAGTCGACCTCGACCCCGAGGTGGTCCATCACCGTGTCCTGGCCGGGCTCGCCTTCCAGCAGCACCAGCTTGAGCGGCGGCTCGCTGACGGCGAAGTTCGCATACCCCTCCCGGCGCTTCGCCGGCTCGGTGTTGAACAGCTTCGAGTAGAACTCGATCGACCCCGCCAGGTCACCCACGCGCAGCGCGAGTTGCATCCGGGACATGACCACAACCTCCGTGAATAGAAGACCATCTAACCAACGACACCACTCAGGTTGCCGCCTAATTAGAGATCTGTCAAACTAGACGCATGCCGAAGCAGCTGCCCCTCGCCGCGATCGACGCCTGCTGCTCCCCGCTGGCTCAGGAGCCCTTGACCGAGGGGCAGGCAAGGGAACTCTCCCGGCTGTTCAAGGCGATGGCCGACCCGGTGCGGCTGCGGTTGCTGTCCCTCATCGCCTCCCACGCCGGCGGGGAGGCATGCGTGTGCGACCTGACCGGCACCTTCGACCTGACCGCACCCACGATCTCCCACCACCTCAAGGTGCTACGAGACGCCGGGCTCATCACCGGCGAGCGCCGCGGAACCTGGGTCTACTACCGGATCCACCCCGAGATCCTCGCCCGGCTCTCCGCAGTACTGGTGCCCGGGGCCCAGCCGGTGCCGGCCTGAGCACCGCCGCGAAGGCCCTCCCTCATGCCAAGATCAGCCGATCCGGAACGGAATCACGGCCCCGGCACTCGGTTGCGCTTCGATAGGGTTCCTGACCTGCGCGAGTAGGTGTCATCCGCTGCCTGACCAGGCAAAACGTCTCTCAACCGTTGCCAGCCGCTGCCGCTGTCAGCCAAGGTCCCGTGATCAAGGCTTACCCGTCTGCGGGCTCCTGGATGGCGCCTGTGCTGTCGAGCCGCAGTTTGCGGCGGGTGAGTGGTGTTGTGGCGGCACCGGCGGCCACGGAGTGGCGAATGCCGTTGTACACGAGGTCCCAGAGGTCGTGGTTCTCGTAGAGGAAGTCAAGTGCGGTGTCTGCTTCGCCGCCGTTGCGGTCGCGGAGTTCGATGTTGTAGCCCCCGGCGGCGGTGCCTCTCACGGTGATCTCGGTGAGTTCGTAGGTCTTGACGATGCGAACCCGCCCCATTTGATCGTCGCGAAGATCAGGCAAACGACGACCATGACTCCGGCGGACCAGCGCTGCATCTTGCGGTCGCCGTAGTGCCATTCGAGGGTGGGGCCACCGTCCTTGGGACCGGTGAGCACTTTGCGTGAGTGATACGGCTGCTTGGCTTCGGGGTCGCCGCTCTTGGTGTCGGCAGGCGCGCGGGGTAGTCGTGGTTGCCCGCTGTGCGGGTCGGGCATGGGTGGCAGGTCTGGGGTAGGCAACGGTTTTAACTCAAGCTAGTCGTCGAGGCCGAGCACCTCGTGGATCGGCCGGAAGGGCGGCATCTTGCGCTCCCGGCGCAGCCAGTTGGCGCCGTCGATGACGAGGCTCTGCCCCGTCACGTAAGCCGCGTAGGGCGAGCAGAGGTAGGTGGCAGCCCAGGCCAGCTCGTGCGGCCTGCCGACGCGTCCGGCCGGGATCGTGCCGGCGGCCTCGGCTTCGGAAGCGGCTCGCCCCGTGTGCTGCTCCCCGAGCCGGGCCTGATCGGGGTGCAGGAACAGGCCGGGGGCGATGGCGTTGACCCTGATGCCGTAAGGCGCCCACTCCACGGCGAGGCTCATGGTCAGGTTCCACACCCCCGCCTTGGCCGCCGAGTTGTGCGCGTGCGCGGGACCACCGGACCAGACCTTCGTGGCCAGTATGTTCAGGATCGATCCGCCCGCACCGGCAGTCATCCGGCGCCGGGCGAACTCGGTCGAGCAGTAGTAGGTGCCGTCCAACACGATTCCGAGTACGGCGCGCCAGCCGTTGGGCGACAAGCGTTCGGCGGCTGCCGGGAAGTTGCCGGAGGCGTTGTTCACCAGGCTCGTCACCGGACCGAGGGCGCGCTCCACGTCGTCGAACGCCGCGGCGATCTGCTCCGGATCCCGGACATCGGCCTGGACGCCGACAGCCTTCGCGCCGCACTCGGTCACCGCGGCGACACCGGCCTCCCGGTGTCCGGGATCACGGCTCATTACCGCGACCGACGCGCCGAGGCGGGCGAACTCGACAGCGATGGCCTTGCCGAGCCCGGTACCGCCGCCGGTGACGACCACGACCTCGTCGCGCAGCGAGCCGGCAGGCAGCATCGACGAGCCCAGGGGCGGGGGTTCCGGCAGCATGACGATCTCGCTCTCGGCTCGGTGACAATGGGACGCAAATCATAGAGTGCAAGGGTTTCCGTGCGCTCGGCGTGCACCAGCGGCGCCGGGCATCACCGGCTGTGGAACCGGGGTACGCGGCCTTCCCGTCGCGCGGCCCGCGCCTCCCGGTAGTCGTCGGTCTGGTAGATCGCCGTGAGCGCCACCAGCTCGTTGCGCAGACCCTGCCGCACGACCTCCCCGTGCACCGCGTCGACCAGCTGCTTGGCGAACGCGACGTTGATCGGCGGGCGCGCGGCGATGGTGTGCGCGAGGCCGCGCGCGACCTCGTCGAGCTCCTCGGGGCTCGTCACGAAGTCCGCGAGACCCCATTCGTGAGCTTGCCTGCCACTGATCGCCTCACCGGTCATCAGCAGGTACTTCGCCCGGCCCGGCCCGGCCAGTGCCGTGGTCACCACCGATCCGCCGCTGTCGGTCATGATGCCCCAGTTGATCTCCGGAAGGGAGAGCCGGGCGTCCGTGGCGACCACGCGGATGTCGCAGCTCAGTGCGATCTCGAAACCGCCGCCCACCGCGTGCCCGTGCACCGCCGCGATGACCGGCTTCTGGATGTCGCGCAGCGAAAGCTTACGCTGCAGGCTCCTGCTCAGGTGCTCGAAGTCGCTCAGCCCCGTCGCGCGCACGCCGAGACTGGCCGTGTCCCGCCCGGAGCAGAAGGACGGCCCCTCGCCCCGCACCAGAATCACCCGGACGTCCCGATCGTCACGGGCACGCATCAGGTGCTCGTGGAACAACGCGCTCGACTCGTCCGTCATCGCGTTGTGCCGATGCGGCCGGTTGAACGAGATCACCGCCACCCCGTCCACCACCTCGTAGAGCACGGGCGGCTGTCCACCAGGCTCCGTCATCAGACACCCCGTTCCCGCGAGACGTGACAATACTAAATCAGTTATATTATGGACCCACCTCGAAGTCCAGTGCCCGGGGACCTCGTCGTTTGACGCACGGGGTTCCTGGACCTCGATTATCAGGTTAGATTATTTTCTTGAGCCAACGGCCGCCGAGGAGAGGGCGCGAGGACATGGTTGAGCGTGAACTGCCCGCCGACTACGGCAAGATCACCCCGGAGAGCATCGAGCGGATGCGGGGCCGGATCGGGGTCCGGCAGCCGGGGATACCCGCGTGGTACCGGGAGGCGCACCAGGACAGCATGCGGCATTTCGCCTGGAGCTTCGGGGACGACAACCCGTTGTTCGGCGATCCCGACTACGGCAAGGACTCCCGGTGGGGCACGATCATCGGGTCGCCGTTCTACGTGGCGAACCTGCACCAGCCGGTGGCGCCGCCGATCCCGGCCGACGTGCGCGCCAAGACGCGCGGCGCGCTGGCGGGGTTGCACGAGTTCCACGCGGGAAGCGAGTTTCACTTCTACCGCCCGGTCGTGCCGGGAGACCAGGCCTTCAGCGCACGCTGGATCACCGACGTGTTCGAGAAGGCGTCCACGTTCGGTGGCGGCCGTTCGGTGGTGCGCAACATGGTGGAGTACATCGAGGCCGCGGACGGGTCGCCGATCCAGCAGGAGCGGATGTGGTTCATCCACACCGAGCGGGAAGCCGCACGCAAGTCCGGCTCGGAGAAGAAGAAGACCCCGAAGCCTTCCTTCACCCCCGAGGAGATCGAGCAGATCGAGGCGGAGATCCTCAGTGAGGAGCGCCGCGGCGGCAAGGCCCGCTACTGGGACGACGTCGAGGTGGGTGACTCGCTCGGGCACTTGACGAAGGGGCCCATGACGGTCACCGACATCATCGCCGGGCACATCGGGCGCGGGCCGGGACACTACGCGTGGGGCCCGCTCGAGCTGGCCACCCGCGGTCGGCAACGGCACCCCGGTTTCTACACGCGCAACGAGTTCGGTGGCTGGGACGTCACGCAGCGAGTGCACTGGGACGCCGAGTACGCCCAGGCGATCGGTGCCGCGAACAGCTACGACTACGGCACCATGCGCCTGAACTGGCTGGGGCACCTGCTCACCAACTGGATGGGCGACGACGGCTGGATCAACCGCCTGCGCTGCGAGTTCCGCAAGTTCAACTACGTCGGCGACGTCTCCCGGCTCACCGGCACCGTCACCGCGAAGAACGACGACGGCACGGTGGAGGTCAGCATCTCCTGCGTCAACCATCGCGGCGAGGACACCTGCCCGGCCACGGCGACGATCGCGCTCCCCACCCGCGCCGGCGGCAACCCCGCCCTGCCCACACCCGAGAAGTGGGAAGCGGTGCGCTGACCGGCCTGTGCCACCTGAATGTCCTAACGGGACACTCGCCGTCGGCGGGCTGACCTAGCCGGTCGGGACGACGGTCAGGTGAACGGGGCTCTCTCCCTCGACCTCACCCGCGAGCATCCGGATCGCCAGGTCGGCCCGCTCGAGCGGCATTGTCGCCGTATGCAGGTCGGACAGCGGGTAGCGACCCGACGAGATCGTGCGGATCGCCTGGTCCACCGCCCACGCCGAGGTGGAAAGCACACCCACGACGGTGATCTTCTTGTGCACGATGGTGTCGACCGGGAAACCGGCCATCGTGCGGCCGCCTTTCAACCCCGCCAGCACGATCGTCCCGCCGGTCCGGACGAACGTCAATGCGTCGATCACGGGCTGGGTTGCGAGCGGGGTGGTGTCCACGACGCGGTCGGCGCCGCGGCCCTCGGTCAGGTCACGGACCGCGTCCACCACGTCGTCCTCCCCGACCACCAGCGTGGTGGTGGCGCCGAGCAGGCGAGCCAGCGCCAGCTTGTCGCGGTCGCGTGCGAGGCCGGTCACGATGATCTGCCCGGCGCCGGCCTCCCTGGCGCCGATCACCGACGCCAGCCCACGCTGCCCGGGCCCGCAGATCACCACGCTGTCGCCAAGACCCGTGCGCCCCTCCTTGATCACCCAGTCGAATCCCGCGGCGAGCGGATTGAACAGCACGGCGTCTTCCACCGGCAGGTGCGCGGGCATCGGAAACAGCGTCGCGTTCGGAGCGAGTTGTAGGTACTCCGCGTAACCACCCCAGAGCCCCGACCCGAGGTTCGCGGAGCGAAAGCCGTAGTAGAACTGGGTATGGCAACGCGCCCCGCGCCTGCATTGCACGCACACTCCGCACCCGGCGGTGCCGTGCATCGCCACCCGGTCGCCCACCTCGACGCCCCAGCGCCGGCGGCCATCGTCGTCGAGCGCCGCGATGCGCCCCACGATCTCGTGGCCCGGGATGACCGGATACTCACAGATGCCGGCGGCGCGGGTGACGCCGTCGTACTGCTCCACGTCGCTGCCGCAGATGCCGCATCCCTCGACGCGCAGCAGCCCCCAGCCCGGCGGGTGCTCTTCCGGCACGTCGAAATGACGGATCTCCAGCTTCCGGTCCGCCACCAGTACGGCGGCTCGCGCCTTCATCGCACACCACCGATCGCCTTGTCCGGCGTCGTCAGGTCGGGCATCGTGGTCACGGGTCGACCCTTCGTCGGGGGTACCGAGGTCGCTGAATATCGTACGCTAACTTCATTCAATTCGTTGTATGATACTGCAACGAGCAGACCTCGCGACACCGTTGCCACCGAGGAGGACTCGAATGCCCGTCACGACGGTGGGTTTCATCGGCCTGGGCGACCAGGGAGCCCCTATCGCCCAACGGATCCTGGCCGCGGGGTGGCCGTTGCGGGTCTGGGCCCGGCGCTCCGCGAGCGTGGCGCCGCTGGTCGCGGCGGGCGCCGTGGTGGCAGGCTCCCCCGCCGAGCTCGGGGCGGCGTGCGACCTCGTCGGCGTCTGCGTGAGCACGGACGACGACGTACGGGAGGTCGTGCTCCGGGACGGTGACGGCGTGCTTTCCGGCATGGCCAAGGGCGGCGTCATCGCGGTACATTCCACGGTTTCCCCCGATACGGTGCGCGAACTGCACCGTGAGGCCCGGCAGCGTGATGTCGCACTGCTCGACGCGCCGGTGAGCGGCGGCAGCGGTGGCGCGCGAGCGGGCACACTGACGGTGATGGTCGGGGGCGACGCGGAGCCGGTCACCGTGGCGCGACCGGTGTTCGACACCTTCGCCGGCACGGTGGCTCATCTCGGTCCGGTGGGTGCCGGACAGGAGATGAAGCTGCTCAACAACAATCTGTGCTACGCCAACGTGGCGATGGGTGTCAGCGCGATGGAGATCGCCGAGCGGCTCGGCATGGATCTCGCCGAGGTAGCGGCCATCATCAAGCGGAGTTCGGGCGCCAGCACCGGCTTCTCCATCGTCACCGAGCAGGCACTCCTGCAGAAGGCTTCGGGCCCCACCAGCAACATCCGCAAGGACGTCGGGCATTTCCACGAGATCCTGAAGCGGCACGGGCTCGACGACGAGCCGCTCGCCGCCGTGGCGGCCACGACGGCCGGACGGGTGTCGGCATACGCGGAGCACGTTTCTCGCTGATCGACGAGCACGACGGAGGACCATGATGACTGATCGATTCGATCTGAACGGCAAAGTCGCCATCGTGATCGGCGCGACAAAAGGCATGGGTGCGACGATCTCCGCACAGTTCGCCGCATCCGGCGCACGAGTCGTCGTCAACAGCCGCAACCAGGCGGAAGCCGAGGCGTTCGCGGCCGAGCTGAACCGGGAACACGGCGACGGCGCGGAAATCGCCGCCGCACAGGCCGGGGACATGACACGGGAGGACGACCTGCGCCGCGTCGCCGACACCGCGCTCGCGAAGTTCGGCAAGATCACCACCCTGGTACTGTCCCCGACGATCAGGCCATGGTTCGGTTCGGCGGTCGACATGCCCGCCGACGAGATCGACACCCAGTTCCTGTACGTCTTCAAGAGCCGCTTCTGGGCCACCCGCCTCTGCGTGCCGCACATGGCGAAGGCAGGCGGCGGGTCGGTGATCTACATCGGATCGGGTTCGGCTTTCGAAGCGACCTCCGAGCGCTCCGTCTACTCCTGCATGCGCGCGGCGGAGGCGCAGATGATGCGGAACTTCGCCGCCGAGTTCGGGCAGAACAACATCCGGTTCAACTTCATCTCGCCGGGGCTGATCGATTCACACGGCGCGCAGTCCCTGTTCGCCGATGCCGACACCGTGCGGCAGATCGTCGCCGGCATGCCGATGCGGCGGCACGGCCACAAGTCGGAGATCTCCAACGCCGCGACCTGGCTGGCCAGTGACGCCAGCTCGTTCACCACCGGGGCTGTCGTGCCGGTCGACGGTGGCCGCAACCTGCATGCCAGTCCGAGCCGCCTCACCAACGCGTTCGCCGCCGAGCAGGCCGAGCGGCTCGGCACCGCGGCCGGCACGCGGTGACCGGGGCCGCCGCGAGTCCATCGGCGCGGTCGGCCGACCTGGACGAGATCAGAGCGCTGTCCGCGCACTACGTGCGCCACATCGACGACGGGGATGCCGACGCCGCGGCGGATCTCTTCGCCACGGACGGGGTGTGGGACGGATCGGCGGCCGGCCTGCCGATCCGGAACGGGCGCGACGCGATCCGCGAGGGCTTCGCGAACGCCGCCGCGCCCCGGTACATCCACCTGACCGGAAACCACGTGATCACGTTCCTCGACGACGATCACGCCGAGGGCACCGAACACGCCATGGCGGTGCACTTCGCCGCAGGCGGTGACCTCGCGCTGAGCCTGAGCCTGCTCACCGACCGCTACATCCGCACCGGCGATGGCTGGCGCTTCGCATCGCGAAGCCTGCGGTCACTGGGCAGGGCCAAGCTCGCCGCCGCCGAACCGGCGCGATAGCGGCAGCTCGTGGACCAGCGCCTTAATGGTCGTCGCGCATACTTCGTTTAATCATATGACCTCGTCGCCGTTTGGAAAGGATCTTCCCCACAGAGTGGGTCCACCGATCGTGACAGCCGCGAAACGTATGTATAAGTTGGATCAGGTGGCCCGTGATCCCCTCCCCGAGGAGCCAGCATGGTGAACGCCTCCATCGACGTATCGGCGCGCTACCGCGAGCTGCTCGAACTCGCCGACGACCACAGGCTGCTGCAATACCAGGGAACATGGACGACGGTAGGCCGGCTGCGCGAGACCGTGCAGTGCATCCAGCGGATACTCGCCGAGGCGAACCTGGGCCCCGGCACGAAGATCGGCCTCGTCACCCGGAACAGGCCGCCGCAGGTCGCGACGATCGTGGCCACGCTGGCGAGCGAGCGCACCCTGGTGCCGATCACGTCGATCCAGTCGGATTCCGGCGTGGCGGCCGATGTCGAGCGCACAGGCGTGTCGGTGCTGGTGGCCGACCAGGAGGACTGGGCAAGGGAGGGGCTCGTGCGGCGGTGCGCCGAACTCGGCGTGCTCGGCATCCTCGTCTCGGCCGCGGCGGACGAGCCGGTCCGCGTCGTGGACGGCCTGGCAGCGAGCACGGCAGAGTCCGCATCGGACCCCGGCATCGCGGTCCTGATGCCCACCAGCGGTACCACCGGGCCGCCCAAGCGCATCGTCTACCGCTACGACCACCTGAACGGGGCGCTGAGCCGCATCGCCCGGTACGCGCCCGCGACGTCGCGAAGCCTGACCGGTCCGGTCCGGCCACAGCGTGGCGTGGTCATCGCGACGCTCGCGCTCGCGCACGTCGGTGGCTTCTGGGCAGTCCTGCAGGCCCTCGCCGAAGGCCGTGCGATCGCGTTGCTCGACCGGTTCGAGCCGCACGCGTGGGCGGACCTGGTCGAAGAACACTCGGCCAAGCTCGCGAGCCTGCCGCCCAGCACCATCCGGATGGTCCTCGACGCCGACATCCCGCCCGAGAAGATCAAGAGCCTGCGGGCGGTGAACTGCGGAACCGCACCGCTGGACCCGGACCTGGGCGACACCTTCACCGCCAGATACGGCACGCCGGTGCTCACCGCGTACGGCGCGACCGAGTTCCCCGGCGGTCTGGTCGGCTGGAACCTCGCCGACTACCGCGAGTTCCACGACGCCAAACGCGGCAGCGCCGGCCGGGCGCGCCCCGGCATCAAGATCCGCATCGTCGACCGCGAAACCGGCGCCGAACTGCCCGTGGGCGAGCAAGGCCTGGTGTCGGTGCACTCCCCCCAGGCCACCACCGCCACCGAGGACGGGTGGGTCCGCACCAACGACATCGCCCGCATGGACGCCGACGGTTTCCTGTGGATCCTGGGCCGGGCCGACGACGCGATCAACCGCGGCGGCTTCAAGATCGTTCCCCAGGTCGTGGAGGCCGTTCTCGCGCGGCATCCCGCGGTCACGGACGCCGCGGTGGTGGGCCTACCCGACAGCCGGCTGGGCCAGGTTCCCGTCGCCGCGGTCACCACCAACGGCGCCGTGACGCCCGCGGAACTCGTCGCGTGGTGCCGGGAACATCTCGCCAAGTACCAGGTACCGGTGGAGATCCGCATCGTGAGCGACCTGCCGCGCACGACCTCGATGAAGGTCTCCAAGGACGGCACCCGTGCACTCTTCGCGACGGCGCGATGAGCCCACCCTTCTGTCTGGGACGAGCCGACACCGAGCGCCCGCACCGACCGGCATGAGGCGGGGTGCGCCTGGACCGGCGTCGGCCTGCGGACCGGTCAGTCCTCTTCGACCGAGATCGCCAGCTTGGGGCAGCTCATCACCGCATCGCGCACCCGCTCATGAAGTTCCGGCGCCGGCTCGTCGTCGAGCACGTACAGCATGTCGTCGTCACGCACCTCGAAGACCTCGGGCGCGAGACCCATACACACGGCGTTGCTCTCACACGCGTCGTAGTCGACCTTGACCTTCATGGGCTTCTCCTCGTAGCAGACAACGATCGCGATCAATATTACGTCCCGGCGCGGCAGGATCATGCGCGGGCGAGGCCGCGATCGCGGGTGCACGAACCCGGCCTGGCACCCGGCACGGCGCTCATCCAGGTGTCGGAACGTGCTCCCACTGCTCGGTGAACCGCTCGTGCATCGCCGCGCCGCGGGCGCGTGCCCGTTCGTACAGGCGGCCGAGCACGAAGGGCACCTGCGCGGGCACACCGTCGGCGACTGACAGGCGCTCCAGGAGCGCGCGTGCCTCGACGAGGTCGTGGTAATCGCCCAGCGTCGTCTGCACCGCCTTCGCCGACTTGCGCCACGGCCGGAGCCGTTTGCCGAACGCCGGGCGGACGGTGTCCGCGACGTACCGGGCTTGCTTCGCCTTCTTGCGGACCTCGTGCAAGGCGTCGTCCATCGCCGGCTCGTCGGCGGCGTCGGCGATGCCGTCGACTGCCCTGCGCAGCCTGCGGTGCGCCCGGTCGATCGCCCGCTGAAGTTCCCGTCGTGCCGGCCAGTCCGCACGCACGGTCAGGGGTGGTTCGTCGATCAGCGTCTCGAGCGACCCCAGCAGCGCGGCGTACCGGCGATCGTTGAGCATGCCGAGCGCGGCGGCGCGGGCCTGCGCGGCCGCCTGGTCGAAGTATTGGGTCAACGCGGCCCTGGCCTTGCCGACGGTAGCCGAATCGCCCAGCGTGGCCAGCTCCTCGGTCAACAGCGACCGCAGCACCTCGGTGCTGCGGTCCCTGGACAACACGCCGCCGGCCCACTTCAGCTCATCGGCCACCTGCTTCGTGCGCTCCCGGTCCAGCACCCTCCGGAACATCGTGAGCGCGGTGCGCAGCCGACGCATCGCCACCCGTAGCTGATGAACCGCGTCGTCCTCGTTGCGGCGCACCCCGAGGTCGTGCTGCCGCAATGCCTCCACCTGCGCCGTCACGTACGCCATGACCACGTCGCCCGCCGTGGAGCGCTTGTCGACGGCGATGCGCGCGGGCAGATCCTCGGCCAGCAACCGGCGCAGTTTCGAGGGCCAATGCGCCGGCCGGGCACCCGCGCCGGTCAGCGCGTCGGCGAGCGCGTCCAGCAGACCCGGTTCGGCACCGAGGCCGAGTCCGATCTCCGCCTCACGCCAGCCGTCCAGATGGGCCACGCTCCCGGCCAGTTCCGCGGTGACGTGGTCGTCGGTCACCGTCGCCAGGCGCTGGTTCGCGTGGTCGGCGAGGTCGTACCGGTGACGTTCGGTCCGGATGTGCGCGACCTCGATCAGGCCGGCCGCGTCGACCTTCAGCCGGTCGGCCAGTTCGGCAGGAATGCCGGTTTCGCCTGCCTCCAGCGGCAAGTGCACCTCGTCGCCGTCCGGCACCTCGAGGTCCCAGCCCGCGTCCACGCCGCCCGTGCGCTTGCGCAGCGTGACACCCGCCCGGAGCAGACGATGGTCCTCGGTATCGAAGTACGTGTCGCTCAGCACGGCCCGGTCGGGGCCGTGCTGCGTGGCGATCGGACCGGTTCCCTCGAGTCGCGGCAGCGGCCGGTCCGCGTCAAGATCGAATTTGCGTACTCGCGAACGTACCGTCGGCGATACCCTGCTTTCGGTTGTCATCTACGCCGGATGCCCACGCCGCTCCCGCCGGAAACGCTTTCCCAGCACGGAATCACGTGGTGGCGATGAGGAATTCCTCCCCGTTGGACGTGCGCAAGCCGTCGGTCCTGCCCGCGAAGTAGCGCTCGTTCAGCGTGGCCGCCGAGACGTGCCGCGCCTCGCGGAAGCCGGCCGCCCTGGCAAGGGCCACCATCTCCTCCGGAGCGAAGAAGCTCAGCCACGGCGTGCCGTTGGCACGCGCACCTCGCTCGACCATCAGGCGTCCCGGACGTTCCGCCACTTCGAGAAGATCCATCGGAGGCGCGAAGGTGATGGCCACCGTGGACCCCGGGGCGAGCGACGCGAGTTCTCGCAAGGTGGCGGCGTTCGCGTCCTTGGTGAGGTACATGGTGACGCCCGTGGACGCCACCACCGCCGGCCGGCCGGGATCGAATCCGGCTGCCCGCAAGAGGTCCCACCACGACGGGCCGTTCTCGAAGTCGACCGGCACCAGCCGGAGCCAATCCGGGAGCGGCAAGCCGAGTTCGCGCAGCCGCTGCCGTTTCCAGGCCTGCGGGTCCGGCTGGTCCACCTCGAACACGGTCAACCCGGCGGCCCCGATCTCCGGATGGCGCTGGGCGAATGTGTCCAGGCCCGCGCCCAGGATCACATACTGGCCGACCCCTCGCCCGGCCTGCTCCACCACCAGATCCTCGACGTAGCGGGAACGCGCCACAATGGACGCCCGGTACCGGCTGGTGCCCTGCGGATGCATGTCGCCACGGTCGCGCCAGCCATCCGCCGGCGCGACAAGGCGCAGGCCGATCTCGTCCTCCAGTACGTGCGGCGGCGGATCCAGCTGGACGTGCAACGCCCGCCACAGCGCGACACGCTCGGCAGTGTCCTCGGGAGCGACGGTCATGACAGCGGCGCCTGCAGGCTCCACAACCGGCCGTCGGGATCGCGCACGGTCATTTCCTTTGTCCCGTAGTGGGTTTCCCCGAACGGGACGACCACCTCGACGACCGGGTCAACGCTGAACGCCGCCGCGTCGGGCACCTTGAACACGATCCGCGTCTCCGGCGTCTTGTCCTGCGGCACCTCGGCGATGAACACATAAGGCCCGTCGCCGTTGCGAAGCTGACCGGAGTTGTGATCGGTCGCGAACTCCAGCTCGAAACCCAGCGCCTGGAAGAACTTCGCCGCCTTTCCCCAGTTGTGTGTCTCCAGGAACACCGCCTCGATGCCCTCGGTCGTCATGCCTGCTCCCCTTTCGCGGAAGATCCTTGTGGGTCGCCGAGATAGGCGCGCAGCGCGTCGGCCACCAGGGCCGACAGGGACATCTCCGTCTCGATCGCGCGGTGCTTCACCTGCTTGATCAGCCCCACCGGCAGGTAGACGTTGAACTGCTTCACCTCGTCATCGCCCACGCGTCGATGCTAGCAACCTAGTAGGCTAGGGTCAATGCGAGACGCGCGACGGGCGCACAATGAACGGATGGACGAGCAGGACCAGCGCACCTGGTCCCCCGAGCTGGCAGAAGAGTTCGACCAGCTGACACGGCACCTGCTGACCGGCGGCACCGTCGCCGAGATCCTGACGCAGGTGGTGGCGACCGCGCAGGCGCTGATTCCCGAGGCCGACCTGGTGAGCGTCACCCTCCGCGATCCGCAGGGCCATTACACGACGCCCGTCGACACCGGCGAGCCGGCCGAGGCGCTGGACCAGTTGCAGTACACCCACGACGAGGGCCCGTGCCTCGCCGCCGGCCGGGACGGGCCGCACATCGTCGACGTTTCCGATCTGAAAGCCTCGCCGCTGTGGCCCCGGTGGTCGCCCGGCGCGCTCGACCTCGGCGTGCGGAGCGTGCTCGCGGTCGGCCTGCTGCCCGCCAAGGGACCGCGGCTCGGGGCGCTCAACTTCTACGCGTTCGAAGCGGGCGCGCTCGACGTGCTCGACGACAACCTCGCGGCGGTGCTGGCCGGCCACGCCGGGATCGCGGTCGCGGCGACGCAGGCCGTGAGCCGCGCCGAGCTGGAGGCCGCCCACCTGCGCGAGGCGCTGCGCAGCCGGGACGTGATCGGCCAGGCCAAAGGCATTCTCATGCAGCGGCAGGGAATCACCGAGGACGAGGCCTTCGGCCTGCTGCGCCGCACGTCGCAGGACCTCAACATCAAGCTGGCCAAGGTGGCCCAGCTCATCACCTCCCGCCGCCGCGAGCTCTAGGGACTGTTGGAGAGGTGACTTGCGGGCCGTGCGAGTAGCGGAGCGAGCTGACGGCCCACAGCAAGCGGCTCCGCCGCTTATGAAAAACAGCTCTAGCCGGAAGGCGTGCCCACGGGACGACCGCGAACGCGGCCACCTGGCGCCGGGCCACCGTGCGCCGGGCTACCGGGACGCGGGCTCGCCGACCGGCGCCGGGACCTCGCCGGATTCCGCCGGCGAGGCCAGGTACTTGCCGCCACGCAGCCACGACGCCACCGCCGCGATCAGGCACGCCACGATCGCGAAGCCGAACGCCACGGTCAGGCCGCTGGCGAACGGTCCCGAGATCAGGTCGGGGAAGAACGAGCGACCCGTCAGGAACGACCCGCGGTCCGGCGGAAGCTGCGCCAGCACCTGCGGGTCGAGCAGCGTGCCCAGCGGGTTGTAGCCGAGCAGCGACGCGAACAGCACCGACACCGGCGGCAGGCCGGCCAGCGCGTTCGCACTCGCCGCGGGCACCCCTTGCGCCACCAGTCCCGTCGAGAGCGTCGACGGCAGCGACCGGGCAAGGCCGGTGATCATCAGGCTGAAGAAGATGCCGATCGAGAGCACCATCGCCGAGTTCTGGAAGGTGCTGCTGATCCCGCTGCCGACACCGCGCTGGTGCGGCGGCAGGCTGTTCATGATGCCCGCGCGGTTCGGCGACGCGAACAGGCCCATGCCGATCCCGTTGAGCAGCAGGGCCAGCGCGAACTGCCAGTACGAGAAGTTCACCGGCAGCAGCAGCAGCCACACGAAGCTCAGCGCCGCCACCACCATTCCGCCGGTCGCGAACGGCCGCGCGCCGAACCGGTCGGACAGGTATCCGGACATCGGTCCCGCCACCAGGAACCCGGCCGTCACCGGCACCATGTATATCCCGGCCCACAACGGCGTCTGCTCGAAGCTGTAGCCGTGCCGCGGCAGCCAGATGCCCTGCAGCCAGATGATCAGGATGAACTGCAGCCCGCCGCGGCCGAGCGACGACAGCAGGCTCGCCAGGTTACCCGCCGTGAAGGCCCGGATCCGGAACAGGCTCAGCCGGAACATCGGCTCGGCCACCCTGGTCTCCACGACGCAGAACACGGCCAGCATCGCGATGCCGCCGAGAATGCATCCGAGCACCATGGGGCTGGTCCAGCCCATGGTGTGACCGCCGTAGGGCTGGATGCCGTAGGTGATGCCGACGAGCACCGCGATCAGCCCGGCGGCGAAGGTCACGTTGCCCCACCAGTCCAGCCGCGCCGGCCGCCGGATGCCGGTGTCGTGCAGCTTCCAGTAGGCCCAGATGGTGCCGAACACGCCGATCGGTACCGAAACCAGGAACACCGCGTGCCACTCCAGCGGCCCGAGCAGGCCGCCCAGCACCAGCCCGATGAACGACCCGGCGATGGCGGACACCTGGTTCAGCCCGAGCGCGAGCCCGCGCTGCTCCGCCGGGAAGGCGTCGGTGATGATCGCGGACGAGTTCGCCATCAGCAGCGCGCCGCCGACACCCTGCATCACGCGCATGACGATCAGCCACAACGCCCCGGCGGTGCCGTGCAGCCACGTGACGGACAACAGGATCGAAAATATCGTGAAAACGGCGAATCCGGCGTTGTACATCCGGACCCGGCCGTACATATCGCCCAGCCGGCCGAAACTCACCACGAGCACCGCGGTGACCACGAGATAACCCATGATCACCCATAGCAGCAGGCTGGTGTTGCCGGGCTGCAGCGGGTCGATTCCGATACCGCGGAAGATATCGGGCAGCGCGATGAGCAGGATGGACGAGTTGATCGTGGCAATGAGCACCCCGAGCGTGGTGTTCGACAACGCCACCCACTTGTACCGCGGGTTCCGCACCGCGGCCGCAGCCAGAGCTCTTCGATCCACCATGATCACTTTCCGACGATCGATTATTTGTGTTCTTAAACTAACTATACCCGGTGGTGCGCGACAAGCCCCCAAACGGGCTCACGCGGCGAATGCCGGGAAAACCACTGTGGACCGTCCTTAGTGGACGATGTGACCCAGGTCTCTATCGCACTCGCGCGGCGGGTGTAGGTTCTGGGGTGATCCATCCGGTTGAATCGCTGGAGGCTGTCACATGCCACGCGAAAATGTCCTGATCCCCACCCCTGACGGCCAGGCCAAGGGGTCCCTGCACGTGCCCGACGGGGCCGGTCCGTGGCCCGCCGTGGTCATGTTCCCCGACGCGGGCGGGTTGCGCGACACGTTCCGCGACATGGGTGACCGGCTGGCGGAACTGGGGTACGTCGCACTGGTCCCGGACATCTACTACCGCGAGGGCGACTGGGAACCGTTCGACCTCACCACCGCCTTCACCGACCCGAAGGAACGACCCCGGCTGTTCTCCCTGATGTCGTCGCTCACCAACGAGCGGATCATCTCCGATGCCGGTGCGTATGCGGACTTCCTGCTGGCGCGGCCCGAGGTGACGGGTACGGCGGTCGGCACCACCGGGTACTGCCTGGGCGGGCGGATGTCGATGCTGACGGCGGGCGGGCTCGGCGACCGGGTCGGTGCGGCGGCGTCCTTCCACGGCGGGCGGATCGCCGTCGCCGACGACCCGGCGAGCCCCCACCTCGCGGCGGACCGCATCGCCGCGACGGTGTACGTGGCCGGCGCCGAGGAGGACGCGTCGTTCACGGCCGAGCAGGCCGCGCTGCTGGACAGTGCGCTCAGTGACGCCGGCGTCACCCACACCGTGGAGTTCTACCCGGCGCACCACGGCTTCGCGGTCCCCGACAACGGCACGTACGACAAGGAGGCGGACTCGCGGCACTGGGCCGCTCTGGAGAACCTCTACGGCACCGCGCTGCCCAGGTAGCCGCCCGCGTCAGCGATCCAGCGTCCGGATCACGCGCGCCGGGTTGCCCGCGGCCAGCACACCCGGCGGCAGGTCGCGCGTCACGACACTGCCGGCGCCGACCACGGTGTTGTCGCCGACCGTGACGCCCGCGCACATCGTTACCAATGCGACCAAAAGCAGGCGGACCGCAAGCAGCACCTAACCGTCGCCACGCAAGCCGGAAAGCCGTGGCTGTGGTCGGATTGGCAACTAACGGCACAGCGCCGCCGCCGAACCACACGTTGTTCCCCACGACGATCGGCTCCGTCGTAATTGAGGAAACTGTTCGGCGGCGGTGCCGGCGGCTGCTGGACAGCTTCAACGCGACCTCAGCCGTCGGCACCGGCGGCGCTCCGCGACCAGCTCGGGGTCGCTGTCCTGGTACCACTCGCCACGCAGCATGCGGTCACGATGACCACCCATCGCCCGATCATGCCGCCTGCGTCACACCACCACCCCCACCGGGCCGCAAGCCATACCAAAAGGGGCTCTAAGGTATGCGCGATGCGTAAACACCTCTGGGTCGTGCCCGTGCTGTGTGCGGTGTGGCTGTTCTTCGCGTTCCGCGGGATGTTCACCGCCATGCCGACACGCCCGCAGATCGACCTGCAGGTGTACCGCTACGGCGTCCAGGCGTGGTGGGACGGCCACAGCCTCTACGGCCTGCTGCCGCCCGTCGAGAACGGCGCCCAGCTGCCGTTCGTCTACCCGCCGTTCGCGGTGCTGCTGCTCAGCCCGCTGGTGCTGCTGCCGTGGGACGCGGCGGTGGTCACGCTCTATGTCGTCAGCACGGTCTGCCTCGCGGTCACCATCTACCTGGTCTCGCGGGTCGCCTGGCCCGCGCTCGGCCGGATGGGCGGCGTCGCGGTCGCCTCGGTCGCGCTGCCACTGTCGGTGTTCCTCGAGCCGGTGAGCCAGACCTACCAGTTCGGCCAGGTCAGCCTCATCATGATGGCGCTCGTCACGATCGACTGCCTCGCGGGCCGGACGGTGTGGCCGCGCGGGTTCGGCATCGGGATCGCGGCGGCGCTCAAGCTGACGCCTGCCGCCTTCATCCTGTTCTTCCTGGTCCGCAAGGACTACCGGTCCGCGATCACGGCGGGCATCACGTTCGCCGTGGCCGCGCTGATCGGGTTCTGCGGCGACTTCCACGCGTCGGTGCAGTACTGGTTCCAGGGCGGGCTCTCCGGCGGTGGGGTCAGCGGCACGGCGTTCAAGACCAACCAGACGATCGAGGCCGCGCTCGTGCGCACCGGACTGTCGGGTGCCGCCGAGAAGACCGTCTGGATCGTGGTGATCGCCGCGCTGGTGATTCTGGTCGCGTGGGCGATGCGCCGCGCCGAGCCGGCGCTGGCGCTCATGGCCAACGCGGGGCTGGGGCTGCTGGTATCGCCGACGTCGTGGTCGCATTACTACGTGTGGGTGGCGCCCGCTCTGGTGGTGATGCTGGCCTACGGGACGCGGCGGGCCATCGCGCGCTCGTGGCTCGCGGCGGCCTGGTTCGCCTGGGCCGTGCTGACCGCGGTCCTGTTCTACCTCGCGCCGTTCCACGACCTGCCCCTCACGGACTTCCCGGTCGTCCACGTGCACTGGGACTGGCCGCAGCAGCTGTCGGCCGCGACCTACGTGCTGGTCGGCGTGGGCCTGCTGCTGGCGTTCGCGCTCCCGCGCGTGCGGCGGCCGACCCTCGATCCGGCGTGGGAGATCGCGCCGGCGAAACGCCCGGCGAACGTCGCGGCCGGCTAGGTCACCACGCCCCGGCCGGGTCGGCCGCGTGCAGCGGGTTCGGCACGCGCACCGGCACCACCTCGGCACTGCTCAGCTGCGCCCGGTTCGGCAGGGCGTGCTCCACGTCCGGCGCCGTCACCCGGCACGCGTCCAGGCGCTGGGCGGCCTCCGGATTCCGCGCGCGGTAGCGATCGACGACCTCCCGGACCAGGTCCCAGAACCGGGTGCGCGGGAAGTCCAGGTCGTCGAGCAGGATCTCGGCCCAGAACCGCAGCTGACCGGAGAACAGCCCCGCGGACAGCGAGTGCGCGAGCCGCTCCGCGGGAACGCGCCGCAGGAGCGCACCGGCCTCGTCGTCGAGGTCGCGGGCGTCCAGTAGATCGACGCCGTGCGCGAAAACCTTCGCCACGACGCGCAGCGGGCGGGCGTGCTCGTCCACGATCAGGATGAGGTGCCTGCCGTCCGGCCGGAACGCGACGCCGTGGCGGACCAGCCAGTGCAGCAGTGGCGTCAGTGCCAGGTCGAGCACCCCGCCGAGCCACCGCGCCGGTTCCTGCCCGCTGCGGCGGATCAGTTCGGTGATGACCGCGTGCCCGGCGGGATCGCGTTCGGGCAGCGCCGCGAACGACACGGCCTGCTCGCCGTCGGCCAGCCGGGCCTGCAGCGGTTCCCGCCACACGGCGCCGAGCGTCTCCGGGAACTCGCCGAACAGCGGATGCCGCACGGCGACCCCGGCGACCTCGCCGAGGAGCTCGAACCGGTACTCGCGCGTGAGCAGGTCGTCGCCGGCGCCGATTCGCTTGAGCCAGGTCGTCACCGCCGGGCCCGCGGTCACGGCCGGTTCCGGGTCGGCGGGCGTGTCCCTGATCGACAGCGCCGTACGCACGTCCCGGCGGGTCGGCCTGCTGACATTGGCCAGCGTCCCGGGTGTCTGATGTGGACGGTAGTGGTCGTGGCTGAGGCCGAGGTCGAGCACGGCACCGGTCGCCAGTTCTCCCGCGTAGAACGTGCCGACGATCTCGTCGGCCTGCCACGGGTGCACGGGCAGCCACAGGTAGTCGGCGGGCTCGCCGGCCTCGGCGACGACCTCGGTGAACTCGGCGCGCTGCTCGGGGTCGAGTTCCTCGAGCAGCAGCAGGTGCTCGCTCAGGTCCTCGATGGCGTGGAACCGGGCGTGTTCGCGACGGACGGCGAACCAGCGGAGCTGGATGTCTTCGCCCGACTCGGGCGCGTACCGCGCGCGGTCGGCGGCCGAGAAGCCGAGGCGTGCCTTGTCCAGCACGAGGTCCGGCTGACCGGTGAGGTGCCCCTCCGCGAGGTCGTAGTCCATTGTGGACAGCTTCTCGGCGCTGGGTGCGGCGCGCAGCCGGGTCGCCTCGTTCGCGACCGTGGCGGTCAGTGCCGTGAGCACCTCGGCCAGCCGCTCACGGGACAGGCCGGGGCGGGCATCCAGGACCAGCGTGCGCGGATCGTCCGCCGGCACGGGCATCGCGCCGGCCACTGAGCGCGTCGCGCTGCCCGGGGCGACCGCCCACGAGCCGAAGGCGCCCCGCCGGGCGCGGAAGGTGTACACCACGTCGCCGGGCAGGCGCAGGCGCCACCCGTGGTAGGCGCCGGGCGTCGCCTCCTCGCACGGCTCGGGCTCGAAGAACCGCTCGAAGGACAACTCGCCGAGCATCTTGTGCACGACCGCCGCGCCCGCCGCGCGCCAGGCAGCGGCCACGTCCACCTGCTCGTCCGGATTCGTGATCACTGGGGCCTCCCGCCACGACCCTAGCGCGGCGCGAGTGCCGCCACCTGGGCCGCCTGGTCCTCGCCGGTGGGCAGCAGCGCGATGACCGGCGTGTCCAGCCCGTTGTCCACATAGGACTCCAGCCGCTCGCGGCACGCGCCAGGGCTGCCGTGCACGATCAACTCGTCCACGACCTCGTCCGGGATCGCCGCGTTGGCGCCCTTGCGATCGCCCGCCGCCCACAGCTTCTGCATCGGGGCGAGCACCTCGCCGCGGCCCAGCCACTCGTGGTACGCCGCGTACACCGGCACGGTCAGGTAGCTGCTGATCATCAGCCGGCCCAGCGCCCGTGCCGCCTGCGCGTCCTCGGTCGGGCAGACGAAGATCCGCGCGACCAGCTCCACGTCCGGGCCGACCACGGCGCGCACCTTCGGCACGTCGGTCGGCGCCAGCCAGTTCGTGATCGCGCCGTCCGACTCGGCCGCGGCGAGCCGGAGCATCCCGGGACGCAGCGCCGCGAGCATGATCTTCGGCGGCTTCTCCAGCGGGCGCGACAGTTTGAACCGGTGCACCGAGAACGTCTCGTACTCCTCGGTCACCTTCTCCCCCGCCAGCGCCGCGCGCAGGAACCGCAGCGTGTCCCGCGTGCGCTGGTACGGCTTGGTGAACTCCTGCGCGTTCCAGTTCTGCACGATGACCGGCGACGACGCTCCGATGCCCAGTACGAACCGCTCCGGCGCGACCTCGGCCACCGTCGCCGCGCTCACCGCCAGCAGGCCCGGCCCGCGCGTGTACACCGGGGCGATCGCGGTGCCGAGTCGTAGCGAGGGTGCCCACTGGGCGGCCAGCACCAGCGGCGAGAACGCGTCCGCCCCGTCGATCTCCGACGACCACAGGTCGGTGTAGCCGAGATCGGGCAACCGCTCGATCAGCTCACGGTGTGCGGTCAACGGCACGCCGTCCAGCGGAATCGTCATTCCCCAGCGCTTTCGTGGGACACCCGCGCCCGATCGGTCCTCCTCCGGGCGCGCTCCTCCGTCGCGCTCACCACGTGCGGTGCTGGCAGGCATCACTGCAACTCCTTCTTGATCCAGTCGACCTGTAGGCGCATCAGGTTCTCCGCGACTTCCTCGGCCTGCGGCGTCATGTGCGTCGCGCCCGCCAGTGGCAGGAACGTGTGCGGGCGCCCCGCGGCCAGCAACGCCGAGGAGAGCCGCAACGAGTGCGCCACGAACACGTTGTCGTCGGCGAGGCCGTGCACGATCAGCAGCGATCGCCGCAGACCCGGTGCGTCCGCGATCAGCGAGTTGCGCTCGTAGATCTCCGGGTCGTGCTGCGGGGTGCCGAGGTAGCGCTCGGTGTAGTGCGTGTCGTAGAGGGACCAGTCGGTGACGGGCGCCCCCGCCACGGCCGCGTGGAAGACGTCCGGGCGCCGCAGCACCGCGAGCGCCGACAGGTACCCGCCGTAGGACCAGCCACGGATCGCGACCCGGCCGAGGTCGAGATCGGGGTACGCGGCTGCGACCGCGTGCAGCGCGTCGACCTGGTCGGCGAGCGTGACCTCGGCGAGGTTGCCCGCGACTTCCTTCTCCCACGCCGGTCCGCGTCCCGGCGTCCCGCGGCCGTCGGCGACGAGCACCGCGAAGCCCTGGTCCGCCAGCCACTGCGAGGTCAGGAACGCGTTGCGGGTGCGCAGGACGCGCTGGGCGTGCGGCCCGCCGTACGGGTCGAGCAGCACCGGCAGTTTCTCGCCGTGGCGGTGACCGGACGGGAACAGCAACGCCGCGCGCAGACCGCGGTCGCCCACGGTCAGCCAGACCGGCCGTGGCTCGATGCCGGGGTCCTCGGGGTGGCTCGTCACCTTCGCGACCGGCGAACCGCCGCGCAGCACCGAGATCTCCGGCCCGCTGCGGTCCAGGCTCCACGACGAGAGCACCGTCACGGCAGCGTCTCCCGCCCCGATGTGCACACCGTCCGAAGTGGACAAGCGGGTCACCGAGCCACGGTCGGTCGAGTACACGTGGATCTGCGTGGGGTCGTCGGCGGAGGCGCTGAACAGCACCTCGTCACCGACGTGCAGCACCGACCGCACCTGCAGGCCCGGTTCGGTCACCGGCTTCCCGTCGATCACCAGCCGGTAGCTGCCGTCGGCGGCGCTGACGTGCACCAGTCGCCCGTCCGTGGTCCACGCCGGCACGCCTTGCACGATCTCGATCCAGTGCGGGTCGGTCTCGGTGTGCAGCAGCCGGGTCTGCCCGGTCGCCGGATCCAGCGCGTGGAAGGCGAGCCTGCGCTGGCCCCGCGGCTGCACCGCGATCAGCGGCGGGCCGCCGGCCGACCAGTGCACGGCCACGAGGTACTCCCAGTCGCCGCGCTCGACGTCCACCCGGGAACCGTCGAGGCCGAGGAACGCCAGCGACACCTCGACATTCCGGGTGCCGGCGGCCGGGTACGCGACCGTCTGCGCCGGCGTGTCCGGATGGGCGGGGTCGGCGATGGTCCACCGGGGCACGTCCGCGCGGTCGGTGCGCTCCACGAGCAGGCTCCGCCCGTCGGGCGACCACCAGTAGCCGCGCGCCCGGCCCAGTTCCTCGGCCGCGATGAACTCGGCGAGGCCCCAGGCGATGTCCTCACCGTCCTCCTCGACGAGCGCGCGGTCCTCGCGGCTGTCCAGGTCGATCACCCGCAGCCGCCGGTCGCGGACGTAGGCGACGTGTGTGCCGGGCGGGTTGGGGCGTGGGTCGAACGCGGCCGTCCCGACCAGTTCGGTCACCTGCCGCGTCGCCGGATCGACCGTGTACAGCTTGCCGGACAAGGAGAACGCGACGGTGCGCACGTCGGCGTCGGTCGCGTAGCCGACGACGCCGCCCGCGCTCTCGCGGCTGCGCTCCCGCCGCGCGCGTTCCTCGGGCGGCAGGTTCTCCTCGCCGGGCAGCAGTTCGGCCGCGTCGACGATCCTGGTCTCCGTGCCGGTGGAGAGATCCAGCTGCCACAGGGAGTTGCGCCGGTCCACACCCGATTCCGACCGCAGGAACAGCAGCTTGCGCCCGTCCGGCGTCACCCGGAACTCCCGCGGCGTGCCCAGCGTGAAGCGCTGCGTTCTGGCCTGCTTGCGCAGGAAGGAGGGCTCATCGGTCACCGTCGCACTCTTTCAGACGCGACGGCGGCTTGGCGAGTCCGGTTGACCACAGTGTCAGTTTCGCTAACGTCAGCGTTCACTGTCGAACGGGTGTGGTGGCTGGTCACCCCGGCGGCCACCGAGGACGAGCGCGAGGCCCGCGGAGGTGCGGCGTGAAGTACGTGATGTTCTACGAATCCGCCCCTGGCGCTCCGGAAAGCGGGCGCCACCTGGTGCCCGCGCACCAGGAGCGCATCAAGGAGTACGCCGCACGCGGTGACCTCCTGCTGATCGGCCCGCTCGAGGACCCTGGCACCAACGGCGCGCTGGCGGTGTTCGGCACCCGCGAGGCGGCGGAGGAGTTCGCGAAGGGGGACCCGTTCGTGACCGGCGGCGTGGTGCGGTCGTGGCGTGTGCTCGAGTGGCACGAGGCCCTGCAACCTTAACGATCCGCCGCGCTGGCCAGGATCTGCGCAACGATCAGCGACTGGAGCGGTGCTGAACTGCGCTTAACCTGTGTTCATGAGGACCGCCGACTTCGTCG
This sequence comes from Amycolatopsis sp., assembly GCA_035547575.1. Classification (GTDB taxonomy): domain Bacteria; phylum Actinomycetota; class Actinomycetes; order Mycobacteriales; family Pseudonocardiaceae; genus Amycolatopsis_E. The sequence continues at coordinate 110,248 of DASZUO010000232.1, read as the reverse complement.
CGCTGGACGAGCGCTGGAGCACCCGCAACTACCACCCGCTGCCCGTCGTGATCGCCGAAGGCGAGGGTGCCTGGGTCACCGACATCGAGGGACGGCGCTACCTCGACTTCCTGTCGGCGTACTCGGCGCTCAACTTCGGGCACCGGCACCCGGACCTGGTCGCCGCGGCGACGGAGCAACTGGGCAAGGTCACGCTGACCTCGCGCGCGTTCCACCACGACCAGCTGGGGCTGTTCTGCCGCGAACTCGCCGAGCTGACCGGCACCGAGATGGTGCTGCCGATGAACTCCGGCGCGGAGGCGGTCGAGTCTGCGCTCAAGGTCGCCCGCAAGTGGGCCTACGAGGTCAAGGGGATTGCGGACGGCACCGCGGAGATCGTCGTCGCGGGCTCGAACTTCCACGGCCGCACCACGACGATCGTGTCCTTCTCCACCGACGAGACCGCCCGGGCGCACTTCGGCCCGTTCACCCCGGGGTTCGTCGTGGTCAAGTACGGCGACGCCGGGGCGCTGGCCGACGCGATCAGCGAGCGGACGGCGGCGGTGCTGCTGGAGCCGATCCAGGGCGAGGCGGGCGTCATCGTGCCGCCCGACGGGTACCTCGCCGAGGCGCGCCGGCTGTGTGACGAGGCGGGTGTGCTGCTCATCGCCGACGAGATCCAGTCCGGGCTCGCCCGCACCGGGACGCTGCTCGCGCTGGACCACGAGCACGTGCGCGCCGACCTGTACGCGCTGGGCAAGGCGCTCGGCGGCGGGATCATGCCGCTGTCGGCGGTGGTGGGCCGCCGCGACGTGCTCGGCGTGCTCCGTCCCGGTGAGCACGGGTCGACCTTCGGCGGCAACCCGCTGGCCTGCGCGGTCGGCCGCGCGGTGGTCCGGCTGCTGGCCACGGGCGAGTTCCAGCGGCGGTCGATGGTGCTGGGCGCGCACCTGCACGCGCGGCTGGCCGGCCTGACCGGGCACGGCCTCGCCGAGGTACGCGGCCGCGGCCTTTGGGCGGGCATCGACATCACGCCGGGCGGGCTCAGCGGTCGCGAGGCGTCCGAGGCGCTCGCGCACAAGGGCGTGCTGTGCAAGGAAACGCACGGCGCGACGCTGCGGATCGCGCCGCCGCTGGTCGTCAGCCAGGACGACCTGGACCTCGGTATCGACGCGATCGCCGAGGTGGTGCGCCGGTAGGTTGGCGGGTATGAGAGGCGCCGCCGTCGTCGGCTTGGTGGCGCTGGGCATCGCGCTCGGTCTGTGGGTGCCCGCCGGTACCCCGCCCGCGGCACATGATGACCTGCGGATCTTCCTGCTGCCGACCGAGCCGTACGTGCTGATCCCGGCCGTGGCCGTCATCGCGGCGGTGTGCGTGTGGAAGCGCCGGTGGGATGGACTGGCGCTGTGCCTGCTCGGCAGCATCGAGCCGGTCGCGCTCACTACCTGGGTGCTCAAGCCGCTGTTCGACCGGCCGCTGCACGACTACCTCGCCTACCCCAGCGGGCACGCGGCCAGCCTCGTGTCGGTGCTCACCGTGCTGGTGCTGCTCGTGCGGCGCGTGCTCGTCGCCGCGCTCGCCGTCGCGGTGACGGTGCTGGCCGGGATCGGGCTGGTCGGCGCCGGATACCACTACCCCGTCGACGTCGTCGGCGGTGCCTGCTTCGCGATCGCCGCCGTCGTCACGATCGAGTGGGGACTGCGTCGCGGGCGAGCGCCATCAAGCGGCTCACCGCGCGGAGGTACTTCTTCCGGTAGCCCCCCTGCAGCATCTCCTCGGTGAACAACTCCGGCAGCGGCTGCCCGGACGCGAGCACCGGGATCGCGCGGTCGTAGAGCCGGTCGGCGAACGCCACCAGCCGCAGTGCGACGTTCTGGTCCGGCGCCGCGTGCACGCCGCGCAGGTGCACCAGCGACACCCCGTCGACGAGCCGCCCGTAGCGCGACGGGTGCAGGCTCGCGAGGTGGTCGCACAGCGCATCGAAATCGTCGATCGTGGCACCCTCGTGCGTCGCCGCCGAGGCCTCCAGCGTCGCGTCGTCGGCCGGGGGCGGCGGCTCCGGCAGCCCGCGGTGCCGGTAGTCCGGACCGTCCACTCGCACCACCGAGAACCGCTGCGACAGCGACTGGATCTCGCGCAGGAAGTCCTCCGCCGCGAACCGGCCCTCGCCGAGCTTGTCGGGCAGCGTGTTCGAGGTCGCGGCGACGTGGACGCCCGCGTCGGTCAGTTCCCGCAGCAGCCGCGTGACCAGCATGGTGTCGCCGGGATCGTCCAGTTCGAACTCGTCGATCGCGAGCAGCCGGTGCTCGGACAGCCGCCGCACGGCCTCACCGAACCCGAGCGCGCCCACCAGGTGGGTGACCTCCACGAAGGTGCCGTACGCCTTCGGGGACGGCGCCGCGTGCCAGGTGGATGCGAGCAGGTGGGTCTTGCCGACGCCGAACCCCCCGTCGAGGTACAGCCCGCGCGCGGTCGCCGGACGCGCACCGCCGCCGAACAGCTTGAACCGCGACCTGCGGGGCGCACCGGCCGCGATGCCCGCCGCCAGCGCCGCGCACGAGGCGACCGCCTCGGCCTGGCTCGGCTCGTCCGGGTTCGGCACGTAGGTGGAGAACCGAACACTGTCGAACCGCGGTGGCGGCACCAGCGAGGCGATCATCTCGTCGGCGCCGATCTCCGGGCGGCGGTCGGTCAGGTGCATGGGTGCGAGCGTAGCGGGGAAGCCCGGCTCGACCGCCCGCTCGCCTCGTGTTGGGATGCACATCATGGACCAGCTGTGGCCCACGCCGCTCGACGACGTGACCGACGACGACCTCGCCCGCATCTACGGCTACCCCGCGCACCTCGACGAGCCGTTCGTACAGGTGAACTTCGTGTCCTCGGCGGACGGTGCGGCCACGCTGGCGGACCGGTCCGAGGGCCTGTCGCACCCCGCCGACAAGCGGATCTTCCTGCTGGGCCGCGACCTCGCCGACGTGGTGCTGGTGGGCGCGGGCACCGCACGGCAGGAGGACTACCGCGGCGCGCGCACGAACGGCGAGCGCCGCGCCCGCCGGGAGCGGCTCGGCCTGTCCGAGATCCCGCCGATCGCCGTGGTCTCCGGCAGCGCGCGGATCGACCCGGCGAGCGCGCTGTTCACCGACACGAAGGTGCCGCCGATCATCATCACCACCGAGCACGCCTCCGAGCGGCGTCGCGCCGACCTCGAGGAGGCGGGCGCCGAAGTCCTGGTCGCGGGCGAGCAGATGATCGACCTGAGCGCCGCACTCGACGCGCTCGCGCGCCGCGGCCTGTACCGGATCGACTGTGAGGGCGGGCCGCTGCTGCTGGGTGAGCTGATCGCCGAGGACCTGGTGGACCAGCTGTGCCTGACCATCGCCCCGGTCCTCGCGGGCGCCGGCGCGGGCCGCATCGCGATGGGCCGCGTCTCGAGCGACGCCCGCCGCCTCGAACTGGCCTCCGTTCTGCACGAGGACGGCTTTTCCATGTTGCGGTACCGGAAACGCGGCTAACGTGTACGCGTGCTCCGTTCCCCACGGCTGGACTTGCTGGAGCTGACAACGGAAACCCTGGCGCGGATCGCCGGCGGCGATCGGGCCGCAGTGGAGGCGGACCTCGGCGCCGAGGCGCCCGGCGAGTGGCTCGGCGTGGTGCCCGCGCGGGTCAACCACGAGCTCCTGCGCGCGGATCCCGACGCCGGCCCCTGGTTGTCGCGCGCCATCGTGCTGCGCGAGGAGCAACGCCTGGTGGGCGAGGTCGGGTTCCACAATCCGCCGGACGATCTCGCCGTGGTCGAGATCGGCTACGAGGTGCTGCCCGGCTACCGGCGCCGCGGCATCGCGCGCGAAGCGATTCACGCCCTCACCGACTGGGCGTACTCCACGGGTGCGGCCCGCGTGGTCTACGCGACGATCGCGCGGGCGAACCACGCGTCGATCGCGCTGGTCCGCTCGCTCGGCTTCCGCTTCGACGAGGCCTGTATCGATCCCGTCGAAGGCCCGCTCGTCTTCTACGAATGCAAGCTCCCGCTTCCGCGCTGAGGCAGAATGGCGGCATGCTGCCGTTGCGACCGCCTATCCAGCCGATGCTCGCCAAAGCGGCCAAGACCATTCCGGACACCGGCGGTCTGCTGTTCGAGCCGAAGTGGGACGGGTTCCGGTGCCTGGTCTTCCGCGACGGCGACGAGCTGACGCTGCAGTCCCGCGCGGGCAAACCGCTGAACAGGTACTTCCCCGAGGTGCTCGAGCAGCTGGGTGCGGTGCTGCCCGCGGCGGTGGCGCTCGACGGGGAGCTGGTGGTCGCCCACGACGGGCACCTGGACTTCGACGCGCTGACCGAGCGGATCCACCCCGCCAAGAGCCGGGTCATGTTGCTGGCCGGGCAGACCCCGGCCACGTTCGTCGCGTTCGATCTGCTCGCCCTCGACGATCGGTCGCTGCTGGACGAGCCGACCAGTGCGCGCCGGGACCGCCTGGAGAAGCTGACCGGCGAGGGCATCAACATCACGCCCGCGACCACCGACCCCGTCACCGCGCGGCACTGGTTCACCCTGTTCGAGGGCGCCGGGCTCGACGGTGTGATCGGCAAGCCGATGGACGCGCCGTACTCGCCGGGCAAGCGGATCATGGCGAAGTACAAGCACGCCCGCACCGCGGACTGCGTCGTCGCGGGCCTGCGCTGGCACGCGGACAGCGAACCCGGCCAGGCGGTGGGGTCGCTGCTGCTCGGCCTCCACGACGACAACGGCGTCCTGCATCACCCCGGCGTCGTCGGGTCGTTCCCCGCGGCGCGGCGGCGCGAGCTGGCCACGGAACTGGCGGAGCTGATCACCGACGGGCCGCACCCGTGGCTCGGTGACGCCGTCGTCGAGGGCCAGCGGCTGCCCGGCGGCATCACCCGCTGGCGCAGCACGGAGCAGCCGTGGGTGCCGCTGCGCCCGGAACGCGTGGTCGAAGTCGGCTACGAGCACACCGAGGGCGGGCAGCCCGCGCGTTTCCGGCACACCGCGCAGTTCGTCCGCTGGCGCCCCGACCGCGAACCGTCCTCGTGCGGCTACGCCCAGCTCGAGGAGCCCGCCCGCTATGACCTCGACGCCGTGTTCAACGGCGAAGTCCGCGCGTAACCCCCGCTTACCGACCGCTCACGGCGCACGTGCGAAGGTCGGAGCAGCACGAACTCGCATCGGACACGAGGGGATTTCCGACTTGCTCCGCCGGCCCGCCCTGCTCACGCTCGCGTTACTGGTGCCCGCCCTGCTGACCGGGTGCACCGCGGGGCCGTCCCAGCGCCCGCCCGTGGTGGACAACGACGAGCCGTCGGCCACCACGGCGTCGAGCGCACCGCCGGTGGTGCCGCTGCCGCCGCTGACCGACCCGCAGTCCCCGTCGATCCCGTGGACCGACTGCGATCAGGACACCCGCAGCCGTCCCGACCCGCCCGCCGTGCCGGACTCGCTGCACTTCTCCTGCGCCGGCGTGCAGTCCGTGCTCGACGCACCCGACCTGCCCGGCCGCGTGCAGACCCACATCGCGCTGCTCAAGGCCGGCGACGGACCGATCCCGCTCGTCGTGCTGAACGACATCGACGGCGAACCCGGCACGCTCTACGCCGCGCACCTGGCCGCCGTCCTGCCGCCCGCGATACTGCAGCGGTTCTCCCTCATCGGCATGGACCGGCGCGGCACCGGCGACTCCGACGCGATCGGCTGCGTGCCCACCGATGTCCGCGGGCAACTGCTCAGCCAGGACCCCGCGGGCGGTGACGTCGAAACGGTCCTCGACGCCGCGCGCAAGGCCGGGCAGCAGTGCGCGATCGAGCTGGGCAACACCCAGCAGGCGCTGGACGGCTGGCGCACCGCGGGCGATCTGGAGCAGGTGCGCCAGGAGCTGGGCGTGCCGAAGCTCAACGCGATCGCGCGCGGCGAGGCCGCCGACGTCCTCACCGCCTACGCGACCCGCTACACCGGCAGGCTCGGCCGGATCGTGCTCGACGGCATTCCCGACCCGTCACCGGATCCGGCGATCGTGCTCGGCGACCTCGCCACCGCCGCGCAGGCGACGCTCGACGCGTTCGGCAGATTCTGCGCGGCGCGCGGCTGCCCGCTCGGCGGCGACGCGACCGGCGCGGTGACCGCGCTGCTCCAGCAGTTGCGCGGCAACCCGCCCACGCTCTCCAGCGGCGTCCCGTTCGATCCGGGTGTCGCGCTCAACGCCATCCTGTACGGACTGCGGGACACGGCCCGCTGGCCGGAACTCGCCACCGCGATCCAGGCCGCGCGTGGCGGCAGCACCACCCAGCTGGCCGCGTTCGTCGCCCCGCTGATCAACGGCTCGCCGCTGGCGCCGTCGCGGTTCGACGGCGCGCTGGCGACCCTGTGCAACGACACCACCGCCCGCGTGTCGGCCGACAAGATCACCCAGCTCACCGACCAGCTCCGCACCCGGTCGGCCCTGTTCGGCGGGCTCGTCACGCAGCGGCTGGCGTGGTGCCTGCCGTGGCCCGGACGCGTGGACGCCCCGCCGTCGCTCGGGGTATCGGGCACCCCGCCCATCCTGGTGACGAGCACCGCTGCCGACCCGGTGACGCCCGAGACGGGCACCATGCGCGCCACCGACCAGATGTCCAGCGCCGTGCGGGTTTCCTGGCAGGGCGCCGGGCACGGCGCGCTCACCTCGCCGTGCGTCGCCGAGACGGTGCGTGCGTTCCTGGTCGACGGCAAGGTGCCCGCCGGCGGCACGCTCTGCCCGGCGTAGGCAGGGGCCTTCCAGGCCGTTACGCTTGGCGTTCGCCAGCAGTCCAGTACACCACTGGGGGTAATCGTGTCGTCATCCGCCGTCGAGGCCCCGGCCCACGCGCCGCAGCCCCCGGCGCGGGAGAGACGGCCGGTCCCGGCGGCGGCCTTCTGGCTCGTGCTCGTGCTGGGCGCGGCGGCCGGCGCGTGGTACATCAAGCAGGTCCTCGGGGACACGGGCACGCTGATGCACCTCAAGGACCTCGGGGTGTACCAGATCGCCGGTGCCCGCATCCTCGACGGCACGTCGGTATACGACACCCCGTTGCTCGGCAACACGCGCGGCGTCTGGGAGTTCGTCTACACGCCGTTCGCGGCGCTGCTGTTCGTGCCGCTGGCGAAGCTGCACGGCGATCTCTTCACCTACGTCGGTGCGCTCGGTGACTTCGCCGCGCTCGCGGTCGCGGTGTGGGCGGCGCTCGCGATGCTCGGCTACCGGCGCGACGTCCGGCTGGCCGTGTGGAGCGTGCCCATCGCGGGCCTGCTGATGTGGTGCGAGCCGATCCGCGAGACGATGGCGTTCGGTCAGGTCAACATCATCCTGATGACGCTGGTGCTGGTCGACATGGTGCTGCCGGATTCCTTCCGCGGCAAGGGAATCCTCACCGGGATCGCGGCCGGTATCAAACTGACGCCGTTGTTCTTCGTGCTGTATCTGGTGTTCACCCGCCGCTACCGGGCGGCGGCCGTGTCGGCGGGGTCGTTCGTGGCGACGATACTGCTCGGGTTCCTCGTGCTGCCGCACGATTCGAGGACGTTCTGGTCCGGCGCGTTCGCCGACCCGACCAGGGTGGGCGTGCCGGAGAACCCGTCGAACGAGTCGCTGCGCGGCATGTTCGCGCGCAGCATCGGTCTCGACGGCGGGATGAAGCTGCTGTGGCTCGCGCTGGCCGCCGTGCTCGCGGTCGCGTGCCTGCTGCTCGCGCGGTGGCTGTCGTTCCGCGGTGAGGAACTGCTCGCGGTGACGCTGTGCGGGCTGGCCACCACGGCGGTCTCGCCCTACAGCTGGGTGCACCACTGGGTGTGGCTCGGCGCGCTGCTGATCTTCCTGCTGCACGCGTCGTTGCGCCGGGGCGCGGTGCTGGCGTGGATCGGGCTCGTGCTGAGCGCCGCGGTGGCCTCCGGCGGGCTGCTGAAGCTGGTCGGCGTCGACGACAGAAGCAGCATCCTGGACTTCCCGTCGTGGAACCACCTCGGCGTGCTCTACCACAACGCCTACATCTGGCTGACCGTCGTGGCGCTTCTCGTCGTGGCGATCCGGCTGCGCAAGCCCGCTACTGCCTAAGCTGGGCCCATGCGATTCGGTATCTCCATTCCGCAGGGCGCCGCCACCGCTTTCGACGCCGGAGCGTTCCGCGCGTACGTGCGGCGCGCCGAGGAACTCGGCTTCGAAAGCGGGTGGACCCAGGAGCAGGTGCTGACGATGGGGGGCATGCCGCAGGCGAGCGCCATCGAGACGATGACCTACGCCGCCGCGTGCACCGAACGGCTCCGGCTCGGCTGCTCGGTGTTCGTCACGCCGCTGCACAACCCGGTGCACCTGGCCAAGAGCCTGGCCACCCTCGACTACTTCAGCGGCGGGCGGCTCGAGGTCGGCGTCGGCACCGGTGGGAGAGGCCGGATGTTCTCGGCGTTCGAGGTCGACCCGTCGCGGCTGGTCACCCGCTTCACCGAAGGCGTCCGGCTGCTCAAGGAATTGTGGGCCAAGGACACGGTGACGTTCGACGGGCAGATCTGGCAGCTCACCGATGCCGCGGTGGACCCCAAGCCCGCGCAGCGGCCCGGTCCGCCACTGTGGTTCGGCGGCAGCGCGGCGGCAGCGCTGCGGCGCGCGGTCCGCTACGGCGACGGGTTCTTCGGTGCGGGCTCCACGACGACCGCGGCCTTCGTCCGGCAGGTCGGCACGGTCCGCGAGGCGCTGGCGGAGTCCGGCCGCGACCCTGGCACGTTCGCGCTCGCGAAACGCATCTACTTCGCCATCGACGACGACGCGGACCGGGCGCGCCGCCGGGTCGCCGACGACCTCGAACGGCTCTACGGCAGGCCGGGACTGGAGGCCGTGGCGGTAGCGGGGACCCCCGAGGACGTCGTCGCGGGCACACGGGAAGTGGCCGAGGCGGGCGCCGAGCTGATCCTGTTCACGCCCCTGTCCGACGAGGCCCGGCAGATGGAACGCGTGGCCGCGGAGGTCGTCCCGCACGTCGCGTGACTCGAGGTGAAACGGTGAACGAGTGGTCGTACAGCGAGTCCGAGAGGTGCCCCGCGTGTGACCACCGCGCCGTCATCCCGACGGCCGAGGCGGCGGGCCGGTACGTGGCCCGCTCGGGCGGCCGGCTGCGGACGGTCCAGTGTCCGGTGGGCAACGGCTGGCACCTGCTGGACCGGCTCACACGCGCCCGCCGCCGCCGCGAGCGGTGAAGGACCTCAGCGGGCCGGGCGGAACCGCGGAATAACGAACTCGCCCGTGTCCTGCCAGGTGACCATCACCCTCAGACCCACGGTCACCGAGTCCGGCGGCACGCCCACCAGATTGCTGACCAGCCGAGTACCGGACTCGTCCAGCTCCACGACGACGATGGTGAACGGCACGTACGCCGCCAGCTCTCCGATGCCGTGGTGGACGATCGTGTAGGAGTACACAACGCCGGTGCCGGGCACACGCGCCCAGTACAGGTCGTCGCCCTGGCAGTTCGCGCAGCCGACCCGCGGCGGGTGCTGGTAGTGCCCACAGAACCGGCAGCACTGCACGGTCAGCTCCGCGCGCCGGCACGCGTCCCAGAATCCCTCGCTGAGCTCGTTCACGAAGACTTTCGCGGTGCCGACCGGCAGATAGGGCTCCGTCACGACGCCTCCTTGGCCAGAATCATGGAGCTGGACGGGATCATGCTGGGACCGGCGGTCACCAGGGCAAGCTCCGCACCCTCGACCTGGCTGCTGGAGGTTCCGCGCAGCTGCCGGACCGCCTCGATGATGTGTGTCGTCCCGTGCACGTTGCCCTCGGAGATGTTGCCGCCGTGGGTGTTGACCGCGACCTTGCCGGCGTCCCAGCGCGCGTGCCCGGCCTCGACGTAGGCCCCGGCCTGCCCGCGCTCAGCGATTCCGTAGTCCTCCAGTTGCAGCAGGACCATCCCGGTGAAGTGGTCGTACAGCTCGGCCACGTCGAGGTCCGCGGGACCGATCCCGGCTTTGCGGTAGAGGTTGCGCGCGATCGTGGAATGTCCGGCCGTCGGGTAGATCTCCGGCAGCGCGTTGTGGTCGTAGAGCGGGTTCGCCCAGGACGGCGGCCCGCCCTGACTGACCGCCTTGACGAACGCGGGCGGCTGCGCCAGATCCGCCGCACGTGCGGCGCTGGTGACCACGATCGCCGCGGCACCGTCGTTCTCCAGGGTGCAGTCGAACAGCCGGAAAGGGTCTGCGATGATGCGCGCCGCGAAGTAGTCCTCGAGGGTCAGTGGCTTGCGCATTTTCGCCAGCGGGTTGCGGACCGCGTGCTCCCGCTGGGTAATCGCCAGGGCGGCGAGGTGCTCCGGCTTGGTGCCGTACTCGTGCATGTGCCGCCGCACGATCATCGCGAACGACTGGGCCGGGGTCATCAGGCCGAACGGTGACGCCCACTCACTGCCGGGGTGGTAGGCCAGCCCCGCCGCGCCGCCGTAGCGCCGCTCCTCGGTGCGCCGCATCGCGTGGTACAGCACGACGATCTCGGCGTCTCCGGCCGCGATCGCGTTGGCGGCGTTGCCGATCGCCGCGCACGAGCCGCCGCCACCGCCACCGAACACCGCACCCGCGTAGCGCAGCTCGTGCATGCCGAGTGCCTCGGCGAGCTGGTCCGGCGGGGTCTCGTCGGCGTAGGAGGTGAACCCGTCGATGTCGTGGGGGCTGATGCCCGCGTCCCTGCAGGCTGCCAGGATCGCCTCGCAGCACAGCCCGGCGAGTGTCTTGGTGGCCGTCCCCCGCTTGTACAGCTCGGTCATGCCGAAGCCGGCGATCGCGGCCTGCGCGCGGTCACTCATCGGAGCTCTCCCACACGATCTCGCCGCCCAGCACTGTCACCCGTGGCGTCAATACCTCGTCGAGCACGCGGGAACCTCCTTCCATATCGGGAAATTCGTCGGACACCTGGTCCAGCCGGAGCACGGCGGCGTCCCCGGCGCGGCCGACCTGCAGCGTGCCGTGGCGGTCACCGAGCCCGAGCGCCGACGCCGGGGTGGTCGTCGCGGCGGCCACCACGTCGTCCAGCGGCATGCCGAGGCTGAGCATCATCGACATCGCCTCGGGCAGCGACCGCATGAAGCCGTGCACGCCGCGCGGCGCGGTCGCGTAGTCGCTGGAGATGGTGTTGGGGAAGTAGCCTTCCTTGCACACTGCGGCGGCCACCCGCCAGGCGAAGTGGTTGCGGCCCGCGGGCGCGAGGTCCAGCAGCACGCCCCGCTCGACCGCGCGCCGCACTGCCGGGTGCAGCCCGCTTTCGGTGAGCACCGAGGGTTCCCGGCCCTGGAAGCAGTGTGTGATGATGTCGCCTGGTTCGAGCCGGCCGACCAGTTCGTCGATCTCGATGCCGCCGTCGATGTGCACCATCATCGGCACTCCGGCGTCCCGCGCGGCCCGGCGGCCACAATCGAGCAGCGCGATCGAGTCGTCGACGTACGGGCTCTGCGAACCCGGCAGCTGCACCTTGACCCCGACGATCGTCTCCCTGTTCCGCTTCACCATCCCGGCCGCCTTGTCCGGGTGTGCGAAGGGCATCCGCTCGTCGGTGTAGCGACGCGCCGCCATGCCGAGTACCTCGGCGTTCAGGAACGCGTACAGCCGCAGCGCCGAGGGCTTCATGACGAACTCACGCAGGTTGGTGAAGTTCTCGGATCCCGCTGTACCGGCGTCGACCGAGCAGGTCACCCCCGTCGGCACGATATCGGTGCGGGGGTCTCGGCTGATCGGGGTGAAGCCGTAGAAGAAGTGCGAATGGATGTCCACCAGCCCAGGCACCACATGGGAACCCGAGACGTCGAGCAGCCGTGCCGCCCGTTCCGGCGCGATGTGCTCCTCGATCGCCGCCACCTTGCCGTCGGCGAAAGCGATGTCGCGGCGGCCATGCACGTTCTGGGCGGGGTCGATCACCTCTCCCCCGGCGAGCACCAGATCGTAGTCGGTCATTCTTTTCTCCCTTTCCCGGAGTTCACGCGTTCCCAGCCGGCCAGCGGCGACGTGACGTCCGCAAAGGACGGTTCGCGCGACACCCGTACATCGAGCACCGTCGTCCGATCCGAGGCCAGCGCCCCGGCGAACTCGGTGCGGAACTCGGCCGCGGTGCGCACCCGCGTGCCACGGCAGCCGATGGCTTCCGCGATCGCCGCGTAGTCGAAGTCGTGGAACTCGCTCGCGATCGGCCGCTGGCCCTGCCCGTGCAGCACCCAGCCCAGCGATGTGTTGTCCAGTACCACCACGACGATCGGCAGCTGCTCCTCGATGCTGGTCAGCAGGGCGTTCATCGCCATCGCGAATCCGCCGTCGCCACACACCGCGACCGCCGGGCGGTCCGGGTGCACCAGCTTGGCCGCCATCGCCGCGGGCATCGAGTACCCCATCGTGCCGATACCGGCGGCCTGCAGGAACGAGCCGGCGCGTCTGGTCCGGAAATACTTGGTCAGGAAGATCCGGTTCTCCCCGGCGTCCGCGGTCACGATCGCGTCGTCGGGCAGCAGCTCGCCGAGCTCGCTGATCACGTCGGTGGCGGACAGCTCCGGGGCGCCGGAGCGCCCGTCGTCCCACGGGTGCCGCTGCTTGATCTCGCCGACGCGGGCGAGACCGGGCTCGCGGTCGTGGGTTTTCGTGGCGCAGCAGTCGTGCAGCTCCCGCAGCACCGCCGCGGCGTCGCCGACGAGCGCGCAGTCCAACGGGTAAGTCCAGCCGAGGTTGCGCGGCTCCACGTCGATAGCGATGATCGTCTGCCGTCCCGACGCGATGAGGTCGGGGTTCATGTTCGCGGTGTCCGACGGCGCGAGCCGCGACCCCACCGAGAGCACCACGTCGGCATCGGCGACGGCCGCGTTCGCGGCGTCGGTGCCGAAGGTGCCGAACACGCCGAGTGCGAGGGGGTGCCGCTCGCTGATCGCGCTCTTGCCGCCCGCCGTGGTGACCACCGGGACGGCCAGTTCCTCACCAAGGGCAAGGAGTTCGTCGTACGCGTGGGCACGGTGCACGCCGTTGCCCGCGATCAGCACCGGCCTGCGCGCACCCGCGAGCAGCCCGGCCGCACGCTCGATCTCGGCCCGCGGCGATGTCAGCGCCGGAGGGTCGTAGTCGTGCGCGTACAGCGCGGGCGCGCCCGGGCGGATACGCCCGCGCAGCGCCTCGCGGGGGAACAGCATCGCGACGCAACCCCCGCCGCTCGCCAGTGCGTGCCGGACCGCCAGTTGCGTCGCGGCGACGGTCTGGGCGCCACCACGGGCCACCACCACCCGCCGGGTGAAGGCGGCGAACGCGGCGCGCGCGTCCCATGAGCCGTACTCGCCCGAACCGGATTGGTATGCCCCGGCGTGCGCGAACCGCGCCTCCACGCTGAAATCGGTGAGCAGCAGCATCGGGTAGGAGGACAGGGTCGCCTCCAGCGCGCCCGCCGACGCGCTCAGCATGAACGCGGCCTGGCCGATCGCCACCCCGGGCCGTCCGGTGAGCCTGCCGTAGACTTGCGCCATGATCCCGGCGACCGATTCCTCCCGGACCAGTACCGGTCGGATCCGGTCCCGGTGGTCGAACAGCGCATCGTAGATCACGCCGGTGTGCCCGCCGGGCATCCCGAAGACGGCGCCGATACCGGCATCCTCGAGCACACGGACGACCCCGTCCCGGACCGTGGTCTCGCCCTCCAGCAACGCGTCGTGCATTTCGCCGCCTTCGCATATCGCATCGGAAAAGCCCGTTTCCGAGCATGATGAACAGAACCGGACGTTGTCCGAATTTCCCAGTAGTAGTCTGGCTAGCGCCGTTTCCTCTGCGGCGCCGCGACGAACCCACGCAGCAGGACCTGGGCGAACGCATCCGCGATGTCGTCCACCCGGTCCGTCCATTTCGGACCGAACCACCGGGAAATGTGATTGTGCATTCCCCAGAAGGCCATCGCGCCGAGCACCTCGTCCATCGGCAGGAACTCACCCGATTCGACACCACCGCGGATCACGTTGCGGATGATCGCGTCGATCTCCCGCATCCGTTTCCGGCTCGGCGCCCACTGCGGGTCGTCGCTGCGCAGCAACGGCAACTCGCGATCGACGATGTTGACCTCGGCCAGGTTCGCGGCGATCGTGCGCACCATCAGGCTGCTGATCTCGCGCAACTGGTCGGTGCAGGACTCGGGCGAGTCCCGTACCTCCCGCAATGCCTGCAATGTCGGGATCGTGTAGGAGTCGAAGATCGCGAGCAGCAGCTCTTCCTTCGACTTCACGTAGTGGTAGAACAGCCCCTTGGTCAGCCCGGCGGTCTCGCATATCTGCGCGACGGTGGTGTTCGGGTAGCCGTTCGCCGCGAACAGGCCCTTCGCCACCTCGATGATCTCCTCGCGGCGGCGCGGGAACCCGTCGGCGGGGCGCCCCGGCCCTCGTTTGGGCGTGTCGCTGGTGGCTGCCATGGCGCGTTCCACCTTATCCCGTGCCGTCATCGGAGCGCTCCCGTGTCGGCGGAGCCTGCCAGCGCCGCGGCCGCCCGCGCGCGGAAGGTGTGCCGCCGCACCTTGCCGAGCGCGTCCGTCTCGAGCTCCTCGACGAAGATCACCTTCTCCGGCACCTTGTACGTCGCCAGCCTCGCCGACAGCGCCGACAGCAGCTCCGCCTCGGCCGGCGGCTCCTGCGCCCGCTCGGCGACCACGAACGCGACGATCGTCTCCTCCCGCATCGGATCGGGCACCCCGACCACAACGGCGTCCGCCACCGCGTCCTGCTCCATCAGCACGCGCTCGACCTCGGCGGGCGCGACGTTGAATCCGGCGCGCTTGATCATGTCGCCGGCCCGGTCGGTGAAGAACAGGTGCCCGTCGTCGTCGAAGTAGCCCCGGTCGTTGGTCACCAGTCCGCCCGCGGGTGGCTGCTGGTCCGGCCAGTAACCGCGCGCCAGGCCGTGCCGGCTCGTCGCGCGGATCCGCACGCGCCCGGTCTCGCCTGCCGACAGTTCGGCGCCGTCCTCACCGATCACGGTGACGTCGTAACCCGGCAATGGACGGCCGCAGCTGCCCGGCGCGGGGTCCCGGTCCAGCGACCCATACACCACCGCGCCCAGCGACTCGGTGCACCCGTAGGTGGGCAGGCAGCGGGTCGCGAACCTGGCCTCGAACTCCCGCCACAGCCGCGGATCGAGGGTGAGCCCGAGCTGCATCCGCCAGCAGCCGTGCGCCGCGTCGGCGGCCGTCGGCTCGGTGTTCAGCAGGAACTTCACGTGGGTGGCATTGACGCTGGTGAACGTAATCCGGTGGGTGGTAAGCAACGAGCCGAACCGGCCGGCACTGAACTTCGGCTCCAGCACCATGGCCGCGCCGGTGAGCAGGACCGGCCCGAGGTTGGACAACCCGCCGTTGGCGTGCTGCAGGGGAAAGAAGTGTAGCGACACGTCATCGCGCCGCCACGAGACCGCCCGTGCGATGGTCGTGGCGTTGTGCAGGAGGTTGCCGTGCGTCAGCACCACGCCCTTGGGCCGCGCGGTGGTCCCCGAGGTGTGCATGATCACCGCGACGTCGTCCGGCCGCGGCCGGTACTCCCCGGCAGGCGACGCGGTGAACAGATCCCCGATCGTGCAGGTCGCCCGCGACCGCGGCGACTCGGTGACCAGCCGGATACCCGGCACCCGGTCCGCGACCGCGAGCGCGGTCGCCTCGTTGGCACTGTCGGCGACGAGCAGCACCGGTTCGCAGTTCTCGAGCACCGCCGCGACCTCGTCCGGCTGGTACAACGGGCTGCACGGCACGCAGATCGCACCGCTGCGCTGCACTGCGGTCATCACCTCGACACAGTCGCCGGTGTTGCCCATCAGCACCACGACCCGATCCCCTCGGCGCACGCCGGACGCGGCCAGCATCGACGCGCCGGCTACCACTCGCCGCTCGAACTCGCCCCAGGTCCGCCACCGCCCGCCGGAGAGGCAGAACCTGCTCTCCGGCCGCGCCCGCGCGTGCGAAGCGATGTAGTCGTGCAGCGTCAGGTTTCCCACGAAGTCCACAGGCTCCTCCTTTCTCCCCGCCTACTGCCCGTCGTCGAGCGCCTTGGCGTCGACCTTGCCGTTCTGCACCAGCGCCACGTCGACGCTGTGCCGCGCGGTGTGCACGGGGTCCCACGAGATCTTGCCGAGCACGCCGTCCCGCGTCGTCTTCTGCAGTGCGGCCGCGATCGCCGTCGTGTCGGTGGTCGAGTTCGCCACTTTCATCGCGTCGACGAGCATGAAGACGTAGTCGTAGTACCAGAGCGCCTGGCCGGCCAGCTGCGGCATCGTGCCGCCCGACGCGGCCTTGAGCTTGGTGAAGAAGTCCGCGGCCTGCGGGGTGGTCGCAGCGTAGGGCTGGCGCGTGTTGAACAGCAGGTACAGCGGCGACGCCGGTGCGCTGTCCGCAATGGACGGTGCCAGGTTCCAGCCGGCGAACGCCGGCGCCGCCTTCAGGTCGTTCGCGGCCTTCAGCTGGGCCTGCGCGTCACCGAGAACGTAGCTCAGCCACAGCACGTCCGGATGGCTGTTCTTCACCGACGTCAGGTAGCTGGTGAAGTCGGTGGTGCCACTCGGGTACAGAGTCTGGCTCACCTCGTATCCCGCGTCGGTCAGCGCCTTCGTGGCGATCGGCAGGATGAAGGAGGAGTTCGAGTCGTTCGGGTAGAGGATCGCGATCTTCTTGGCCGTGGGCAGGTACTGCTTCATGCCCTGCACGAAGTACTTCGAGATCGTGGGCTCGTCGATCAGGTTGTGGAACAGCCACTTGTTGCTGCCGGTGACCAGATCCGGCGTCAGCGACTTCTCCAGGATGGACGCCGGCGACAGCTGCAGGACCTTCTGCGCCTGGGTGAGCGGCACGGTCGGGCCCGCGGTGACCCCGACGGTCGGGCCGAAGATGACCTTGGCCTGGTCGTCCCGGATCAGCGCGGTGGTCTGGGTAGCGGCCACAGTCGGGTCGCTGCGGTTGTCCTTGGCGTCCAATCGCAGGGTGTATTTCTTGCCGCCGATCGTGAAGCCGCCCGCGGCGTTGATGTCGTCGATGGCCATCTTCACGCCCGCCTGGCCGGCGAGCCCGTACGCCGAGTAGGCGCCGGAGAACGAGTCGTTGTCGCCGATGACGACGGTGGAGCCACCATCACCACCGGAACCGGTGTCGCCGCCGCCGGAACCGCAGGCGGTCAGCGCCGCCACGGTCGCGACGGCCAGCAGGGAAATGGGCAGGCGCCGTTGCCTTCTCATCGTTCCTCCACTTGTCGGGTCATCTCAGGTACTCCGTTCGCAGGAGTTGTTCGCCTTCCTCACCGGAGACGCCGTCTGCCACGAAGGCCCCGTCCCGCATGAGGTGGTATCGGTCGGTCACGTCCATCGCGAGCGCCAGTTCCTGCTCCACGAGCAGGATCGACACGCCGGCGCGCAGCTCGCGCAGGATCGTGGACAGCTGGGTGCGCACCACGGGTGCCAGCCCGAGCGACGGCTCGTCGAGCAGGAGCAGCTTCGGCGAGCTCATGAGAGCACGGCCGATCGCCAGCATCTGCTGCTGACCGCCGGAGAGCGTGGTGCCCTGTTGACGGCGCCGCTCGGCCAGAATCGGGAACATGGTGAACACCATGTCCAAAGAGGATGTCAGTTTCTTGCGGTCGCGCACCAGATGCGCGCCCACCCGGAGGTTCTCGTCGACCGTCAGCCCGGGGATGATGTGCCGCCCCTCGGGCACCATGGCCAGCCCGAGCTCGGTGCGCTTCCACGGTTTCAGCGCGGTGATGTCGGTGTCGCCGAAGAACACCCGGCCGGACTTCGGCCGGACCGCGCCCGCCACCATCTTGACCAAAGTGGACTTCCCGGCACCGTTTGGCCCGAGCACCGCTACCGCCTCGCCATCGGCGATCGACAGCGACACCGAGTGCAGCACCGTACGGGCCCCATAGCCTGCCGACAGGTCCTCAATCCGTAGCATCGGCGACCCTCCCCAGGTAGCTCTCGACGACCTGCGGGGCGGCCAGCACATCCTGCGGCTCGCCTTCCGCGATGAGCCGGCCCGCGTCGATCGCGTAGAGCCGGGTGCACGCCCGCGCCAGGAACGACAGATCGTGCTCCACCACGAGGATGTCGGTGCCGTCGGAGGCCAGCGACACCAGCAGGTCCGCCAGCCGCTCGCTCTCGCCGTCGTTGAGCCCGGCCGCGGGCTCGTCCAGCAGGAGCAGCTTCGGACCGCGCAGCAACGCGAGCGCCACCCCGAGCCGCCGGGCCACGCCGAACGGCACCGAGCCGCACACATCGTCCAAAAAGGGCTCCAGCTGGGCGGACGCGATCACTCGCTCGACGCTTTCGCGACCTGTCTTCGCGGCCAGTGCCGCCAGTTCGAGCGAGCGCCGGACCGTGAGCCCCGGAAAGCTCATCGCCTGCTGGAAGGTCCGCACGAGCCCGCGCCGGGAACGCCGGTACGCGGGCCAGCGCGTCACGTCCGCGCCGTCGAAGCGAACCCGGCCCGAGGTCGGGCGCACGAACCCGGAGAGCACGTTGAACAGCGTCGTCTTGCCCGAGCCGTTCGGGCCGATGATGCCGTGTACCCCGGCGGCGGCACCGGTGTCCATGGTGAGGGTGATCGCGTCGAGCGCGCGGACCCCGCCGTACCGCCGGGTCAGGTCGACGCATTCCAGGCGTGTCATGATCGACTGTCCTCCAGAACCCGGTCCCGCTCCGGCACCGGCACGCGCCGCCTCCGCAGCAGGGTGCCCAGCCGCGCGGCGAGCCCGGCCACGCCGCCGCTCGCGACCAGGATGATGACGACCAGCAGCGCGCCGTTGACGCCGGCGGACACCGTGGGCGAGAAGCCCAGCAGCAGCGGGACGAGCTGGATGATCAGGGCGCCGATGAGTGGCCCCAGGGTGAACCGCGCGCCACCGACGATCACGGCGGCGGCGAGCATGGTGGCCGCGCCAAGGCCGAACGTCTCCGGCGCGATGGCCTGGATGAAGTAGGCGTACATCGCGCCGCCGAGGCCCGCGAACGCCCCCGAGATCGCGAACGCCAGGAACTTCAGCGCGGCGACGTTGACGCCGAGCGCCGCAGCCAGTGTCTCGTTCTCCCGCACCAGCAACGTCAGGCGGCCGGACCGCGTGCGCTTGAGCAGGATCAGGACCGATGCCGCGATCGCATAGAGAACACCGAACATGATCAGCATCGCGGTGGGGGTGTCGGCGGTCCAGCCGAAGATCGATGGCATGTCCGCGATCACCCGGCCCTGCGCCCCACCGGTGACGGAGACGTTCGTGCCGACGGTGACCAGCAGGAGGGTGGCGATGAACGTGATGATGAGGAAGTAGTGACCCTTCACCCGCAAGGCAGGCACCGCCAGCACGAGCCCGGCGACGGTGCACAGCACGATCGCGACGAGGCAGGACGTGAGGAACCCCCAGCCCCAGTCGTCGGTCGCGATCGCCGCGACGAACGCGCCGATACCCCACAGGCCGGCCTGCGCCATGGACAGCATTCCGGCCTGGCCGTAGATGTAGCCGAGGCCGCTGCTCGCGACCGCGTAGCTGAACGCTGAGATCACCGTCGCGGTGTACAGGCTCCGGCTCGCCGCGTAGGTGACCACCACGACAAGGGCGACGAAGGCCCACACCGTGAGATGGCGCGCGAATGCGTTGTGTGGCAGGCGGATCGTCACAGTTTCGCCCCCGCGGTGCCGCGGAGCAGGCCCGTGGGCCGCACCAGGAGGAAGAGGATCATGATGGCGAACACGTACGCGTCCTGCCATGCGCCGCTGACGTAGCTGGTGAGCACGGCCTCGATCACGCCGAGCGCGAACCCGGCGCCGACCGCGCCGGTCACGTTGCCGAGCCCCCCGATGAGCGCCACCGCGAAGCCCTTGAACACGAAGTTCCCGCCGATGTACGGGGTGATCGGGGATACCGACACGAGCAGCGCACCGGCCAGGCCGGCGGTCGCGGTGCCGATCAGGAACGCCCTGGTCACCACGGCGCGCGTGTTGATGCCGAGAATTCCACTCATCATCCGGTCGCCGGCGACGCTGCGCAGGGCCCGTCCCGGCCGTGTCCACTTGAGATAGACCATCAGCGCGATCACCACGACAACGCCCACGACGAGCACGATGAGCCGCTGCCTCGCGATGATCAAGTCTCCTAATTGGACAGTCCCCAGTACGGGTGTGTCGATGGACCGGGTGTTGTCGCTCCACGCGCCGACCGCGATCGACTGCAGCACGGCGACCAGGCCCAGCGAGACGATGAACCCGGCAAGCGGGCGTTTCTCCGCGCCGTTGAAGACAGTGCGCTCGGTGAGCACGCCGGCGAGCCCGAGCGCCACGACCGCGACGATCACCGCGATCACGTAGCCGCCGTGGGCCTCGGTGACCGTGAGGACGAGGTACCCACCGAGCATCAGGAACTCACCCTGGGCGAAGTTGACCACCTGGGTCAGCCCGTAGATCACCGTTATCCCCGCCGCCAGCAAGGCATACAGCGCACCGGAGGCAAAGGCCGTTCACCACTTGTTGGACGATCACGAACAGCCCTCCACACTTCGTCGAGTCCTAGGCTGTGGAATTAATAAACCATCCGGTCGGGATATTAGGCAGACGCACGACGAGGCGTCAAGCCATCCGGAGGTCACGGAACGAGAACGTCCGAACAGGACAGTGGCTCGCACGCCTCGGCCGGTTGGCTACAGCGACGACGAGACCGCGCGCGATACAGGAGGAACCCGGGCCGCCGCTGCTACCCCTCGCTGTGCGGCCGCGCCTTGCTCGGCTGCACCCGCTTGGGCTCGCCGGCCATCTTGGGGATGCCTACCGCGTCAGCGATGTGCGACCCCGGGTTTTCCCTGCCTGGTCAGGAACATTTCAGGCCAAGATATCGGGCGAGTTGTTGATCTTCGCGAGCGTCGCGCAAGCGTTGTCTGAGGCACCGCGAGACCAGGCTGGGCAGCCTCGGGTCGCGTGATTTCGCGGCCTCAGACTTGGCCTAGAAAATCCCCCGACGGGGTGACGCACCCCTCGAGTCACGAACCAGCGCGGAGACAGCCACTCTGACCAGGCAAAGCCGGCAGACAGGACAAAGGTCGATGTAACGGCCGGTTCAGCGCGCTCGACGCTTCGCGTGGACGCCCGAAGGATCACGGGCGTTGGAAGCGCCCGTCCCGCGAGTTTCTTGTGGTGCCTGTTGAAGCGACCGTCAACATCACCACACTGCGGCCCGCCTGCTGTTGCCTCAACCCCAGCGGCGACGGTCAGGCCAGGGCGCCCTGTCCGCCGCACGACATCCCCACGGTCGACGATTGAGCTTGTCCCCGTTCGCCGGACAGTCGCGAGTTGACCCAACGGCGCGGAGAGCTTTCCCTGCACCTCGATCACCTTCCGAGCCTTGTCCAGCTCGGCGGCCAGGCGCTCGACTTCCTTGCGTAGCTTGGCGTTCTCCTGCTCGTGCGGGTCGGCTGCTGGTCGGCCGGCGGGCTTGGCCAACGCGTCAACACGGCCTGGTCCCGCTGGGCTCGCCACGCTGCGATCAACGACGTGTACAGGCCCTCGCGCCGTAGCAGGGCACCCTTGCCGGCCTTGTCCAGTTCCTCGTACTCGGCGAGGATCTTCGCCTTGTAGGTCTTGCCTCACTTGATCTTGACACAGAGGGAACCACTGGCCCTCGGCCATCGACAAAGCTCACAAGAACACTTCTGGTGGTCGAGCCACAGCCGTCCTGTACGGGGCCGGCGAGGACCTCAACGGCGAAACCGTGCTGAACATCCGGCGCGGCTGGGCGAAGGTCAACCCCGACGCGGGTCTCGAGGAGGAAAACGCGGGCCCGCGCCGCGAAGACTGATCATCGGGACATCGTCAACTCGCTCTCGCGACACCGTCGCCACTCAGCCACGATTCGTCCAGTCGGGACAGCAGGGCACCCGTCTCCACCGTCGACGCTGGTGACGTGCCAGTGCCGCATTATGCCGCCCCTTTCGATTGTGCTTCCATCGCGGGAATCCCATCTCGGGACGACACCGGCCCTACTGGGCACGAGAAGACCGCGTTGTCATCCGTGCTGGAGCGAGGCGGGCGCTCGTCATGATGGGCCGCATCCACGCGTTGACGGGGTGGTGTGCCGGGCTGGGGTGGCGCAGCTCGCCGGGTTCACCAGCGCGGCCGAGTCGCTGGTGTTCGCGGCGACGGCGGCCGGTTTCGCGCTGCTGCCCGATCTCGACCACCCCTCGGCGACCGCAGCTCGCTCCCCCGGTTGGTTCACGCGCGCCGTGTCCTGGGCGCTGCGTAATCTCGCCGAAATGCGCGGAAGTGGAGGTGCGCTGCGGGTATCTCAGCTCCTCGTTTAGGCGCGGCCGCGAGGTCGAGCCCGAGCACGCTTGTCTCGGTACGGGGACGCGGCCCGCGCGACGTCGAGCGCAGTGGTCCCCGTTGTTCGAACTGGCCCGTCAGGCCGATGCCCATCCCGGGCAAGCCGACCAAGTTTCGGTCGGCTCGAATCGGGCCATGGCGCGAGTGCGGTGACACGGGGCCGTGCTGAGTAGGCGTTTGCGTTTGGCTGGCCAGGACGACACCGTCACGCCTACGGCCTGCAGGGCGATCGTCGGCCGGTGTCGCCGGGACGTGACCGCTGTCATCCAGTAAGTCGGTAGTTGATCGGTGGTGTCGATCCACCGGGTCAGTCGTTCGCCACACTGTCCCGGCCGACGGACAATTGGTCCGGGTCGACACGGACCGTGATGGTCGCGGCCGTTCCGGCGTTGGTGGCAGCGGCGAATGCTCGAGGGAAGTCGTCAGCGTCGTCCACTCGAAATGCCTTGCCGCCCAATGCCGTGGTGAGTCCGGCGAAGTCGACCTCGCCGAGTTCGGTCGCGACCGGGTCTCCGGGCAGTCGCGACTCTTGGTGCATCCGGATCGTCCCGTACTGCCGGTTGTCGAAAACGACGGCCACGAACGGGACGTCTTCGCGCACAGCGGTTTCGATCTCAGCGGCGGTCATGAGGAATCCGCCGTCGCCGGCGAGCGCTACCACCTGCCGCTCCGGATTCGCCAGTTTCGCACCGATGGCGGCGGGCACGGCATAGCCCATCGCTCCCGAGGTCGGTCCCAGGAACGTGCCTGGGCGGTTCCACCGAAGATAACGCGCACCCCAGCCGGAAAAGTTTCCGGCATCGGTGACCACGACGGCATCGTCGGGCAGCAGTCGCCGAAGGTGTCCGGCGATCGCCTGCTGATCCGCGAAACCGGCTGTCGCGACGCCACGGCGCGGCGTTGTCTCCGCGCACCAGCGATGTCGATCCATCACGTTCGCCCGCGCGCCCGCGGACAGCTTGTCCGCGGCGGGCAGTGCCGACGCCGCGCGCAGGAACTCCCCGGCATCCGCACGGATCACCACCTCAGCCACCGCGTCGCCCACCAGCCCATGCGGTTCGGTGTCCACGTGCGCCCACCGGGTAGTCGAAGTCGGGACGCTGTATCCGAACGTGGTGATCTCATCAAGCCGGCATCCGACGACCAGCAGCGCGTCGGCCGATCGCAGTCGCTCGACAACAGACGGTGGAGAGCCAAGACCTGTCTGCCCGAGGTAAAGCCGATGGTCGTTCGGAAACGCGTCAGGCCGCCGCCAGCTGGTGAAGACCGGACACTCCTCGCGTTCAGCCAGGGCGACCGCCACAGCCGTCGCGTCCGCCGCCAGCACACCAGCACCCACGAGGATCGCGGGCCGCCGCCCGGCGCGTAGCAGCCGGACCGCCGCCTCCACGTCGCCGGAATCCGGGACGGATCGGGCCGGCACGATCTGCGGGCGGGGAAGCACGTCGACCTCCTTCTCCAGGATGTCCTCGGGGACGACGAGCAGGACGGGCCCAGGACGGCCGTCCATCGCCAGCCGCGCGGCCCGGTACGCCAGCTCACCGAGCCGGGACGGATCCCTCACCTCGACGGCCCACTTGACCATCGGACCGAAGACCGTGACAAGGTCCGATTCCTGGAAAGCCTCCCTATGCCGCCACTTGGTGGGCACCTGCCCGAGCAACGCCACCATCGGTGTGGAGTCCTGCAGGGCGGTGTGGACGCCGATGGCCAGATTCGCACCCCCCACCGTCCGTGTAGCCATGCACAGAGCAGGCCGCCGGGTGAGCTTTCCGTACGCCTCGGCCATGAACGACGCTCCACCCTCGTGCCGGGTCGCCATCACGCGGATCCGTGGTTCGTCGCGAAGTGCGCCGAGCACGCCGAGGAAGCTCTCGCCCGGCACCGTGAACGCATGACTGACCCCGGCGGCCACCAGCGCCTCGACGAGTGCCGCACTCGCAGTACCGGTCCTCGAGCCCACTTCCCTACCGCCTGTCCCCTCGGCGCGCCCATGGCGGCGCGACTGTCCCCGACGACCTTCCCCGGCAGGGCGGGGCCTGGACAAGGGCCAGTCGCCACTGCGCTACTGGTTCCACTCCGCTGCCCGAGCGCCACGAGTGGACCCACTGCTTCCGCCGG
Source organism: Amycolatopsis sp. (assembly GCA_035547575.1). Classification (GTDB taxonomy): domain Bacteria; phylum Actinomycetota; class Actinomycetes; order Mycobacteriales; family Pseudonocardiaceae; genus Amycolatopsis_E. Next base: position 85,814 of record DASZUO010000232.1, on the reverse strand, counting down.
TATCGGCTCTTGTCCGGTCCGTGGCGACGTCAGAGACTCGGCGAGACCACGTGGTGGCAGGGACGACCGGAAATCGAGCCCCCACCGCCCAAGGGAGAGAGACAATGGCGGTGACCGCGGATTCGGCGCGTGACCAAGAGCTGCTCCGCAGCAGCACAGCGCGCTTCCTGGAGGCATCCTGCCCGTTGAGCGAGGTGCGGTCACTTCTCGACGACAGGCACGGCTTCCGTCCGGAGTATTTCCAGAAGGGCGCGGAGCTCGGTTGGCTCGCCCTGCTCGTCCCCGAAAAGCACGGCGGCGGAAGTGTGTCCGGTCGGCCGTTCGAGGATCTGGCGCTGGTGCTCCACGAGCGGGGGCGCATGCTCCAGCCGGGACCGGTGGCGATCAGCAATGTGGTCGCGTGCGCCATCACCGAGTACGGGTCGCCCGAGCAGCAGGAAGCGCACCTCTCCGCGCTCGCCGCGGGCCGGTCCATCGGGACCTGGGCGCTCACGGACGGGGGTGGAGACTGGGCACCCCGCGGCGTCGCCGCTACGGCGGTCGACGGTGGCTACGCACTGACCGGCGCCAAGGACCTCGTCCTGGACGCGCACATCGCGGATGTGCTCCTGGTCAGCTCCACCATGTCTCCTGGCGACCAGCTGGCACAATTCCTGGTTCCCACTACCACCCCCGGCCTGACGATCATTCCGCTCGAGACGTTGGACCTGACCCGGCGCCTGGCGAGAGTCGAGTTCTCCGAGGCCGTCGTTCCGTCCGTAGCACGGCTCGGGGTGGATTCGGATGCTGTGGCCGCCATCGAACGCCAGCTGCAGGTTGCCGTGACATTGCTGCTGGCAGAGACGATCGGCTCGATGGACCGGATGTTCGAGTTCACGGTGCAGTACGCCAAGGACCGGGTCGCGTTCGGCCGGCCGATCGGCTCGTTCCAGGCTGTCAAACATCTGCTCGCGGACCTGAGCTTGCTGCTGGAGGCGAGCAAGGCGGGAGTGTCGGCCGCGATCGGCGCCGTACAGGACACCGACACCGGTGCGTCCGAGGTCATCAGCCTGGTCAAGGCGTTCGTCTCCGACTCCGCCATCGAGCTGGCCCAGGGTTGCCTCCAGGTCCACGGTGGCATCGGCTACACGTGGGAGCACGACATGCATCTCTATTACCGGCGGCTGGCCGGTGACTCGGCCCTGTTCGGCGACCCGGCATGGCACCGCGAGCGCATCTGCGCTCTGCACCGACTCTGAAGGGACACCGCTCGATGGAACCGACGGCAGACCTCGACAGCTACCGAGAGCGGGTTCGTTCCTGGTTGGCGAAGAACCTCGAGCCGACCCGACAGCCCCGCGTGCACCGGGTGCGTGGTGAGTTGCCGTCGGCCGAGCACCTGAACCGCCAGCGCGCGATCCAGCGGAAGCTCTTCGACGCCGGCTACACCGGCATCACCTGGCCACGGGAGTACGGCGGCCAGGGCCTGACCGCCGAGCATCGGCGGATCTTCGAAGAGGAGGCCGCCGGGTACGCGCTTCCCGACTTCGCTCCGCTGCAGAACACGACATACGCCGTCTGCGCGCCGACGATGCTGGCGCACGCCTCGCACGAGTTCAAGATCCGGCACATCCCGGCGATCCTCGCCGGGGACGCATTGTGGGCACAGTTCTTTTCCGAACCCAACGCGGGCTCCGACCTCGCCGCGGTCCGCACGCGGGCGGTGCGCGACGGTGACCATTGGGTACTCACCGGGTCGAAGGTGTGGAGCAGCGGCGCCATGCTGGCCGATTACGGCATGTGCCTGGCGCGCACGGACGGCTCACTACCGAAGCACCAGGGCCTGACCTGGTTCGCGGTGCCCACCCACGCGCCCGGCCTCACGATTCGGCCCATCCGCGAAAGCGGTGGCGGGGAAGAGTTCTGCGAGGAGTTCTTCGATGACGTCATCGTCGAAGACATCGACCGAATCGGCGAGGTCAACGCGGGGTGGACCGTCGCAACGACGATGCTGGGCTTCGAGCGAAGCGCCGGGAAAACACAGGCGTCCCGAGTGGGCGGGCCGCCCGGAGACCTTCCAGCCGATCTCGTCGAACTGGCTCGGCGCCGTGGGCTGACCGACGACGGGCACACGCGGCAGCAGATCGTCAGGGTCCACGTCGGCGAGTTCATTCAGCGGCAGCTCGGAGCCCGGATCGTCGACGCGATGGCCACCAACGGCGCCGCCGGCCTCGCCAGCTACCTCAAGCTGGCCGAAGGTCTGTTCACCGCCACGCGCGCACGGATCACGCTTGAGCTGGCGGGTGGCTCAGCGGTGGCCTGGCGCGCGGGTGACTCCGTGTCGCGCGCCGCGGCCATGACCTACCTCAATGCTCGCGTCCGATCCATCGCCGGCGGCACGAACGAAATGCAGCGCAACGCGATCGGCGAGCGGATCCTCGGCCTCCCCCGCGAGCCCAGCGCCGACAGGGGCAAGCCGTTCGACGACGTGATCGGGCAGGCTGGGCTATCCTGAGCGGGCGGCGGGTCATCTCCTGGCGCGCCTGTCCCGCTTGAGTTCCAGAGCGCCAGGGCAATCGGCGCCGGTTGGCCCGCGACCGGCTACGCGCCCGGCTCGACGTACACCGTCGTCGTCCTCGTGAAGAACGCTCGTGCGGCCGTGCCCTGCTCCGGAAAATGAGATCCCGAGTCCTTCAAGCCGCCGAACGGGACGTGTGGTTCGAGTCCTGTCGTCTCCGAGTTCAGCTTGACCACACCGACGTCGAGCGAGTCGGCGCAGCGCAACGCCTTGTCGAGATCGTTGGTGAGGACCGCCGCCGCGAGCCCGTAGCGCACCTGGTTGGCCAGCCGCACGGCATCGTCGACGTTGTCGGCACGGAAAAAGCTCACGACAGGGCCGAAAAGCTCCTCCTGACCCAGCGGTGAGTCCGGCTGCACCCGGTCGACAACCGTTGGGGAGACGAAGAAACCGTCGTCGACGCCGTTCCCGCGTGGGATGTCGCCACCGGCGAGCAGGCGAGCGCCCGCCGCCACAGCGCCTCGTACGCCGTCGACCACGTTCCGCTGCGCGGCCGCACTGATGACCGGGCCCACGTCGACATCGTCGGCACGAGACGGATCGCCCACCCGCAGCGTTCTCACCCGATCGACGACGGCCTCCCTCAGGGACGCGTAGACACCGGGGGTCGCAATCACGCGGCTGGTGGCGGTGCACTTCTGGCCCGCGAATTTCATCGCGGCGCCGACCACGACGTCGGCCGCCGAGTCCACGGCGGCATCGTCCAGCACGATCGTCGCGTTGCTGCCCCCGAGTTCCAGCTGAACCTTCAGACCGCCGTGAACGGCCGTTCGCTCGATCCGGCGGCCTACCTCCGTCGACCCGGTGAAGGTCAATCCACGGAGACCTGGGTGAGCGAGCAGCGCCTCACCGATTACCTCGCCGTCACCGTAGAGAACGTTCAGCACACCGTCGGGCAGGCCCGCGTCCAGCAGCACCTCCGTCAGCAGCCAGGCCACGGCCGATCCCTCTTCGGCCGGCTTGAAAACCACCGTGTTGCCGTACACCAGGGCCGGCGCGATCTTCCAGAGCGGGATGGCCAGTGGAAAGTTCCACGGCGTGATGACGGCTGTCGGCCCGAGCGGCCGATGCGCCGAGTAGACGAAGGAACGGGCAGCCTTGCCCGGGTACATTTCGCCGGACGCCGCGCTACCAAGCCCGGCGTAGTAGCGCAGGATGCCGACCGCGCGTCGCACCTCCCCCGCCGCCTCGGGCCGCGTCTTCCCCACTTCGCGCACCACCAGGTCGGTAGCCTCCCGATCGCGGGCGTCGAGGAGTTCCGCTGCCCGGAACAATATCGAGCCCCGATCGATGGACGACGAATCGGCCCACCCGCCGGCGGCTGCGACCGCGGCATCGACCGCGTGGCAGGTGTCCTCCGCGTCCGCCTGCGGAAAGACGCCGACGATGTCCGAGGTTCGCGCAGGATTGGTACTGCTGAACTCGGCCCGGCCGGGACCGCTCACCCGGTCCGCGCCGAGCACGAGGGCGGCGGCAACGGTGGTCATGCGCCGGCCTTCCCGGATCGAACCCGTGGTCGCCTCATCGTTGCTCGAACTCGAAGTCGAGGACTTCCATCGCTGGTTGCACGTTCGGCTCGATGTAGGCTTTGATGGCTGCCTTGTGTGCCGGATGGCCACTGTAGGCAGCAACGTCTTCCGTCGAGGAGAAGTCGCAGGTCAAGCCCCAGTCGAAGGTGCCACGGCCGGCGATATCGGTGCCCACGTACAGGTCGTGGACTCCGGGAATGACCTCCGCCAGGCCGCGAAATGCCTCGACTGTCTTCACGCGGTCCTCCGGCGAGGCGTCTTCGTTCCAGCGGAACAAAACGATGTGGCGGATCATGCTGTGCTCTCCAAAGGCTCGGACCCGATCCATGGGCTGTCGGCGACGTCGAACAGGAATCCTTGCGGTGCCATGAACTTGACCTCGAAGAACGAGTCTTCATCACCCTCTGGCCGGTCCAGCACGCACTCGGCGCCCCGCGCGGCAAGCCGCTTGCGGGTCTGCTCCATGTCGTCCACAAGAAAGCCCATGTGGTGCAGCCCGCGAAATTCCAGGCCCTTGCCCAGCTGGTCGGCACGGAAGTTGAGGACGGCGATGCTGATCGTGCCGTCACTGAGGAAGACACCCTCTGCCAATTCGTTGTCACACCGGCCGACCTCGGTCAGATCGAAGACCGAACTGAGCATGCCTGCCGCCTGTTGTGGATCCTGCACCGCGATCGCGACGTGTCGTAGTTTCGCCATGAGACCTCCTCGTCGGCCCGCGTTCCCGTCGCGATGCCCACCCGGAATCCTCGCGGTTGAGAAGGACGAGGACCAGGACCACCGCGAGCCCTGTCAGGGGGTCCAATCCGAACGACCGATGTCACGGAATGATCGGGAGGTTCGCAGGGCGCTCAGCGTCCCGTCACCGGTGCGGCGAGTCCAACGTGGCCAGAGCCTTGGCCAGCGTGAGGACCGCCGATTCCATGGACGACTCGGGTACTACACCGAAGCCCAGAAGCAGTGCGGGCGGCAGCTCCACCTCTCGTGCGAGCCTCGACAGCGAAAGCACGTCGACCCCGTACGTGGCGGCGGTTTCTTCCACCTGCCGCGCGTCAGATGTGGTCGGCAGCAGACCGGCGACGTGCAGCCCGGCGGAGACGCTGCTCAGGGTGACCATGCCAAGCAAGTGACGCTCGCTGTAATGCATCAGGGCGTCCCGCCGTGCCAGGTAGATTCCGCGCATGCGCCGCAGATGCCGGTCCAGGTGTCCGTCGGTGATGAAGTTCGCCAGCGTCGCCTGCTCCCACATGGGCGATTGGCGGTCCATCAGCGCACGCGCACGCTGGAACGTCTCGACCAGGCTGTCCGGGACGACCACGTAGCCGAGTCGCAACGAGGGAAACAGCGCTCTGCTGAAGCTACCGACGTAGACGACGCGTTCAGGGGCCATACCCTGGATCGACGGCAAGGGCGTCCCTTCGAACTGGAACTCGCTGTCGAAATCGTCCTCGATTATCCAGGTGTTGGCCAGTCGCGCCCATCCCACGAGCTGCCGCCGGCGATCGAGGCTCATGGTCACGCCCAGGGGATACTGGTGCGACGGCGAGACGTAGGCGGCTCGTGCATTCGGTTCCCGGGCTACGCCGGCCTCCACGTCCAGCCCGTCCTGGTCGAGCGGGACGGAGACCATGTCGATGCCGGCGGCCGCCAGCGCGCCCGCGGCCCCACTGCGCGCCGGGTCCTCCATGAGCACCCGGTCGCCGGGGTCCATCAGCAGGCGGGCGGCGAGGTCCAGCCCTTGCTGCGAGCCGGATACGATCACGACCTGTCCGGCCGAACAGCGCACGACGCGCTTCGCGCCGAGGAATTCCGCGATCGCCTGCCGCAGCGGCCGGTATCCTCCCGGGTCGCCGTAGCCCAGCATGTCGACGGTCGACCACCGTTGCGTCTTGGTCGCCTCTTGGCGCCATTGCTCCAAGGCAAACGCGTCGAGGGCGGGGACCCCCGCGCGGAATGCCCTGGCCGGGGCGTACTCCCGAACCCGGGTGAGGCCAAGTCCACCGATCCGGCTCCCCCGCTCGGAGATGGATGGTCCAGGTTTCGCCCGTCGCTCTATGGTGGACGGTGCCGGCGAAGGGGCGGGAACGCCCTCGGCGACGAACGTTCCGGTGCCCTTCCGGGCATCGAGGAAACCCTGACTGAAAAGCTCGTCGAAAGCGAGCATGATCGTGTTCCGCGAGACTCCGAGCGACTCGGCCAGCGCACGCGTGGACGGCAGGCGCGTACCCGCTTTCAGGACTCCCGCGAGAATGGCCGAACTGAAGCTGTCTTCGATTTGGCGATAGAGCGGCAAGCCTGAATCACGGTCCAGGACGATAACGGCTGACGTCGCTGTCGCCGTAATAGACTTCACGGTCCACTCCAGTTCACAGGAACGTCATTGTCCCAGGTACGAGGCTCGTAGCCGCCACGATACCCGCCGTTGCGCGGGGCGGCCGAAGTCCCGGCGTCGAGAGGACGACGTCGAGAGGGTCGTGGTCACCGTGCCCGCCCCTAGCGCGCGCTGCCCTCACACATCGTGAGCAGCCGGTAACGGCTGCCGTCGTCGCGCACGTGGTGCCTCAGGGTCGTCATCGGCCTGGCGCCGGACACGCCGAGTGGATCGCCGATCGCGATGGTTCCGTACGCCACGAAGTGATCGTCGCGCGCCCATGCCGGAAGCACCATCGACGACGACAGCGCACTTACCCTTGATCTCCAGGGTCCCGGTCCTTTCTTGACGCCTTGCGTGCTCGGACGCCAACGAACACGACAGCACAGTCCGATCGACTCGGCGATCCCGGCAGCGGTGCTGCTCGGGCGCGAGACAAGCACTCTCGACGACCGGACACGGCGACATCGCTGAAGGCGTCCGAGTAGTAGGCATCGGCCAGTGCCGCCAGCTCTTGAGCGTTCGCCGCGGCTGCCGCGGCGGCGTTGGCGGATTCGAACTGGAGGAGCGTGTCGGCGCATCATGCTTGATAGGCCGCTCGAACTGGACCCGGGTCTTCGCGTAGTCGACGGCCATCGGGTCCGGGCTCTGCGGCGGTGTCCGCTCCACACCATCGGCCCCGCCCTCGACAACGAAGAGCCCGAGGTCCTGGCGGAAACGGCGAACCCTGTAGAGCCGGCTGCGCGGCCATCTGCCGCCACACCGCCGGCTCGAAGCCCGCCGACGTATCGAGCAGGCCGCGAACCGCGCACGGTGCCGCGAAACTCGTCCAATTCGGATAGGCGGTCGGCGCTCATTCGGCAACCCGCCATTGCACCAGGGTGTATTCGTCGTGGTCCTCAAAGACCGCGTCGACGCAAGCACCGATCCGCACCTCCTGCATCGGGTCCCCGAGCAGGTTTCCCACCAGCCGTAGGCCTTCGGCATCGACGAGTTCCACGACGACGGCGAGATAGGGGCAGGCGCCGATGAGCGCGGGCATGACCGGATGCCAGACCCGCTCCCAGGCGTAGATGGCCCCTCGTGGCGTGACCGGGCACCAGGTCGCGTCGAAGGAATGACAGCGGTGGCAGATCCACTCCGGGGCACGCAGCGTCCCGCAGCTGTCGCAGCGCTGGAACAACAGCTTCCCGCGCCGCGTGCCCGCCCAGAACTGCGCGTCCAGCCCGTCTACGGATGGCACCGGCGCGGGCATGCCGGACGGCAGGTAGAAGTCCGCAGTCCGCACGGCCGTCATCGCGCGCCGCCCAGGATGCCTGCGCCGGTCACCGGGCCGAGCGTCGAGGCGGTGAACAGCGACACCTCGGCCCCCCGCACCTGCGCGGTCGACGTCCCGCGGATCTGGCGCACGGCCTCGACCAGCAGTTCCATTCCGTGTGCGTAGGCATCGGCCATGTTCCCTCCGGAGGTGTTGATCGGCAGGCGGCCGCCCTCGGCGATCAGGTTCTCGAAGCGCACGAACTCGTTGAGCTCGCCCGGTTCGCAGAAACCGAGTTCCGCGATGGTCATCAACACCGCGATCGTGAAGTTGTCGTAGATCTGCGCCACGTCGACGTCCCGCGGCCCGACGTCCGCCATCTCGAACAGCCGCTTGCCCACCGCGGTGAGGTTCGCCGTCGCGTAGACCGGGTTGTTGATCAGGTCGTGCTGCCGGTAGTCCGAGCCGTGGGCGACCGAAAGAATCGTCACGGGCTTTTGCCTGAGGTCGGCTGCCCGCTCCCGGGTGGTCACGATGACCGCGGCGGCGGCGTCGTTCTCCATGCAGCAGTCGTAGAGGTGCAGCGGCTCGGCGATCCACCGGCTCTCGTCGTACTTCTGCTCGGTCAGTGGCCGCCCGTACATGATCGCGTGCGGGTTGGACTGGGCGTGGTGGTAGCAGGCCATCGCGATCGCCCGCAGCGTGTCGCGCGAGACCCCGTGCTCGTGCAGGTAACGGGTAGCACGGAAGCCTCCTCGCACCTGGCCGGGCGCGATCACCCCATAGGGCACGGTGAAGGAAGTCGGATAAGCCACGGTCGCCGTCGCGCCCGCCGCACCCTGGTAGCCGCCGAACTGGCCGAAGCGGCCGAACTGGCCCTGCGCCACGGACCGGAACGCCACCACGTAGTTCGCGAACCCGGCGTGTACCGCGCTCGCCGCCTGTGCGAGAGCCGAACCGGCGTGGCCGCCCTCCCACCCCATCGTGGCGACCTTCAGGTCGGGCAGCCCCAATGCCGAGGCCAGCCGGGAGGCATGGTTGCGGTCGTAGTAGAAGGAGGTGAAGCCGTCGATATCGGTGACGTTGAGCCCCGCGTCGTCGACCGCGGCGAGAATCGCCTTCAGCGCCAGGGTGAACTCGGCATCAGGAGAACCGCCGCGTTTGTAGTACTTCGACTCACCGATGCCGACGATCGCCGTCTGCCCCGACAACGAGCCCGCCATCACTGCCCTCCCCCCGTATGCGGCTGTTCGGACCCCGCGGCGGGCGTCTGTGCCCCGGCCGACGCGGAGAACCGTTCGTTGCGCTCGGCCACAGCTGCGGTCAGGCCCACTTCCGCCACGCGCCGGCGAAAGGCGAGATTGTCCGGGCTGGCATGGCCGATCGCGTCCTGCAGCGAGGCGAACTGCTGCAGGTGCGACCGCCCCATCAGCTCGATCCCGAAGTTCAGCACCGACTTGTTGACCACGGCGATGTCCCGGGCCACCAGAGCGATCTGCCGTGCGGCGTCGAGCACCGCCGTATCGAGATCGGCCACGTCATGGGCCGCCAGCACCAGACCCCGATCGGCCGCATCCGCACCCGAGATGTACTGGCCGGTCAGCAGCAGCCACTTCGCCAGTTGCGGCCCACCGTGGTAAAGCCACATGTTCGTCGGAGGCGTGCCCTGAGTGCGGACCCCGGGATGGCCGATCTGGGCGTCCCGGGCCGCGATCACCAGATCGCAGTTGAAGGCGAGATCGGTGGCCGTGGCCAGGCACCAGCCGTGAACCTGCGCGATCACGGGTATCGGGCAATGCCACAGCCGGTTCATCTCGAGTGCGCCGCGGTAGACGGTGCGAGCGTCTTCCGGCACGCTGGGCGGCGCCGAACCGGCGCCACTCATATCGAATCCGGCGCTGAAGCAGCTACCGGCACCCCGGATGATCACGACCGATGTCGCGGCGTCGGCGGCCGCGTCGTCCACCGCGTCGTAGAGCTCATCGAGGAGCTGCCGGTTGAGCGCATTGCGCTTGTCGGGCCGGTTGAGGGTCAGCCGCCGCACTCGGTCGATCTGTTCGACCAGGAGTATGTCGCTCATGACCTGCTCCATTCCCGCAACTGCGGCACGGGCCGGCTCGGGCTACCCACGGGGCAGTCCGAGCACGTGTTCGGCGAGGACCGTTTCAGCACCTCTGGGCCGGGGGCCGGCAGGGCCTCGTCGAGGAAGGTGCCGAATCCGCGCAGCGCAGGCACCTCGGCGGTGTCCGGTTCCGTCATCAGGTCACGGCTCCGGCCAGTTTCAGTGCGATGATCTCCTCGTCGCTGCGACCCTGCTCGCGCAGGATGGCGTCGGTGTGCTCGGCGAACTGCGGCGCACGGACCAGTTCGGGGGGCAGCTCCTCGTACTGCACGGGATTGGCTACCAGCTCCCGCTCGACGCCATCCGCGTCGAGCACGGGCCGGATGATGCCGTTGGCGCGCACCTGGGGATCGTTCCCGACCTCGAACGCGTCCTGCACCGGCGCCCATTGGCCTTCGAGGGTCCGCAGATGGTCCTTCCAGTACGCGTAGGGCTTCGACGCGAACGCGTCGGCCACCGCCCGGCCCGCCTCGGCCCCGTTCTCGATCAACTTCAGACCGGAGTCGAACCGTTCGTCCGTGGCAAGGTGATCCAATCCGAGATGCTTGCACAGATCCGCCCAGTAGCGGCCCGGCTGCAGCATCGACAGCACGATCCAACGGCCGTCGGAGGTCCGGAAGTAACCCGTGGTGGGATTTCCGGGCAGCGCTCCGGCCGACTCGAGCGGAGCAACCTGCGCCGCCCTGCCGACGAGCAGTGCGTTGTCGATCGCCATCGCGGTGGCCCACGCGGCAACACCGAGCAACGAGACGTCGACCACCGACGTCTCCCCGGTGCGCTCCCGGGCGAACAGCGCCGCCGAGACCCCGGCGGCCAGCGCGAGACCACCCTGCGAATCGCCATACGCGCCGGAGGGCATGTCGATCACCCGCGGCGAGTCAGGCGGGGTGCAGCCCGCCGCGCTACCGCCCCGCGCCCAGAAAGTGCTCCGGTCGTAGCCACCATCGGCCGCCTCCTCACCACGAATGCCGTGGGCCGTCCCCCGCGCGTAGATGATGCTGCTGTTGATCGCCCGGACGTCCTCCACCTCGATCCGGAGCCGGGCACGCGAGTCGGGCAGGAAGTTCGTGAGGAACACATCACTGCGTGTGATGAGCTCAGCCAGCACCTCACGCGCCTCCGGCACCTCCAGCGCCAGCCCGATACTGCGCTTGCCGCGGTTCGAATGCTCCATCAGCGGGTGGAACGCACCCTCGGCGGTCCCGCCCGAGCCGAACCGGACCCCTCGCTGCGCGTCACCCGTGACCGCGTGCTCGACCTTGATGACCTCGGCGCCCCAGTCCGCGAGTATGGCGCCTGCCGAGGGGGTGAACGTGTACTGGGCCACCTCCAGCACCCGGACGCCTTTCATCGGTAACTGCGTCAATTCAGTGATCCGTTCGTCGTGAATTCAGCGAGCAAGTCGTGGGTGCCGCGATGCGCTCAGGCCGGCGTGGCGAACACCTCGGGAGAAAACTGGAAGAGGTTCGCCGCGTTGTCCCGGAACACGCGCAGAGCTGTGTGGTCGTCGACCAGCTTGCCGAGCCGGTCGACGGTCTCCCGCGAGTTGGGGTACGTGCCTTCCTCATGGGGGTAGTCCGAACCCCACATCAGACAGTCGGCGCCGGTGATGCCGATGTTGCCGAGACCGACCGGCTCGTCCTGGAAGGTCGCGTGGATCTGACGGCGGATGTAGAAGCTCGGTGGCTCCTTCAGGTCGGGATAGACGATCTTCCTGGGCTCCTTGCCCCCGGCGAGCTTCGCCGATCCGAGGTTCTCCGTGGTGCCGTACTTGTTGAAGGTGGTGGTGGCGTGATCGACCGTGCTCATCGTCCAGGCCAGCCAGCCTCCGGTGTACTCCACCATGGCGAAATGCAGGTTCGGGTGCCGCTCCAAGATTCCGGACGTGGCCAGCAGTGCCGCCGTCCTGGGGCCCATGGACTGGGTCGCGAGAAGGTTGGCGACCGATGCCCCCGGCCCGCGGTACCAGATCATGTCGTGACCGGTGCCCGAGTGGATGACGACCGGCAGTCCGGTCTCCTCGATCGCCGACCACAGGGGCTCCCACGACTTGTGGTTCCACGTCGGGGTCGCCGCCGCCGGGATCATCACGGCGCCGAGGCCCTTGCCGGCGATGAACTGAACCTCGGCGACGGCGTCTTCGACGGACCAGCTCGGCACCAGGCCGGCGCACCGGAAGCGGGCCGACTGACGCTCGAGCTGGTCATAGATCCACTCGTTGTAGATCCGGCAGGACAACCGGCCGCCCTCCGGGTCCTGCAACATCCACACGTACAGACCGATCGTCGGAAAGATGCATTCGCCCGCGATGCCTTCCTCCTGCATTACCTTGAGCCGGTGGGCGGGATCGAGCACGGCGAGCCGCTCCTCCTCCGACGACTTCGCCTTGGCGACATGCCGGCCGTCGAGGATCAGGTTCCAGCCCCCTTCCGCGTCACCTTGAATACCCTGCATCGCCTGCTCACGCTTTGTCGCGGGCAGGTTGTCCAACCACAGGTTGCGCGGTTCGTTGACATGAGAGTCGGCCGAGATCAGGCCGACGGACGAAGTACTGGTCATTCGTTCTCCAAATCTTGATCTTGCGCACGCGCCGCCGACGACGCACCCGGAGGCGGTGCTATTTGCGGAAATCCCGCTCGCCCAGGGTCATCGACTGCCCGCCACCCAGGAACTTGCCGGCCGTCACATCGAGTTTCCGGGCATGCTCCAAGGTTCCGTACTCGCGTGGCGTGGTGTCGACGTCATGGGCCTGGGCACGGAGTGCGCCCACGGTGCATTCTTCCCGCGCACGGTGCTCGAACGGATCGAAGCCGTACCAGCGGGCGGCGTTCTGCCAGGTCATCTTGTGAATCTCCGCGTCGGGCACGCCTGCCGCGGTGAAGCCCTTCATCGCATTCTCCGGGGAGTACGGCCAGGTCGAGTCCGAGTGCGGGTAGTCGGCCTCCCACGCCATGTTGTCCAGGCCGATGAACTCACGGTTGCGCAGGCCGGTCTCGTCCTCGATGAAGCAGAACTGCACACGCTCCTTGAAGTGCTGGCTGGGGAGCACGTCGCCGAAGTCGGACCCGGTCCACCGGCGGTGGTGCTCGTATACGATGTCGGCCTTCTCAAGGAAGTACGGGACCCATCCGGTACCACCTTCGGCGAGCGCGATCTTGACATCCGGAAACCTGCGCAGAACCGGCGACCACAACAGATCCGCGGCGAAGATGGCCGTCTGGAACGGCATCGCGTGCGGGATGACGTCCATCTTCGTGCGAGGCATGAAGTTCGGCGCCCCACCGAAATGGAACACCACGACGGTGCCCGTCTCCTCGGCCGCACGCCACGCAGGGTCCCACTCGTCGCCGTGCAGATCCGGCATCCCGAACCGGTGCACCTCGGGATGGAACGACACCGCGTGACAGCCGCGGTCCGCCATCCGCCGGATCTCCCCGGCCATCCACTCCGGACCGAGGGCGAAGCCGGAGAGGGCGATCGGGATGAACCGGCCAGGATAGGGCCCGCACCACTCGTCCAAATGCCAGTCGTTGTAGGCACGCAGAATCTCGTCGACATAGGCCTCGTCCTCGCTGTGCGCGAAGACCTGCCCGCCAAGGCCCGGCCACGACGGGAAGTTGATCGACGCGAGGATACCGTTGACGTTCATGTCGCGTACTCGCTCATGAACGTCGTAACAACCCGGGCGCACCTCGTCGAAATTGGCCGGGTCCATTCCCCAGCTCTCCTTCGGCCGGCCCTGGACCGCGTTGAGACCGAACGTCGCGATCTCCCGCCCCTCGATGAGCCAGGCATCGGTTCCGTCGGCACGCCGCACGACCCTCGGCGCGCGATCCCTGAATTTCGCCGAAACGTGGTCAAGGAAGTAGTCGCCCAACGACGGCGGCTCGACAACGTGGTCGTCAACGCTGATCAGAATCTGATCCTCGACACGCATGGGCAACTCCTGTATCCGAGACGGTTGTGCGTGGACGGCGGCGCGGCCTTGTTGTTCGTCAACTCCGATCGTGTGCAGCCGCGCCGACAGCAGAACAGGTGCCGCACGATCGACGATGATTTTCATGCTGCGGCGTCATGTTCCGCCGCACAAGCACCAATCCGGGCCGCCGGCACCGGTCCAGTGACCTTGCCACTGTTTTCCGCCGGATCGGTCAGAGCGCCGGCGGGTTGTCGAGGAACGGGGCGAGGATCCGCGCGGCATCCTCGAACGTCACGACGTCTTCCTTCCGCACCGGATAGAGCTTCTGGTTGTTCGCGTCGTACGAACGCTCACCGATCAGTTTCGCGTTCTCGTCGAACTCGAACGCGTAGGCCTGGTTGAACGTCACCATGTATTCCAGGGACGGATCGACGTCCGCGCCGGCCTCGGCCAGCGCGCCCCCTGACATGTACGCGGCGAGTAGCGCCTCCGAGATGACACCCCGGTCGTGCACGAGCATCTGCTCCTCGATGGGGCTCCACACGCCCGAGCGGGCGTCGAAAAGGCTCGAGTAGAAGCTGCTCACCTCCTCGAGACCAACCGGTTCGACCGCACCCAGCGGCGTCACCACCCGGTAACGCGGAACCTCGACCGTGAACTCGGGAACCAATACCTCCCGCCACCGCCCGCTGAGTTCGAGGAGGATGTGACGACGCATGTTCAACAGCATCGCGCGATGATGGGGGTCTGTGGTCCGCGCCAGCATGGAATCGACCGACCGCGGCCAGAAGGTGATGTCGAACTCCGGCGCTTCTGTCCGATCCTGCACACTTGTCATCGTTGACTCGTTTCTTCGCCTACGCTCACAGAGCGCAATCGTGGTGGGCGGTTTATGCCACGCTGTCGTAACGACAGCACCGCGCGACCGTCAAGTGCGACGGAAACCGGTGCCCGTAGGCGAGCAACGCGGCGCCGCGCGTACCTGAAGTGTGACCTGCGCCTCGCGTGCCACGAAGGTCCAATCCGGCACGGCGCGACCGGGCCACTCCGGTTCGAGGTCCGCGTGGGAAGAGGTGGATCCGTCGCGGCCGATGGCAGTGGCTCTGGCTCCGTCGCAGCCGGTCGGCTGTGATCGGCTGTGTGCGGTCCAGCACCCGCGACGGGGCACGACGTGACCCGGCGGCTCCAGCGGGCGTGAGCAGATTGAGAGACTTCCACGTTGACACCTGCCGAAGACCCGACATCGTGGGTCCACCACAACGGTGCGATCGTGCCCGTCGACGAGGCGGCGCTTCCGGTATCGAGCATGGCCGTTCGATACGGGCTACTCGCCTTCGAAGGCGTCCGTGCCTATCGCGGCCACGACGCCTCGATGCGGCCATGGTTGCTGGCTGAGCACCTGGTCAGGCTCCGGGAGTCCTGCTCCGCACTGGGGCTCGAGGCGAAATGCTGCGACGATGTCCCGGACGCCGTCAACGAGGTGCTCGACGCCAACGGTGTGACCCGGGACTGCTATGTCCTCGTCACCGTCAGCGCCGCCGGCCAGGTCGACACGCCACGGCCGTACCGGTCGATGCTGACCGTGGCGGTCGCTTCCACCGGACACCGGAAATGGATGGCTTCCGGCGAGGGCATGTCCATCGCGATCCGGCACATCGCGAGGCCCGGTGAAAGGACCGGCGTGACCCCGGTACACGAGCTGTCGATATACGCTCGCCGCCGCCTCGCGCTGACGGAGGTGCGGGCTCGGGGATATGACGACGCCGCGCTGCTCAACGATCACGGCCTCGTGATGGGCTCGACGTCAGCGGCCCTGTTCATCGTCGAGAACGGCGTTCTGATCACTTCGCCGACGGAGGACGCCGGTGTGCCGAGCATCTTGCGCTCATGGGTGATGAAGACCGCGCCCGAATTCGGCCTTGAGGTGCGTGCCGAGGCGGTGCCCGCGGACCGTCTCCGTGCCGCCACCGAGGTCTTCATCTGTGGCACCGGGGTGGAGTTCGCCTGCGTACGGACGATCGACGACGTCCAGTTACCGGGGTGGCCGAGGTACTCGACGACGACGTTGCTCAGCGACGAGATGTTCGCACAGGCTAGGGCGGCCTGACCTCCGCCATGCGCGGGCATCCTTCAGCGCAGCGGGGCGCCGGTGGCCGCGACGACGTCGTCGGCGGCGACACCGGGTGCGAGTTCACGCAGCACCAGGCCATCGTCCACATCGATGACCGCCAGGTCGGTGATGATGCGATGGACGACACGGGCGCCCGTCAACGGCAGTGTGCACCGCCGCACGATCTTCGGCTCGCCGTCGCGGTTCGTGTGTTCCATGACCACGATGACGCGGCGGGCGCCGTGGACGAGGTCCATCGCGCCGCCCATGCCCTTGACCATCCTGCCCGGCACCATCCAGTTCGCCAGGTCACCGGTCGCCGACACCTGCATCCCGCCGAGCACCGCGGTGTCGATGTGGCCACCCCGGATCATGCCGAACGACAGTGCCGAATCGAAGAAGGCGGCTCCCGGCCCTACTGTGACGGTTTCCTTGCCGGCGTTGATCAGATCGGGATCAACCTCGTCTTCGCTGGGGTACGGCCCGGTGCCCAGGATGCCGTTCTCGCTGTGCAGCACCACGCCTGCACCGTCGGGCAGGTAGTCGGGGATCAGGGTCGGGAGCCCGATCCCCAGGTTCACGTATTCTCCGGGCCGCAGTTCCCGTGCCGCCCGCGCGGCCATCTCGTGCCGCGACCAGCCCTGCGCCGTGTCCGGTTTCGTCATCCTCGTGCTCCCCCGGGCAGCCGCACGGTGCGTTTCTCGACAGGTTTGCGTCCGGGGCCGGTCTCCACGACGCGCTGCACGAACACGCCCGGAAGGTGCACCCGCGCGGGATCGATGTCGCCCGGCTGGACGAGCCGTTCCACCTGGGCCACCGTAACCCGGCCCGCCATCGCCACCAGCGGGTTGAAGTTCATCGCGGTCTTGTTGAACACCAGATTCCCCTGTGTGTCACCGATTTCGGCGTGCACGAGCGCGAAGTCTGCCGTGATCGCCTCCTCCAGGAGATAGCGACCGCCATTGATGACACGGACTTCCTTCCGCGGTGAGGCCACCGCGACCGAGCCGTCCGGATCGTAACGCCATGGCAGTCCACCGTCGCCGATCGGAGTGTCCACGCCGGCCGGTGTGTAGAACGCGGGAATCCCGACGCCGCCGGCCCGAAGCCGCTCGGCGAGCGTGCCCTGGGCAGTCAGTTCGACCTCCAGCTCGCCGGCCAGATACCGCCGCGCGAACTCCTTGTTCTCACCGACGTAGGAGGCGGTGATCCTGGCGATCCGCCCGGCGGAGAGCAATGTGCCCAGTCCCTGGCCGTCGGTCCCACAGTTGTTCGAGAACACCGTGAACCCGGTCGCTGAACCCTCCGCGAGCGCGTCGATCAGCGCGTAGGGCACCCCACACAAGCCGAATCCCCCGACAGCCAGCGACGCGCCGTCCGCAACGTCTGAAACCGCCTGCGCCGCCGTGGAGATCACCTTGCCACGCATAGGTGCTGCCATCCTCTCGTCAGCCCGCATCGCCTTCCAATATCTCCTTGAGATGACGTCCGGCCCGGTGTTGCAGCGCCCGGACCGCCCCGGCGGACCGTTGCATCTTCGCCGCGGTCTCATCCACCGAGTACCCGTGCACCCGGCGAAGCAACAGGCACTCCCGCTGTTCACTGGTCAATTCGGACAGTTTCGTGGACAACTCATCCAGCGCCAGCGAGGCCAGCACCTTTCCTTCCGGCCCATCGACGCTACGACTGAGCTGAAACAGGTCGGCGACAGCGGTCTCATGCCGGAACCGACTCGACTTGAAATGGTCACGGACCAGATTGCGGGCGATGGCGGTCAACCACGAACCGAGGTCCTTGCCTTGGTTCGTCACACCCGCGATCGCCTGATACGCCCGGACAAAAGTCTCACTGGTGAGATCTTCCGCCGTACCCCGGTCCAGATTCCGCGAAACAAAGTACGCCAGCAAAAAGGGAGCATAGCGTCGATAAATCGCACCGAAGGTCGCTCGGTCGCCACCCTGGACCGCCGACACCAGCTCCCATGAGTCGGGCACCTTACCGTCCGACCGCAGCGCTGCCGTCATCACTTATCTCCTAGTCCGACTCTCGGGATGAACCTGCCCACACGCCGGACGTAGTCGGCGTAATCCTCGCCGTGCCGGCACGCCATTGCCGGTTCGGCGACAAACCGGGCCTGAAGCTGGGCCGAGACGACCAGCATCACCGTCGCCAGCATCGCGAGCGCGGTCGGCGCCATCAAGAACATGCCGGCGGTCGCGACGATCATGCCCGTCGTTCCGGGGTACCGGATCCAGCCGAACAGACCTGTGGTCACCAGCGTCCGGTCCGGTGTGCACTCGCGCCCCGTTCGCGACTGCACGAACAGCAGAACGCTCATACCGAGGAGCAGCATGCCCGCTCCCACGGCGGCCAGCCCAGGATCGCTGAGCAGACCGATCGGCGGCACGAGGTCGAAGACGACCGCAAGCGGCGCGGCCAGCCCACTGATCACCGCCAACAGGAACAGCAGCCGCGCCCACAACGCCGCGGGCCCCGGCGATTCCCTCCGGTTCCCGGCTCCGAGCCGCCGCCGATGCACTCGCACGGCCACAATGCCCGCGACGGCGAGGCCGAGCGCCACCCAGCCGATCGTGCGGTGATCGAAGACGTCGCTCCAGCGGAAGCCCGCTTTGCGCGCGGCGATCCGGTCCACTGTGTCCAGACCGGCCCAGACGGCAAATCCGAAGAAAAGCAGGACCGCGCCATAGCGGACGGTCCGCTCCGGCAGACGGCGGCCGAGTCGCCTGCCCGCGAAGATGGCCAGTGCGTCCGCGGCGACCATGCCCACCGTCGACCCCAGCCAGATCCCCAACCAGCCGCTTTGGGACGCCAGCGTGATGGTGGCCAGCATGGTCTTGTCGCCGAACTCGGCCAAGAGGAAGGCCAGCGACGTCGCCGCGAAGGCCGAGCGGTGCGACTTGAGGGCCTTGCCCTGCTCCTTGTCCGTGAGGGTGTCGCCGCGCAGCGTCCACACCCCGAAGCAGAGAAACGACGCTGCGGCCAGCCCGCTGACCCAGTCGCCGGAAAGCGCCGAGCCGAGCCCGCGGCCGACGCCCACCGAAACGGCATGCACTGCGGCCGTGGAAACCGTGACACCGAGGAGCACGGGCACCGCACGGTAACGGGTCGCGAACGTGAGGGCCATCAGCTGCGACTTGTCTCCCAGCTCGGCGACGAAGATCGTCGCCGAGCTGAGGCCGAAGGCGACGAGGAACGCGTTCATCGGCGGCACCACCGACGGATGCCACGACGGCCGGCGGCCGGAGCAGTCATCGCCGACATCCCCTCTCGCAAGATCACAGCTCGCCGTCAGGCGGCTATTCAAATTCTTATTATATTTTGATTGAGGTAGAGCCAGCTGTCCAGCGTTTCACCGTCACGATGTCTGTCGAGGCGTCAGCGGGGCAGCACGACCCCGGCGGCCAGACGGTCCCACGTCACACCTGTGTTCGGCCGTCTGCGCAGGTCAAACTTCTGCACCCGGGACGTCTGGGTCTTCGGCAACTCGTCAACGACCTCGATGAACCGCGGGATCATGAACCTGGGCAGGCGCGGGACGAGGAAGGCGACGAGGTCCGCTGGATCGACCACGTGGCCACCTACAGGGACTATGAAAATCTTGACTTCGTGCTCGCCCAGCTCCGCCGGAACACCGACGCAGGCGGCCTCCAGGACGGACGGGTGAGCCACCACCTCACGCTCCACCTGGAAGCTGGAGATGTTCTCCCCCCGGCGTCGCAGCACGTCGCGGATGCGGTCGACGTAGAAGTAGTTGTGGTCGTGGTCGCGCCGGAACACGTCCCCCGTGTGGAACCAGCCGTTGCGCCAGGCCGCGACGGTGTCTTCGGGACACCGGAAGTACCCGGCGTTCATCTCCCACGGCCGGTCGGTCCGGACCACGAGCTCGCCCGCTTCGCCGACCGGGACCGGAAGATCGTGCTCGTCGACGATGCGCAGCTCGACGCCTTGCCGTGGCCGTCCCACACTGCCCGGGACGATCTCACCGCCGGGCGGCACCAGCAACGGTGAGCTGATCTCGGTCTGGCCGTAGACCGAACACAGCTCGAGCACGCCGAACCGGGCACGGAACGCCGCGGGATCGTCGACCATCGGAGCCAGCACGACCACCCGCAACCGGTGCGCCCGCTCCCCGGGACCGGGTTCCCGGGACATCAGGAACGACGCCATCGTACCGACGAGCAACGAATGGGTAGCACCGGTTTCCGCCGCGACCTCCCAATATCGGGCGCCCGCGAACCGGTCGCGCACCGCCATGCCCGCCCCCGCGGAAAGGCAGACCAGAGCGGTCATCTGCCCGCTCACGTGGAACAGCGGGATGTCGAGGAGCCAGCGATCGTCCGCGGTCAGGCCGCCTGCCTCGCCCATGGCGTTGACCCCGCCCATGTATGTGGCGAGATAGGGAGTCAGGACGCCTTTCGCCGGCCCAGTGGTGCCGGAGGTGAAGTTGACGGCATGGACATCCCAGGGTTCCAGCGGTGGGTCCAGAACGGGCGGGATGCCGCCGCCACGCAGCTCGGCCGGCGACACCCTGTCGAGACCGTGTTCCATTCCGGACAGTCGCTCGCCGAGCGCGTCGTCGGTGACGATCACCCGAGCGCCGGATTCCGCGCACACGTGGCGCAGGCTTTCCCCGCGATAGGCCGTGTTGACGGTGACCATGACTGCGCCCAGCACACTGATCCCCCACCAGGCGCGGAGCCAGTCCAGCCCGTTGGGCAGAAACAGCAGGACGTGATCGCCGCGATGGACGCCCCGCGCCGCCAGCGCGGCGGCCGAGCGGTACGCCTCGTCGAGGGCTTGCGCCCAGCTCCAACGTTCCCCGGCCGGGGCGAGCACGCACAGCGCATCCGGCCGCTCCAGGGCGTGTCGCTCCAGGATCGACCGGGTGACCACGCGGTCGCGGGCAGGGAGGGCCGGTTGTCCGGGCTCGGCCGCGGGCGACGTCGTCGCCACCTCGCCTGGGTTCGCGACCGGACCCGCGCTGACGCGCTCATCCATGCCAGTGCCGCAGGACGATGCTCGCCATTGCCGAACTCATCGTCGCACCTCCGTCGTCGTATTCGAGCATCGTCGCCACGCCGGACGAGGAAGACGTCCCAACGGCGATGGCACACCGGGACCGTTCCGCAGATCTAAACCCGTACAGATTCTAATCGGTTCTCGGTTTGCTAGTGGGAGAATAGCGTGACTGCCGCCACTGTCAACATTTTCTCGAAAGGGCGGGCACGACAAAAGAAGAGCATCGCCTCGAAGACAGCGCCTAGTCACCCGATCGGGTTATGGCTGCGCCTCGCGCAGGCAGGTCACTCCAAACACTGGACACGGCGACCTAATCTTGGTCAGATTATGGGGTGAACAGCTGCCGTCGGCGATGTCGCCGTCCCGTGGGCCTGCATGTGCGAGCCTTGCCACGCGCGGCGGCCGGGTACGCCGTTCCCCGGTCGACCGGCCGTCGCCGCGCTGCCGGCAGCCAAGCCAACCACCACAGGAGGTCGCCCAAAGATGAGCGGAGCCGTCACGAAGTCCATCATCGTCAAATCGCCGCCCGAGAAGGTGCGCGAGGTGATTCTCGACGTCGAGAACTATCCGGCGTGGCAGAAGGAGATGCAGAAGGTCGTCATCCTGGCCGAGGACGACGAGGCACGGCCGCGGACCGTCAAGTTCGACATCTCGGCAATGGGACAGAAGGCCAGCTACACACTCGAATTCAGCTATCCGGACGAGAACACCATCCAGACCCGCCTCACCGAAGGGGACATGATCACCAAGCAGGACCAACTCTACCGCCTCGCCGCGGCAGCGGGTGGCGGCACGGAGCTCGACTACACTCTGGACATCCTGATCAAATGGCAGGTGCCCGATTTCATGATCAACTCGATCATCAACAAGGGGATCAAGGGCAACCTCGGTGGCATCAAGGAACAAGCCGAACGCTGACCGTGCCCCGCACCCGCCACCGGCCGAGCCCCTACGGCCGGTGTGCGGTGGCGGGACCACCGCACCAACACCGAGCTCGGGCTGCCCGAGCCGCGCCCGACCGGACAACCCGCCCACCCCAGAGCCTGCCCACCCGGTGAGGGCGCTTCTGGCTTCTGGCACGGACGGCGGCGCGGGTCCATCCAGCGCCGGGATTTCACCGTCCCTCGCGCCGAAGGGCCCACCGGGAGACTGGGGATCGGGGTGCGGGAACGTGTGGGCGGTCGCCTACTGATTTTCCGTAGCCGGGCACCGGTTTCGGCAGTCGCCAACCCGGCGCCGCGCTCAGCGGGCTTCCGTCTCGGCGGACAGGTCGCGGGCAGCCGGACTGCTGAGGACCAGCGCCGCGCGGCGCGCGATGCATACCAGCTCGCCGCGCTGGTTGAGGCCGCGGTGCTCGAAGGTCACCACGCCTTGGCCGGGCCGGGACGCCGACGGCCGGGTGGTCACCACCTCGGTCTCGGCGAAGAGGGTGTCACCGATGAAAACCGGGGCGGGAAAGGAAATCTCACCGAAGCCGAGATTGGCCACGGTCGTACCCTCGGTGAGGTCCGCGACGCTCAAACCGACCACTGTGGACATGGTGAACAGGCTGTTCACCAAGCGCTGCCCGAATTCCTGGCCGGCCGCGTAAACGGCGTCCAGGTGCAGGCTCTGGGTGTTCATGGTCAAGGTGGTGAATACCAGGTTGTCCGCCTCGGTGACGGTGCGGGCCGGGCGGTGACGGTACACGTCGCCCGGAACGAGTTCGTCGAACCACTTGCCACGGCGCTCGTGCACGGTCATCAGCGCGTTCCTTCCGCTAGGGCCGCGCGATGGTCGGGATGCGCGATCGCGATCAGCGCGTCGGCCCGCTCCCGCGTGCTCAGCCCGTCCAAGCGTGCCGCCCCGTACTCGGTGACGATCACGTCCACTAGGGACCGTGGGATCGTCACCGTGCCCGATGCCCCAATGGCGGGGACGATCCGCGAAACCGCGCCACCGGCAGCCGTGGACGGCAGGGCGATGATCCGCAGCCCGCCCACCGACCTGGTGGCCGCGTCGATGAAGTCGAGGCTGCCGCCGATCCCGGAAACCTGTCGTGCCTTGACCACCTCGCTGTTGACGTGCCCGGTCAGATCGACCTCGATCGCGGTGTTGATCGAAACGAAACGGTCGAAACCGCCCAGGAACTCCGCGTCGTGCGCCGTCGAGGACGGATACACGGCGACCATGGGATTGCGGTCGGAGAAGGCCATCAGGCGTGCGGAACCCATCAGCTCTGGCGCGAGGATCGCCGCCGTTTCCCCGTCGGTGTCGAGCACTCCGGCCTCGGCGAGGTCGACCATCTCGTCGGTCGCCATGCCCGCGAAACGCACTCGCCCCAGCCCGGCATCGGCCAGTGAACCCACCACGGATTCGGGAATCGCACCGATCCCGATCTGCAGTGTCGGATCCCGCGGCAAGAGTTTCAGGATGTGCTCGGCGATCCGGCGGCTCGACGCGTCGGGAGTCGCCGAAACGTACGACGGGGTCGGCACTTCCGCCTCTATCAGGGCGTCGAACAGCGATGCCGGCACCGTGGTCCGGCCCTGCGTCCACGGTAGCGCCGGATCGACCTCACCTATCCGGATCTTCGCCAGCCGCATCGCATCGAGCGAATAGCTGGCCGACGGGCCCACTGAGCAATAGCCGTGCCGGTCGGGCGGCGTGACGCGAACGAGCGCCGCGTCCACCCCCCGAACGGCCAGCTGGCCGACCAGCCGGGACGCGCGCACCGGGACGAAGTCGACCGTCCCGTCCGCGACAAGCCCGCGCACCGGCCCCATGACATGCCATGTCCGGTAGCCGAGCGCACCATCTCGGACGAGATCCAGGAACGGATAATCACCGAGCAGCAGCCCGGAGCTCAACGTCCAATCTCGCCCCGGTGCCACGTTCGCGAGCGCGGAAAGCAGGCCTGCGGGCGCACCGCATCCCGGTCCCGCCACGATGTGCGCCCTCGGTGGGATGACGGACAGCGCTTCGGCGGCGTCGAGCCCCATCAGGAGGCACCGGTGGGCAGCGGATCGAGCGCGAACACCTCGTCGAAGGTGTGCTGGTCGAACTGGAACTCGTCGACCTCGACGATCTGCCCACCGTCGACTCGGAACACCAGGCACTCCTTGAGCCGTACAGTTCGTCCGCCGACCACGACGGTGCCGTACTGATAGGAGATGGCTCGTTCGCCGCTCACTGCCACATCGATGATCTCGAACTGCGCCGGACCGGTGAACAGACGCTTGAGCCGGCCGAACAACGACAGCACAGCGGCGCGGCCGGCGTACTCCCCCGCAAGCACATTGTTCCCAGGTACACGCCAGACACAGTCCTCCGCGATCGCGGCGACGATCTTTTCCCGATCCTGCCGCGCGAACGCGTCCAGCAGGCGGCTGACCAGTTCGGCGTGAGGATGCTCTGCCGTCGTCACCATGCTTCCCCTTTTCCTTTTGGTGCAAAGAGCCTTGTCTGACTGTGTTGATCGATACCAATCCGACCGGCAGTCACGGCGATCCGCCTGGCGTAGGTCGGCTTCCGGTTGATCACGCTCGGCCTACTTTCGGTCGGATTGGTATAAAGAGATCGCTTACCGCCCGCCGACGCGGGCACTCGCGGTACCGGCGACCACCTCGACACCGTTCTGGTTGGTGGTCGAGAGACTGAAGTCCACGTGCGCGCTGTCGCCCTCTTCCCGCAGTGCCTCGGCGATCACAGTGGTCGTCAGCCGGTCCCCTGGCCAGGCGGGTGCCCGGAAACGAACGCGGAACCGCGTCAGAGCCTCGACACCGACCCAGTCGGTGAGCACGCAACCGGAACCCGCCATGATCATCATCCCGTGGGCCATCACACCGGAATAGCCGGCGCCGACCGCGTAGACCTCGTCCGTGTGCAGCGGACTGAAATCACCGGAGACTCCGGCGTACTGCACGATCTCGGTGCGGAGCAGCTGTTCGTAGATCACCCGCTCGCGCCGCTGGCCGATGACGATCGGCGACGTCCGCGCGCTCATCGCTGAGCCCGTTCCGTTTCGACGAGTACCATCCGGCTCCGGACCACCAGCCGGTCGCGGGAGTCTCGGTACTCCTTGATGAACTCACGAAACCGGAGCCGTCCGCCCTGCCGACGCGGCTTCTCCCAGGTGCGGCCTTCGGCCTGGCCGACCGTCAGAACATCGCCGACCCGCACCGGCCGCAGGTATTCGAAATGCTGCTCGGCGTGGAGCACGCTGCCCGCCACACCTTCGGCAGCCGCGAGCGGGCCCGAAGGCCGCATGTTCCGCATGTGCAGCGGATCGAACTGGACGTCCACCGCCGCGAACGTCGCCGGCACCGGAGTTCCCGGCTCCGGGGGAGCTTCCGCGAGGTCCTGCGCGCCGACCGCCCTGGCGAAGGCCATGACGTGGCCGGGTTCAACCGGGAACCGTACTCGAGCCATGGTCAGTCCACCCGGGGCCGGAATCGGGGCAGCGCCCCGGCACCGCCGGTTTCGTGGAAGACCACCTCGACCTCCTGGCCGATGGCAAGGTCGCCGGGCTCGCAGTCGACGATGTTAGTGATCATCTTCGGGCCTTCGGCCAGCTCCACCATCGCCAGCACGTAGGAACCGGCATCCTGGTACTCCAGGATTCCCTTGGCGGTCACGGTATAGCTGTAGATTGTGCCGAGACCCGATGCCTCGAAATGCGCCAGTTTCGTGCTGTGGCAGGACGAGCAGACGAACCGGGGGTAGTAGACGACCGCACCGCAGGCGGCGCAGCATTGCAGCAGCAGCTTGCCTTCCAGTGTGGCGGCCCAGAACGCGGCGGTCTCCGGCTGGACTTCCGGGGCCGGGCTGGGTAGGGACGTTGCCCTGGTGGGGGTGTCGGTCACGTGTCCTCCCGGCCCAGCACGACCGTGGCGTTGCCCATCCTGGTAGCGAGCCAGCCTCCGGTGCCGTGAGCCACAGCCAGCTCACAGTCGGGCACCTGCACCTCGGGATGCGCTTCGCCACGGAGCTGCCGGACGGCTTCGATCATCTTCGTCATGCCACCGCGGTTGGCGGGGTGGTTGTTGCACAGCGAGCCGCCGTCGGTGTTGAACGGCAGTTTTCCGTGCGGGGCCTGCAAAGCACCGTCGAGCACGAACTTTCCGCCCGCGCCCTTCTCGCAGAACCCGAGGTCCTCCAATGCCAGCAGCACCGTGATCGTGAACGAGTCGTACAGGCCGACATAGTCGATGTCCGCGGGTTTGACGCCTGCTTCGGCGAAAGCGTCACGACCGGACTTCACGCCGCCGGTCATTGTGATGTCCTGGTGCCCGCCGCTCGTGTGCTCGACCGCCTCGCCGTGCCCGAGGATCTTCACGCACTGCCGGTCCAGCCGTTTCGCGTCCTCCTCGCCGACGAGGACGAGCGCTCCGCCGCCATCGGTCACCACACAGCAGTCCAGCCGGTGCAACGGCGAGCTCACCATCGGCGACGCGACGACCTGCTCGACGGAGACCACCTTGCGCAACAAGGCGTTTTCGTTGTGCTGTGCGTGTGTCGAGGCCGCTACCTTGATCTCGGCGAGTTGCTCGCTCGTGGTCCCGTACTGGTACATGTGCCGGCGTGCGGCCAAGGCGTAAAGCGCGCTGACGTTGCTGCCGAAAATGGGCTCGAATGCCTTCTCCGGTGGTTCTCCCATGAGCTGGCCCGGCGCCCGCAGTTTCGTCGTGCGCGGCCTGCCGCCGAGAGTGATGAGCGCGACCCTGCACTTCCCGGCGGCGATCGCCGCCGCGGCATGTCCGACGTGCGAGAGGTAGACCGAACCGCCCATGTCGGAACTGTCCATGTATCGCAGGTTCAGCCCGAGGTAGTCGGCCATGGCCAAGCCACCGAGCCCCGGCGCGTCCGCGGCACAGAAGTAACCGTCGACGTCACCGAGACCGAGCCCGGCGTCCGCGAGCGCACCGAGCGCGACCTCCGCGTGTATCTGCGGAATGGAGGTGTCCGGCAACTCCCGCCCGGGATGCTCGTAGGCACCGGCGATATACGCCTTTCCCTTGATCGACATCAGACGAACGGGTTGGCCGGTGCGGCGTCGGTGATCGGCCGGAACGCGTCCTCGGCCTGCTTCGCGAGCTGGTCCAGGCTCCACGGGCCGTCCGAGGTCACCGTCGCGACCGGTTGCGGATCGCTGTACAGCGTGACCTCGTACCCCCGCGCGTTGAGGACGTGCCCGTTGCACCAGCCGGACTGTTCCGAGGCCAGGTAGGCGGCGATCGGGGCGATGCTGTCCGGTGACAGCTCGTTGTCCGCGAGACCGTCCACACCGGATACTTTGGCCGTCGCGGTCATCCGCGTCGCGGCCGCCGGGGCGATCGCGTTCGTCGTGACGCCGTAACGCTTCAGCGCGACCGCGCAGGAGTAGGTCAGTCCGACGATGCCGAGTTTGGCGGCCGAATAGTTCGGCTGGCCGGGCGCGCCGTGCAGGCCGGCGCGTGAGGTGTAGTTGATGATCCGGTTCTGCGCGTCCGGATCACCGACCTTGCGCCAGTGCGCGGCCGCCGGCCGGATCGTGTTGAAGTGTCCCTTGAGATGCACGCGGATGACCGCGTCCCACTCGTCCTCGGACATGTTGAAGATCATCCGGTCGCGCAGGATTCCGGCGACATTGACCAGCACGTCGAGCCGGCCGAACCGCTCGATCGTCGACTCGACGAGATCCCGTGCGGCCTCGTGATCGCCGACGTCGGCGCCGTTGACGACGGCCGTCCCGCCCGAGGCCTCGATCTCCCGCACCAGGTTCACGCCAGGATTGTCCACATCGGACTCGAGGCCGCTCAGCGACGCGCCGAGGTCGTTGACCACGACCGCGGCGCCTTCGGTCGCGAAGAGCTTCGCGACCGAAGCACCGATGCCGCGACCCGCGCCGGTGACGATCGCCACGCGTCCGTCCAGGGTTCCCATGTCTGTTGCTTCTCCTTAGTTTCGAGCGCTCGGAAGATCTCAGTGGGCCAGCGTCATCGGCAGGCTGATCGGCCCCCGGGCGAACGACGGGCGGTACTTCACCTCGAAACCCGGCTCCAGCTCGAACACGCTCAGCCGGCAGATCGCCTGGATCGCCGCCTTGATCTCCCGGCGCGCGAGATGATTACCGAGGCAGCGATGGATACCGCCACCGAACGCCACGTGCGCCGACACGTTCTCCCGGTTGAAGTTCAGGGTTTCCGGTTCCGGGAACTTCTCCGGGTCGTGGTTGGCCGCCGCCCAGTTCAGCATGACCCGATCCCCCTTGCTCATCGGGCAACCACGCATCTCCGTGTCCTGCGCGATCGTGCGGCCGGCAGTCGGCACGGGCGACTCGAACCTCAGGAACTCCTCGACCGCACGATCGAGCCGTTTCGGGTCCGCGTCCCGCAGTTCCTCGCGGAGCTCCGGACGCTGGCCGAGCAGCTTGGCAATGCCGGCGAGGCCACCCATCGTCGTCTCCATGCCCGCCATCACGGTGAGGTTGAGCGTTTCGACCTGCGCACGCTCGTCGAGTTCCAGCCCGTCGTCGCTGCCCTCGAGCCCCATGTGCGCGATGGTCCCGGCGAGATCGTCCGTGCGACCCTCCGCGCGCCGCGACTGAAGCAGCTCCGCGCACCACATCAGCAGCCGCGGCGCCGCCTCCATCACCTGGTCCGGCTTGGTCAGCAGGGTGTCGAGGACCTCCAGGACCCAGCCGATGTCCTCCGCCTTCTGGTCCAGGAAGGTCTCGAAGAACACGATCGGCGGCAGCAGCGCAGTGAACCGGCTCACGAAGTCGACCGGGCTCTCCTTGACGCACCGGTCGAGCAGCTCGTCGACGGTCTGCCGGATACTCGGTTCGGCCGCCTGGAGCGCTTCGGGCGCGAAGAAGGGGTTCAACAGGCGCCGGATGCCGCGATGCAGCGGGGGATCCGTCTCCAGCGGGACCATCCGCATGATGTCGAGGTCGAACTGCACCGGGGACGCGCCGTCCGCACTGCTGAAGGTCTGCCAGTCCGTCGCCGCGCCCATCACCTCGGCATGCGAGTTCAGCAGCCAGAATCCGGCGTCGGTCGCGCTCCATTCGGCGTCACTCCACACGACCGGACAGCGGTCGCGCAGGCTGTTGACCCGCGGCCAGAAGTCATCCGCCAGGTCCGGGTCCAGTGGGCTGAAATGCACGGCCTCACGCTCTGGCGCGGCGACCTCGTCCACAGTCGGTTTCTCCATTGATCCGGCTCCTGTTCGCCCTCGGGCAGACGCCGGCCGCGAATACGCGGCGCCCGGCGCCAACCGTGCCCACTCATGGCAAATTCTGTACTGATTTAGGCTCGTTCTGGTTCTACGCCAGCGGTGACCCACTGTCAAGTGGCTCACATCCGGCATGAACGTTTTTCCAACAAGTAGCCATGAAAGACCCGTGAGTCGAGCTTTTGGCGATGTACTGCCACTCGTTCGACCATGCCGGAGTGGACATCGAAATCGAGTCTGGATTAGACTCTGTCAGAGTCCCTGTCGGGCCTGCAGCCGCTTGCCGTGCGACCGGACCAGACCGGTCGCGCCCGCATCCCGTCGTCACGTCCGGCGCGCAGGTATCCACCGGCATCGGAAGGAGAAGCGAACCTTGGTCAAGGTCACTTTTGTCAGGCCGGATGGTACGGACACCATTGTCGAGGCCGATCCCGGCAGCACCGTCATGCAGACCGCCGTCGCCAACGGTGTCGGCGAAATCGTCGCCGAATGCGGAGGCACGCTGGCCTGCGCAACGTGCCATGTGTACGTCGATGACGCGGATATCGACCTGCTGGGCGAGATCGGTGCCGACGAGGAGGAAATGCTCGGCTTCACGGCCTCGCCCAGGGAGCCGGGAAGCCGGCTCAGCTGCCAGCTCACCCTTTCCCCCGAACTCGACGGACTCGTCGTCCGGGTCCCGCCGGAGCAGTACTGATGCCGGCCGCCACGATCGTGGTCGTCGGCGCGGGACAGGCAGGGTGCCAGACGGCGGCGTCATTGCGTGAGCGGGGTTTCGCCGGCCGCATCGTCGTGGTCGGCGACGAGGATCACCTGCCCTACCAACGTCCACCACTGTCCAAGGGGCACATAACCGCACAGGTCGAACGGAAGAACCTGTGGTTGCACCCGGAGAGTTACTACGCGAAGAACGACATCGAACTCCGGTTGTCCACAGTCGTGTCCGAGATCGACCGCTCGGGCAAGGCGGTAGTCCTCGCCTCGGGGGAACGCCTGCCGTACGACCACCTCGTCCTCGCACTGGGCTCACGGAACCGGCCTCTGTGCGTCGACGGCGGCGGCCTCGACGGCGTGGTCGCTCTGCGGACGCTCGACGAGGCCGACGAGGTGCGCGACCGTCTCACCAAGGCCACCAACGTCGTGGTCGTCGGCGGCGGCTTCATCGGCATGGAGATCGCCGCGACCGCGGCGAAAATCGGGCTGGGCGTGACGGTCGTCGAGGTGGCCGACCGGCTGATGGGGAGGGTCCTCTCGGATCCGGCGTCGGACTTCCTGCTGACCGCGCACCGCTCGCGCGGGCTTCAGGTCGAGCTGCGGACGTCGGTCACCGGGATCGAGGGGGACCGTGGTGTGGCCACCGGCGTGCATACGGCCGATGGCCGGCACTTTCCGGCTGACCTCGTCGTCGTCGGGATCGGCGCGATCCCGAACGTGGAACTCGCCGTCGCGGCGGGCCTGCCGACCGGCAACGGGATCGTGGTGAACGAATTCCTCGAGACCGAGGACCCGAACATCTCCGCCGTCGGCGACTGCGCCAGCTTCCCCAGCGCCTTCGCTGACGCCGCCGTGCGGCTGGAATCGGTGCAGAACGCGACGGCGCAGCCTCGTGCGCTGGCAGCGCGGCTCGCCGGCGGACCGCGGGAACCCTATGAGGCTGTCCCCTGGTTCTGGAGTGATCAGGCCGACCTCAAGATCCAGATCGCCGGGTTCGCGGCCGGGCATCCGACCGCGGTGACACGCGGCGATATCGGCGAAGAGCGCTTCTCGGTGTTCTGCTTCGACAGTGAAGGCCGGTTGCGCGGGGTGGAGTCCGTGAACAAGCCCGGGGACCACATGGCCGCACGCCGGCTGATCTCGGCCCGCGTGCCGGTCACACCGGAGCAGGTGCGGGATCCGGGGTTCGATCCGCGCGCCCTGGCCTCCGGCCGGCAGACCACCGGCAGCGGCACCTGAGGGCGGTGGTCCCGCCCGTGCTCTGTCAGCGGCGTCAGCCACTCGCGGTGGGACCCGCAGCGTGCACCGCTGCGGGTTCTGAGTGAGTGGAGCCGCGCGAAGCGCGTCCGTTGAGGGCGGTGGCGGGCGACGGGTGCGCGTCTTCTGCGGACGCGTGCACGTAGCTGGCTGACGCGTGTCCCTGGATGGCGGACACGCGGACACAGTGGCGGACACGTGCGCTTGGGCGGGTAGGAACGTGTCCGCGTTCTGTGCACATGTGTCCGCCGCCTGCGTGCGTCCGTCCGCAATCTGCGCGCGGGTGTCACCCAGCTACGGACGGCGCGACGAACCAGGATCACGCGGCACCAGGCCGGTTCGGGCAACACTGAGCGGCGCACTCTGCCAGAGTGCGCCGCTCAGTCGTATCTGGCGTGTCCACCCGCCGGTACGGGCTCAGCTCGCGCGTCGCTCGCTGCGCGCGACGACCAGGCCCATCCGCTCGAAGTCCAAAGTGGAGCCGGTGATGCCCCGCTCGCGGAGCTTGAACTTCTGCACGCGCCCGTTCACGTTGGCCGGCAGCTCGTCGAGGAACTCGACATAACGCGGCACGGCATAGTAAGGCAGGGACGTACGGAAGAACTCGAACAGCTCGTCGGGATCGACGGTTTCGCCGGTCACCGGGACGATGCAGGCCTTGATGTCGTCCTCGCTGAGGTCGGACGGCACCGCGTGCACGGCCACGTTCGCGATCGCCGGGTGCTTCAGGATGGCCTGTTCCAGCTCGATCGACGACACGTTCTCCCCGCGCCGGCGCAAGGAGTCCTTCTTCCGGTCCACGAACCAGAAATAGCCCTCGTCATCGACCCTGCCCTGATCCCCGGTGTGATGCCACAGATTCCGGAACGACGAGACGGTCGCCGAATCGTCGCCCCAGTAGCTGGAGAACAAGCGGTACGCCTCGGTCGGCCGGACCACGATCTCGCCGGGCTGCCCGGCGGGGACCTCGTTGTCGTCGTCGTCGACGATCTTGACTTCCAGGCCGGGCGTCACCTTGCCCATGCTCCCGGGGCGTCGCGGGCCACGCGGGTCGCCCAGCAGCGCGGGCCAGCACTCGGACTGGCCGAACACCTCGGCGAATGGTGCGATGCCGAACCGTTCCTCGAAGGCCTCGATCAGAGCCGGCGACGACGGCATGAACGTGATATGCCGCAGTTTGTGGTTGCGGTCTTCGTCGCTCGGCGGCTGGGCCAGGATCGCGGCGCCCATGGCGCCCATCCCGAGCGCCGTGGTCGCGCCGGTTTCCCTGATCCGCGCCATGTAGGTGCTCGCGCTGAACGCGGGTTCCACGATGGCGGACCCGCGCACCGCGAGCGCGGCCGCCACCAGCCAGGTTTGCCCGCTGAAGTGGAACAGCGGGTTGGCACCGAAGATGATGTCGCCGTTCTCGTACCAGCCGAAGTCGACGAAGACGTTGATCAGGTTGCAGTAGTAGCCGTGCGTGATCGTGCATCCCTTGGACGGCCCGGTGGTTCCCGAGGTGAAGATGATCGCGCAGATGTCCGACGGGTCGATCTCGACGGGCTCTGGCACGCCTGCCGCCGCCTCCCAGCCGGCGTAGTCCACTGTGGGCGGCAGGTCAATGTCGTCCTCGGCGCCACCCACCAGGACCAGTCGGGGGCTGTCCGCAAGATCCGGAAGGACGGGGTTCAGCAGCCGCAACCCCGCTTCGTCGGTGATGTAGACACTGGGGCCGGTCCGTTCCAACTGGTGCCGCAGGAATTCACCGCGCAGGAAGGTGTTGAGCGGCACCTGCACGGCGCCGGTCTTCGCGATCGCGTAGATCAGCGTGATGTACTCGATGCGATTGGGAAGGTTGACCGCCACCCGGTCGCCCTTCCGTACTCCCAGGGCCTGCAGCGCCGCCGCGACCCGGTCCGATCGGTCGTCGAGTTCGCGAAGCGAGACCCAGTCGCTGGCACACTGGACGAACTGCCGGTCCGGGTCGAGTGCCGCCTCCGCCCTGAGCCATGCGCCCAGAACTTGGCCGGTCGTATGCGTTTGAGAAACCATGATGTTGTTCCTTTGCAGGTCCACCGTGGTGGGCAGGGAGAACGGCTCAGGAGGCCGAAGCGAGGATCAGCTCCGCACCCCGCTCGCCGATCATCATCGACGGGGCGTTGGTGTTCCCGGTGGTGATCGTGGGCATGATGCTGGCATCGATGACGCGAAGCCCCCGCACACCGTGCACGCGCAGCTCCGGGTCCACAACGGCGAGGTCGTCGATGCCCATCTTGCAGGTGCCGACGGGGTGGTAGGACGGCGTGACGAATTCACGCGCGTACCGTTCCCAGTCGGCGTCGGTCCGGCAGTCGGCCTCGGGCTTGAACTGCCCAGCGGTGATCTCCCGCATCGCGGGCTGTGCCATCACCTCGCGCACGGCTTTCAGTCCTTTGAGGACATTCTGGAGATCGTCCGGATCCGCGAGGAACTGGTAGGAGATGCGCGGTGGCGCATCGGGTGAGGAACCGCGCAGCCCGATCGAACCGCGGGCGCGGGGCTTGAGGAAGGTGGAGGAGGACAGAAAGCCCTCCTGCTTGGCGAGCTGCACGTTGAACATGCCGTTCTCGTCCACGTCGCGGGTGATCGCCATCGGCACGAACTGGAGTTGCAGGTCCGGCGAGGGCACTGCCGGGTCGGACTTGGCCATGCACTGCACCTGGACCATCGTCATCGCCAGAATCCCGCCGCCGTCGCGTACGAACGCGGCGAGGTCGCGCAGGATGGCGCCGGGCCGCGGCTTGTTGAACGTCGGCACGCCCCGCGAAACCCAGCGCTGCATAAGGTACGGGTGCTCGTGCAGGTTCTCGCCGACTCCGGGCAGCTCGTGCGCGAGCTCGATGCCGGCGCCGCTCAGCTCGCCGCGTGGCCCGATTCCGGAGAGCATGAGCAGGCGGGGCGACGCGATCGCCCCGGCGGAGAGGATGACCTCCTGGCGAGCCCTCGCCTCCTTGAGCGCTCCGTCGTGGCGGTACCGCACGCCGACCGCCTGCCCTCCCTCGAGCAGGACGCGATGAGCGAGAGCCCTTGTCCGCACGGTGATCCGGTCCTTCGGGGCCACGCGGCGCAGATACTCGTGGGACGCCTGCGAACGGAAGCCGCGCCTCTGGTTGACCTGGGCCAGCCCGACGCCATCCTGGGTCTCGCCGTTGTAGTCCGCGGTGCGCGGGTACCCGGCCTGTACGCACGCTTCGAGGTAGGCCATGTTGGCGCGGCCGCGGTTTCGTTGCACACGGACGCTGATCGGCCCCGTGCCGCCGCGGTAGCCGTCGGCGCCACCCTCCCAGGTCTCCATCCGGCGAAAGGCCGGCAAGACGGAGTCGTACTCCCAGCCGCTGCAGCCTTCCTTCGCCCAGCCGTCATAGTCCGCGCGGTTCCCGCGGACGAACACGCAGGAGTTGATCGACCCGCCGCCGCCCATCACCTTGCCCGCCATCCACGTCTCGGGATTGTTGGTCCGCGAGGGGTCGGGCTCGGCCGGGTATTTCCAGTTCACCCTCGCGTAAGCCGACGCGACTCCGGCGGGAATGCGCACGTCGGGCCGGCTGTCCTTGCCGCCGGCCTCGAGCAGTAAGACCTGCGCGCCCGCTTCGGCGAGCCGTGCCGCGACGACTGATCCTGAGGAGCCGCCGCCCACGACGACGTAGTCATAGACCTCGTTGTCCACTGGTTCCTCCACTCACCCTCTGTGACTGAAGCCACAAAAGTGGGCAAATTCTACTTCGATTTCGATGCCTGTCAAATGGTGTGCCCGCTCAGCCGAGCGGCCGTGCTCAGTAGCTCTTAGGCAATCCCAGCTCGTGCTGGGCGAGGAAGGCCAGTACGAGCTGCTGAGGAAGGGGCGCGATCTTCATGAGTCGCGCTTCGCGCCAGTAGCGAACCACGTGGTACTCCTCCGCGTAACCGAAACCGCCGTGCGTCTGCATCGCGACGTCCGCGGCCTGAAAGCCGGCCTCGGCGCCCAGGTATTTCGCCATGTTGGCCTCGGCCCCGCAAGGCAGCCGCCGATCGAGCATCCAGCCCGCCTTGCGGGCGATGAGCTCGGCCGCCGCCAACTGCGCGTGGGCGTCGGCGAGCGGAAACGCGATCCCCTGGTTCTGACCGATGGCCCGGCCGTAGACGACCCGCTCGCGCGCGTAGTCCACCGCGCGGCGCAGGGCCGCCTGGCCGGTCCCGATCGCTTCGGAGGCGATGAGGATCCGTTCGGCATTGAGCCCGTCCAGGAGATAGCGGAAGCCCTGGCCCTCCTCGCCGACCCGGTCGGTGACCGGGACGAGAAGGTCGTCGTAGACGGTTTCGCACGAGCTGACGGCGTTGCGGCCGGCCTTGCGGATCGGCGTGATCGTGACTGCCGGATCGCGCAGGTCGGCCATGAGCAGCGTCAGCCCGTCGGTGCGTTTCACGCATTCCTCGACCGGTGTGGTACGGACGAGAAGCAGAACCTTGTCGGCGTCCTGCGCCTTCGAGGTCCAGACCTTTTGCCCCCGCACCCGGTATGCGTCGCCCTCCCGTACCGCCTTCGTCCGGATGGCCAACGTTTCCGTTCCCGCGTCCGGCTCGGTGACACCGAACGCGACGTGCAGGTCGCCGGAAGCAACTCGCGGCAGGTACCGCCGCTTCAGCTCCTCGGAGCCGTGCAGCACCAGCGGATGCATCCCGAAGATGGACAGGTGGATCGCGCTGCAGCCGTTCATCGCGGCACCGGAGGCTGCCACCTCCTGCAGGATGACCGACGCCTCCAGGAGTCCCCGGCCACCGCCGCCGTACTCTTCGGGGATCGCGATGCCGATCCAGCCGCCCTCGGCCAGCGCGCGGTAGAAGTCCCAGGGAAACTCGTGCCGGGCGTCGCGCTCGGACCAGTAGTCGTCGTCGAACTTCTGGCAGATCGCCTGGATGCCTTCGCGGATCAGCTCGAGATCTGGATCGGGTTCGAAGTTCATCGTCGCACCATCCTGTTCATCACGACACCGCCCCTTGCACCGACTTGAGCTCGAAGAACTCCGCGAGCCCATGGGTACCGAGCTCGCGCCCGGCGCCAGACTGCCGGTATCCGCCGAACGGGGCCAGTGGGTTGAAATACGAGCCGTTGATGTCGACGGCTCCGGTGCGCAGCCGCCGTGCCACCCGGAGCGCACGGTCCGGGTCGCCGGACCACACCGCACCGGCCAGCCCGTAGATGCTGTCGTTGGCGATCCGCACCGCGTCGTCCTCCGAGTCGTAAGGAATCACGGACAGGACGGGACCGAAGATCTCCTCGGCCGCGACGGACATGTCCGGCCGCGCCCGGAAAGCCGTCGGCCGCAGGAAATATCCGCCGGGCACACCGTCCGGTGGTTCCACGCCGCCCTCGATCAGCACCGCGCCCTCCTCGATCCCACGCCGGATGTAGGCGAGCACGCGGTCACGCTGGGCGGCCGTCGCCAGCGGTCCCAGCGTGGTGTCCGGGTCCAGCGGGTCGCCCAGCCGATAGCGGCGCAACCGCTCGCGCACCAGGTCCTCGGTCTCGAGGAGCCGGTCCTGCGGCACCAGCATCCGGGTCAGCGCCGTGCAGGTCTGGCCCGAGTTGGTGAAGCAGTTCGCGATACCGACCTTGACGGCCTGCGTGAGGTCGGCATCGTGCAGGACGATGTTCGCCGACTTCCCCCCGAGTTCGAGGGTCACCTTCTTCACGGTCTCGGCGGCGACGGCCCCCACCCGCCGGCCCACGGCGGTCGAGCCGGTGAACGTGACCATGTCCACGTTCTTGTGCGCGACCAGCGGCTCACCGACCGCCGCGCCGGTTCCGGTGACCAGGTTGAACACACCCGGCGGCAGCCCGATCTGGTGCAGGATGTCGGCCACCACGAACGCGCTCAGCGGGGCGACCTCGGACGGCTTGCAGACCACCGTGCAACCGGTAGCCAGCGCGGCGGCCGCCTTGTCCACCACCTGCTGGAGGGGGAAGTTCCACGCGGTGATCGCGGCGACCACGCCGATCGGCTCGGAAATGACAAGAGACTCGCCGACCCGCTCCTCGAGCGGCATGCCCGGCAACAGGTCCGGAAAGCTCCGTAGCACTCGCAGCGGTGTGCCGACCTGGACCATTTTCGACACCTTGATCGGTGTGCCGACCTCAGTGGAGATCAACTCGGCAAGCTCGTCGCCGCGCTCTTCGAGCTCCTTCGTGAACCGGCCAAGCAATTCCAGCCGCGTCGACAGGTCGGTCGCCGCCCACGATTCGAATGCCGCACGCGCGGCGCTCACCGCCCTGTCGACGTCGTCGGCGTGGCCCGCCGGCACGCTGCCGATCACCGACCCGGTGGCCGCGGCGGTGATCTCGATGTCGCCGTGGCCCGCCGAGCGCTGCCACTCCCCGTCGACGTAGATGGTGCCGCGATACGTCTCGGCCATCAGTCTCACCTCGGCGTCTTCGCGTGCAAGTGGCGCATCTTCGCGAGCCAGCCATCGTAGTCGGCCGCCTTGCCCTGGAAGTACTTCTCCACCTTCGGGTGGGTCAGGATCAGAAACCGCTCGTCCCGGATGCCCCGCAGGGTCATTTCGGCGGCGTCCTCGGGCTCGATGGCACCGGCAACGGCGAACCACTCGCCCTGCGCGCCACGCAACATGTCGGTCCGCACGCCTTCCGCCACAATGCAGGACACCCGGATCCCGGCGTCGCCATAGTGGATCGACAGCCACTCGGTAAGGCCGACCACAGCGTGCTTGCTGGTGGCGTACGGGGCATTGCCCAGTGCGGTGAGGAGTCCGGCCGCGGACGCGTTCTGCACCAGGTAGCCGCCGCCGCGCTCCAGCATGTGCGGGAGCACGGCGCGGGCCGCATAGACCTGGGACATCACGTTGACGTCCCACACCCGCTGCCACGCTTCGTCGGAGGCCCAGGGATTTCCGCGGTCCTGCAGGCCGACCCCCTCGCGGGGTGGTTCGCCCCAGAGGACCCCGGCGTTGGACACGAAGACGTCGATCCGGCCGTACGCGTCGAGCGCCTGTCGCACCAGTGCGCCGACCTGTTCCTCGCGCGTCACGTCTGCAGTGACCGCGAGCCCGTAAACCTCGTCGGCGACGTTCTTGGCGCCTGCGCCGTCGACGTCGGCCACCACGACCGTGGCGCCGGCCGCGGCGGCCCGCCGGCATAGGGCCGCGCCCATGCCGGCGGCACCGCCGGTGACCACGACGACCTTTCCCGCGATGTCCATGGTCTCAGGACAGCTTCGTGAGGGCCGATGCGTTGCCCCACATGATTTTCCGCTCCGCGGTGGGGTCGCCGAGCTCGGCGGCGATCTTCTCGTACTGGCGAGGCTCGGCGAGCCCTTCCGGGTGCGGGAAGTCGGAGCCGAACAGCACCTGGTCGGGCCCGAGCTGCTGGACGACCTCGACCACGTCGTCCTCCCAGAACGGCGCGACCCACACGTGGTGCTTGAACTGCTCCACCGGGTCGGACGCGAAGTAGCCCGGCTGCTGGAAACCAGCTCGGTTGAGGCCGGCCAGCAGCAGCGGCAGGAACTCGGCACCGTTCTCGATCGACGCGACGTGCAGGTCCGGGAAGCGCTCGAAAAGCCGGTCGCAGGTCAGCGCGCCGAGGTAGTTCGCGATGGCTCGCTCGTGGCCCACCGCGGTCTGCAACGGCGGGGCGACGCCGCCGATGATGTTGCCGCGGTGCTCGACGTACTTGTCGATTCCCGAGCCGCCGACCTCACCGACGTGCACCACAAGGGTCGCGCCCGCCTCGTGAATGCGGGCCCAGACCGGGTCGAAGATCGGGTCGCCGGGCGAGCGCCAGCCGTGCTCGGTGTAGACCGCCTGCGCGCGGACGACGAAGATCCGTGCGCCGTTGTCCAGTCCGAACTCCACTTCGGACTTCGCCGTCTCGATGTCACCCATCGCCAGGTACGGGGCAGTGAAGATCCGGTCCTGGTAATTGAAACCCCAGTCGTCGAGCAGCCAGCGGTTGAACGCCTTGAACGCCTGGGCCGCGGCCGGCACGTCGTACTGCAGACCCTCCTCGTATCCCATGCCGACCGAAGGCAGCATCCAGACGGCACGGACGTCCTGCTCGTCCATCTTCGCGATCCGCGCGTCACGGTCGCGATAACAGGCCGGCAGGGGCTCACGCTCTGCCAGGATCTCGCGTAGCTGACGGCGTTTCGGGTTGCCGCGGAAGAACTCGGCCATCACACCGGGTTTGACGATGGGGTCGAAGGTCGGGTTGGTGACCGTGTTGTCGATCTTGCCGCCGACGATCTGCCTGGTCCGTCCGTTGATGACCGCGGTCTGGACCGTGCGCTCCCGCCATTCCTTCGGGCAGTGCCGGGTGAACGCGTCCAACGGCTCGTAGTAGTGCTGATCGGTATCGAGCACCGGAAGTGTCGCGTTCTCCGTCATCGTGATCTCCTACCTTGCTGTTTGTTTCCGTTTTCCGCGGGGGCGCCGGGACCGCGGGTCAGCCGATCTGAAGCGCGTCGACGATGCGGCCGCCGCTGTCGTCGAGAATCACCGGATTGAGCTCGATCTCCGCAAGTTCGTTCTCCAGCGCGATTTCGGCCAGCCGGTTGAGCGTCTTGAGCAACCAGTCCACGTCGATGCCGACGCTCCCGCGAAACCCGTAGACGAGTTCGGCCGTCTTCAGCCGGTGCAGCGCCCGGTCGAGCGTGGCCCGGTCGCAGGGCAGCGGAATATGCTCGATGTCCCGCAGCAGCTCGACCGCAGCGCCACCGACTCCGACGCCACCGAACACGCCCAGCGACTCGGCGTCGCGGATACTGATCACCAGTTCGACGCCGCCGCCGACCATCTTCTGCACCAGCCAGCCGCCCGAGGCAGCACCAGCGCGTGACTCCATCCGGGCGATCGCCCGACGGACGTCTTCCTCCGCTGCGAGACCGACCGCCACGAGGCCCAGTTCGGTCCGGTGTGCGATGTTCTCGTCGCCCGACTTGACGACCACCGGGTAGCCGAGCTCGGCCGCGGCCGCGACCGCGTCGTCCACGTCCTGCGCCAGTCGCATGGGCGCGATGTCCAGACCCGCGTCGCCGAGCAGGCGCAACGCGCGTTCGCCGCCGGTCGCGGTTCGGCGCGCGTGGGCAGGCCCGGTGTCGCGTGTGGACACAGCGTCGAGCGATCGCTCGGGCCCCAGCAGCGAACGGACGACGCGTCCCAGCGCCGACGGCGAATCGACGACCAGCACGCCCCGCGCCCGGAGCTGGGCCACATCCGGGCGGACAGCTTCGCCGCCGTACCACAGCACCACGAACGGCTTGCCGGACTGCTGCCCGACCTCGACGATGTCCTGAACGCTGCGGGCATTCCAGCCGCGGGCGCCCATGGGCAACGGGACGCACACGGCGCCGACCGACGGGTCTTCGGCGACAGCGGAGAGGTAGCCGCGGAACTCCTCGGGCATGGAGCCCGGCCCGACATCGAGCGGGTTCGGGATGGTCGCGAACTCAGGCAGCTGTTCCTTGAGCCGCGCGGCCGTGGCCGGCTCCAGCTCGGGAAAGGTGACGCCGGCGGCCGAAAGCTGTTCGGTGGCCAGGACGGCCATGCCGCCGGAATAGGCGACCATTCCCCAGTGGCGCGGAAAGTCGCCGGCCGGGAGTTTCGCCGCACCAAGCACCCAGAGGTCGTCGGGATCGTCCACGACGGTCACGCCGAGAGCTCGCAGCAGCGCGAGTTCGAGCGCGCCGCGTCCGGCGATCTTGCCGGTGTGACTGGCCGCCGCCTGCTCCCCGGCCGCGGTCCGGCCGCCGAGGTACACCACGAGTCGCTTGCCTGCCGCGAATAACTCCTCGACGGCGGCGCGGAACGAGGCACCGTCGCGAATGGACTCCAGATACAGCGCGACGGCGTCGACATCGGGAGTCCGGGCGAAGTAGGAGATGAAGTCCGGCACGTCCATGTCGCGCTGGTTGCCGGTGCTGACGATGTGCGAGACGCCGACCCCGCCGTCGCGTGCACGCTCGACCACGGTGCTGCCGATGGCGCCGCTCTGGGCGATCACCGCCAGGGTGCCGACGGTCAGCGGCTTTCCCGCGGTCAACACGGACGTCATGCTCATGGCCAGGCCTGAACGAGCCGCCACCAGGCCGGTACTGTTGGGCCCCACGACGTTGATGCCGTGTTCCCGGGCGTAGTCGAGCAATGACCGCTCGAGAGCCAGTCCGTCGGCGCCCATGTCGCCGAACCCCGCCGTCAGGATGAGGGCCTGGCGGGCGCCGATGGCCGAGCAGTCCTCCAGGACAGCTCGCACGCGACCGGCCGGAACCGCGATCACGACGACGTCCGGTGGCGCGGTCAGGTCACGTAGCGAGCGCACGGCTCGGCGGCCCTCGATCTCCTCGGCCGTCGGATGCACGACGGTGACCTCGCCCCCGAAGCCGTAGACGCCCAAATGATCGAGCACGGCCCGTCCGCCGGCCTTGTAGGCGGTCCCGGTGCTCGCGGAAGCACCGACGATCGCCACCGAGGACGGTTCGAGGAACAGCCGCGCGACGTCGGGCCGCAGCCGGGGCTGCGGTCGAACGGCCGACGGGTGCACCATCGCGTGGTCGATCATCGATGCCGGGCCTTTCTCTGAGCCGAATCGCTGGGCGGGGTGAGTGTCGCGGTCACGCTGTGGACTGTTCGTCGCGGTAGGTGCGGAAGGGCAGCGTGGCGAGGCTGCGGGTCTGGCCGCCGTGAGCGACCAGCTCGGCGCCGCCGGGAACGGAGAATCGCGGAATCCGGCGCAGGATCTCCTCGAACGCGATGGTCATCTCCAGGCGAGCCAGGTGCGAACCGAGGCAGCGATGGTTGCCCGCGCCGAAGACCATCGTCCGCTTGACCTCGCGGTCGATGAGGATTTCGTCGGGCCGGTCGAACTCGTCCGGGTCCCGGTGGGCCGAGGCCAGCGGCAGCACGACCCGGTCCCCCGGCCGCAGCTCGGTATCCCGGATGACGCACCGCTCGGTGACCGTGCGGCTCATGTGCACGATCGGCTCGTAACGCAGAAGTTCTTCGATGGCACCGGGGATCAGTGACGGGTCGGCCGAGAGCCGGTCCTGCAGGTCCGGCCGCCGCGCGAGGTGCAGGAAGCTGAAACCCAGGGCGGTGGTGACCGTGTCCAGCCCGGCCAGCACCAGCACGTACGCGAAGTTGAGGATCTCCTTGACGTCGAGCTTGCGCTCGTTGGCCAGCTGCGCGTTGATCAGCACCGAGAGGATGTCCTCCCCCGGTGTTTCGAGCCGCTCCGCGACGAGGTTCTTCAAGAAGTCGTGCAGTTCCTTGCCAGCCTCGAGCCGGGCCGCCGTCTGCGCGTCGACATCGCCGTGCTGCGCACCTTTGGTGGTGGTGTGCAGGATCGTGCCCGCCCACTCGCAGAGCTGGTCACGCTGCCGCGCGGTGAAGTCGAAGCCGACGAGGCGGAGGAACACCGCACTCGGAAAAGGCTGCGCGAACTCGGCCATGAAGTCGAACTCGCGCTTCTCCACCATCGAATCGACCAGTTCGCGCGCATAGTGGCGGACGGAATCGGCGATGTGCGCGATGGCCTTCGGCCGGAACAGGGGATCGACGATCATCCGGTACCGGCGGTGCTCCGGCGGATCGACCTCCAACGGGATCAGGGCGCGATTGTGCCCAGGAGTCGGTGGCGTGTCGGCGGGCCACGAGGAAAAACGGCCCGCGTTGTGCAAAACCTCGGAAACGTCGGCGAATTTGCTGAGAATGTAGAAGCCGCCGTAGTTGTCGGTGTGGGCGACCGGGCACCGTGAACGCAGCCGCGCGTACTCCGCGTGCGGATCCAGGGCGAAGCCGGGATCGTAGTGGTCGTAGTCGTGCCCGAGCGCCTCGCGCGCGGAAGGCCGGTCGACCGGCCGCTCTTCTGCCTGCGTCATGAACCGCCACCCTGCTGGTCCGAACTGGGAGAACCCGCCGCGACGACATCGCGGCAGAGGTCCGTCATTGCCTGGGAATCGTGGTAGAAGACGTCGACGCGGGTGATCTTCCCGTCGCGCAGCTCGTAGAGGTCGACGACGCGCATGTCCAAGCCACGCCCCGTGGCGCGCGACATGGCACGGCCGTGGACCCGCACCGCGACGAACGCTCCGCCATCGCCGATCTCGGGCTCGCCGAGCTCGATCAGGTAGTCCCGGCTCACATTCCGCAGCAGTTGCACGAACCCAGATTTGCCCCGGTAGTCACCGCCGAAGGGAAGACTCTTCGCCTCGGCGAACACGATGTCCTCGTCCAGCAGGTCGAGGCAGCCGGAAACATCGCCGGCCCGCAGTCCCGCCGTGAATTTCCGGACAACGTCGGCGTTGCCCTGACTAGCCATGGTCGCAGCACTCCCGTCTGGTGGTGCCTTGTCGTCGCCCGCCGTGCGGGACCCTGGCTATTTTCTACACGGATTTCGATAGCAAGTCAACGCCTTAACGTGGCTAAACCCCCTAGATCGCTCACCTTGTCTGAGTTAGATTAGGCATCCTGTAGTCCAGTCGGAGAGGACCACCGTGACCTTCGCGCCCAGTGACGAGCAACGCGAGCTGACGAACATCGTCCGCAGGTTCCTCGCGGACAAGGCAGGCCCCGACACCGTGCGGCGTGAGATGGACACGGTCGACGGGTTCGACAGGGCGGTCTGGGACCAGATGGCCAAAGAACTCGGGCTCCAGGCGCTGCACATTCCCGAGGCCTACGGCGGGATGGGCTTCTCCTTCGTCGAACTCGGCCTCGTGCTCGAAGAAATGGGCC
Organism: Amycolatopsis sp.; assembly: GCA_035547575.1. Taxonomy (GTDB): domain Bacteria; phylum Actinomycetota; class Actinomycetes; order Mycobacteriales; family Pseudonocardiaceae; genus Amycolatopsis_E. The sequence goes on along the minus strand of DASZUO010000232.1, from coordinate 41,997 downwards.
GAGCGCTGCTGTGCGCGCCCTATTTCTCCTCGGTCGTGCTGGCCGCGAACGCCGTGCTGAACGCGGGGACCGAAGCCCAACGGCACGCCCTGCTCCCCGGCATCGCGTCCGGGCAGATCCGCGCCGGGCTGGCGGCGGCCGAACACGGCGACCTGTGGGAGCCCGCCTCGATCGAGACTCGGGCGCACGCCGTGTCGGGCGGCCATCGTCTGTACGGAGCCAAAACCGCCGTCATCGACGGGCACAGCGCGGACGTTCTCGTCGTCGCCGCACGGGAACCCGGAACCTTCGGCGAAGACGGCATCGGTCTCTACGTCGTGGAACCGGGCGAGGCGGCCGCCTGCACTCCGCTGCCTACGCTCGACCAAACCCGCAAGCTGTGCCGGATCGAGTTCGACGGCGCGCCCGGAGAACGCCTCGGTGACCACGATCCGGGCTGGCCGGCTCTGCGGCGCACCCTGCGCCAGGCGGCGATCTGCCTGTCGGCCGAACAGGTCGGCGGTGCCCAGGCCTGCCTGGACATGGCGGTGAACCACGCGAAGGTACGCGCCCAGTTCGGCCGGCCGATCGGCGGATTCCAAGCGATCAAGCACCGCTGCGCGGACATGCTGCTGGCGGTCGAGACGGCCCGGTCGGCAGCCCGCTACGCCCTCGCGGTGGCCGCCGACGACGCCGCGGAGACTGAGCTCGCCATGGCCGCGAGCCTCGCGCGCAGCCATTGCTCGGAGGTGTTCTCGCGGGTCGCGAGCGACACCGTGCAGGTGCACGGCGGTGTCGGTTTCACCTGGGAGCACGACGCGCACCTCTACCTCAAGCGCGCGAAGGGCTCGGAGGTGCTGCTGGGCGGCGTGGCCCGGCATCGCGAGCTGGTAGCGCGAGAGATGGGACTGTGACGACGATGGAACAGCATTTCGCCACGATCTGGGAGGCGATCGCCGACGAGCAGCCCGGCGAGATCGCGCTGGTACAGGGAAATCGCCGGGTGAGCTGGCAGACCTACGACGACCGCTCGAGCCGGCTCGCGGCGGCACTGCGGGCCGCGGGTCTCGGCCGCGGCTCCCGGGTGGCGGTCTACCTGCGCAACTGTCCCGAATATGCCGAGACCGCCTATGCGGCGGCGAAGATCCGTGCTGTTCCGGTCAACGTCAACTACCGCTACCTCGATGACGAACTGCTCGAGATACTGCACGACTGCGAGGCCGAGGCGGTCGTGTACCACGCGAGCCTTGCCGACCGGATCGCCCGGGTGGCACCTCGTGCCCAGGGTGTGAAGATCTGGGTGGCGGTCGAAGACCCGGCCGAGCCCGGCACCGACTCGGTGTCCCGCTTGCCCGTCCCGCTGGCGCGCTACGAAGACCTGATCGCCGGCCACCAGCCCGCGCCCCGGATCTCGCGCGGCGGGGACGACGAATGGCTGCTGTACACCGGCGGCACGACCGGACGGCCCCGCGGTGTCGTATACCGCGTCGGGACGCTGGTCACCAAGTTCCTCCGCCAGCTTCCGCCGATGCTCGGGTTCGACCCGGTCACCGACGCGGCCGATGCGCTCGACGTCGCCCGCCGGCTGCGCCTGGAGGGCAGACGTTACGTCGCGCTGCCGGCGTGCCCGCTCATGCACGGCGTCGGGCAGTGGCGCGGCGTGCTCATGCCGCACCTGCTGGGCGGGACCGGGGTACTGCTCAGCTCGCGCTCGCTCGATCCGGCCGAGGTCTGGACCGAGGTCGATCGATGTGGCGTGGTGGCCCTCGCCGTCGTCGGCGACCCCGTCGTCCGTCCCCTGGTGCGGGGCCTGGAATCCCTTGCTGCCGCGGGAAAACACCCGGACGTCTCCCGGCTCCGGCTGCTGTTCTCCTCCGGCGCGATGCTGTCCGCGGAGTCCAAGGCCGCCCTGCACGACCTGGTCGGCGGCCTCACCGTGGTGGACGCGTTCGGCGCCAGCGAGGCGAGTTTCGGCACCGAGATCACCACGCGGGGCTCGGTACTCGAAACCGGTCGCTTCACCCTGGCGGCCACCGCGCGCGTGTTCGATGTGGACGGTCAGCCGGTGCCCGCCGGCTCCGGCGGCCGCGGTCTCGTGGCCGTCACCGGGGACATCCCGCTGGGCTACCACCGCGACCCGGTCAAGACCGCCGAGATCTTCCGGGTGATCGACGGCGTTCGTTATGCCGTACCAGGCGACTGGGTGCGGCTACGCGAGGACGGAGCGGCGATGTTCCTCGGGAGGGACAGTTCATGCATCAATTCCGGCGGCGAGAAGGTCTTCCCGGAAGAGGTGGAAGAAGTCCTCAAGAGCCACCCGGACATCGATGACTGTCTCGTCGTCGGTGTGCCCGACGAACGCTTCGGGCACCGGGTGGCGGCCGTCGCCACCGCGGCACCGGGCCGGGCTCCGGAACAGCACGACGTGCTCGACCACGTCCGGCAGCGGCTGGCGTCCTACAAGGTGCCCGTCGGCGTCGTCGTCGTCGAGCGTGTGCCCCGCCATGACAACGGCAAACCCGACTACGCCGCCGCAGGACATCTGTGGCGGGCCAGGCAGCCCGCCTGACCTCACGATCCGGGCCGCGCCGGCGAATCCACCCGGCCCGCGTCATCAGTGGCGCCGAGGCTGGTTCCGGCGACTTCCTTGGAGCAGGCGGCGAACACGACGGACACGAGGAGGCTGGCCACGACGTAGACGGTCACCCAGATGCTGCCCGCGCTCTCCGCGAGGGCCGATGCGATCAGGGGAGCCAGGCCGCCACCCACCACGTTGCCGATCGTGAACGCCAGCGACATTCCCGAGTACCGGACGCGGACGTCGAACATCTCGGCGAACAGTGCGGGCTGCACACCGGACATGGCGAACACCCCGGCGTTGAGCAGCAGCAGGGCGACCACGATGAGCACCGGCGAGCCGGTATTGAACAGAGCCAGATACGGTATCGCGACGACGGCGCTGAACACCGCGCTCCCCAGCACGACCGGACGGCGGCCGTAGCGATCGCTCAGCGCGCCGGCCGCGAGCGGGAAGCCGAACGACAGCACGCTCGCGATGACGAGGAGCAGGAGCATTCTCGTACCGCCGACAGACGTGTGCTCCTTCGCGTAGGCGAGCGAGTAGACGTTGTTGAAGTAGAACCCGACCGTGGCGCCGAACCACATGCCCGCGGCCAGCAGCAGGCGGCCGCTGGATCCCCGCAGCAGCTCGACGACCGGCAGCGCCGGCCGCCCCTTCTGCCGCTTGAGGGCGCTGAACACCGCGGGCTCCGTCACCCGCAGCCGGATGACCAGCCCGACCACGACGATGAGAACGCTGAACAGGAACGGAATCCGCCATCCCCAGCCGACGAACTGCTGGTGGCTCAGCAGCCCGGAGAACAGCAGTACCATGCCGGTGGCCAGCGCGCTCGAAATCGGCTGGGACGCCGAGGCCCAGGAGGCGTAGAAACCACGGCGCTCAGGCGGCGCGTGCTCGGCGATGATCAGCTGACCACCGCCCGCTTCCCCGCCGAGCCCGATCCCCTGGAGCAACCGCAGCGCGACGAGCAGGATCGGGGCCCAGACTCCGAATGTGCCATACCCCGGCAGCAAGCCGACCAGGAAGGTGGCACCGCCGGTCAGCGACAGCGTGACCAGCAGGATGGGCTTCCGGCCGACCCGGTCACCCAGGTGTCCGAAAAGGACAGCACCGAGCGGCCGGGCGAGGAAGCCGACGGCAAAGGTCGCGAAGGAGGCCAGTGTGCCGGCGGCCGGAGAGTAGGACGGAAAGAAGACCTGCCCGAACACCAGCGCGGCCGTCGTGCCGTACAGGAAGAAGTCGTAGAACTCCAGACCGGTCCCGATGCTGGACGCGGCCACCACTGTGCGGATCGACCGCTTCACCGCTGTGTGCCCGGTTTCCGATGGCGCCATTGCCAGCTCCTTCCGACTGCGAAATCTCTGGACTCAGATGGAGAACCCGCCATCCACATTCAGGGTCTGACCGGTCACGTATGACGACCGGGAAGAGGCCAGGAACGCCACCACCTCGGCGACCTCGTCCGCGCCGCCGAACCGGCGGAGCGCGATGGCGCGCTGGGCCGCATCCAGGGTGCGATCGTCGTAGTCGCCGGTGCTCAGCAGGTCCTCCCAGAGGCCGGCCTCGATGGTGCCCACGCCCACGCAGTTGGCCCGGACGCCGAATTTGCCCTCCTCTGCCGCGATCGCCCGGGTCACCTGTTCCAGCGCCGCCTTCGGCGCCGCGGAAAGGATGTCGCGCGGCGCGTACCGGGTGAGCGCGGTGGTCACCAGGCAGACGATTCCTCCGCGACTGGCCCGCAAGGGCTCGATCGCCGGCTGGAGCAGGTTGAACCCGGCGATCGCGTCCCGGCGGATCTGGTCCGCGTAGAGATCCGGGGAGACGGCCCCGACGTATCGCATCGGGATCTGCGGACCGGCGGCGTAGACGACGCAGTCCAGCCGCGCGAAGCCGGTCACAAGGGCGCCGGTGGCCTCGGCATCCGTCAGATCCAGACAGTGCACCGTGGCCGAGGCACCGCAGGCCTCGACCTCCTTCGCGGTCGCCTCGGCCGCCTCGATGTTGCGCCGGTAGGTCAGCGCGACGTCGAAACCGTTCTCCGCCAGTGCCCGGCAGATCGCGGACCCGATACCACCGCTTCCGCCGGCGACCAGTGCCCGCGGCCGTTCGTTCTGCTCGCCCACTTTTTCTCCCAGTCCTTCCACCGCGATCACAGGGCCCGGACCCGCGCGTAACCGCTGATCACCCGCTGCCCGGTTTCGTTGGTGGTCTCGAGCTCCAGGTCGACGGTCACGCGGCCGTCGTCGTCGGTCTCGGCCGTCTTGACCGCCGCCGACGCCGTTAGCGTGTTGCCCGGCCAGACCTGACGGTGGAACCGCACCCCGAACCCGATCACCTCGCCGTCCTCGAGCCAGTCCGTGACGAGCCGCGCCGTCAGGCCCATCGTGAGCGCGCCGTGCGCCAGCACGCTCGGATAGCCGGCGACCTGGGTGGCGTAGACCTCGTCGGTGTGCAGCGGGTTGTAGTCACCGGAAGCGCCCGCGTACATGACGAGCTGCGTGCGGCTGAGGTTTTCCACCAGCACGTCGTCGTGCCGGTCGCCGACCGCGAGATCGTGGATCTTCATCGACCGTTCCTCACTGTTCGACGACCCGCTCGGTGACGACCCTGACGCGTTTCGCGGTGATCACCAGGCGGCCGTGCTGGTTGCGGTACCGGCTTATCTCGGTCGTGAAGCGCAGCGTGCCCGCGCGCCTGCTTTCCTTCTGCCAGCTCTCACCGTCTTCGCGCTCTACAGTCAGCACATCGCCGGCGTGCACCGGTTCGTGGAACTCGTAGTGCTGTTCGGCGTGCATACTCGTGCCGCCACCGGAATCCTCGGGCGCCGTCCCCGGGCCACGGCCGGAGCCGTGCCACGGCCTGTCCGGGCGCGGACGGTAGGGCCAGTCCGGGTCGAACTGAGCGCCGGCGGCGGCGAAGGTCGGCGGCGCCACGATCCCTCCGCGTGCGCGGGTCGCCTCGTGCTCCGGCTCGAGATGGATCGGGTTCTGGTCGCCGAGCGCACGGGCGAACATCATGATGTGGCCGGCCTCGACCGGAAAACTGAAACCGGACGCCGATTGTGATGTGTCCGTCATGACCGGACCTCCGTGGCCGCTCGTGGTTCGCGGGGAAGGCCGAGCACGGTCTCACCGATGATGGTGCGCTGCACTTCGCTGGTTCCGGCGTAGATCGTGCCCGAATGTGCGACGAGGAAGGCGTCCTGCCATTCGTCGACCGGGTACCCGGCACCCTCGGGCCTGACCAGCCCCTGCTCCCCCGCGATGTCCAGCGCGATCGCACCCAGCTCGAGGTGGTACTCGCTCCACATGAGCTTCCAGGTGGAAAGCTGGGCGCCCGGTTTCCGCCCGGCCAGGATCTCGCTCATGGTCCGTTGCCACGTGCTTTCCATGATCTGGACCTGGGTATGCGCCCAGGCCAGCCGCTGGCGGACGATGGGGTCGTGCCGGCGGCCGGTGCGCCTGGCCAGCTCGACGAGCCGCGCCAGCTCGCGTTTGCGTGCCTCGATCAGCATCGAGGTGGCCCGGCCGGCGGCGCCCCGCTCGAACCCCAGCGTCGACTGCACGACCTTCCAGCCATTGCCCAAACCGCCGATCACACCGGAAAGCGGTGCCGACGTCTCGTCGAAGAACACCTCGGCGAACTCTTCCGCCCCGGTGAGCTGGCGGATGGGCCGCACCTGGATCCCGTTCTCCCCGGGGGTGAACGGCGTGATCACATAGGAAAGGCCCCGGTGCTTGGGCGCGCCGGTGTCGGTCCGGCACAGCACGAAGATCATGTTGGCAACCGAGAACCGCGAGGTCCAGACCTTCTGACCGCTGATCCTGACCTCGTCACCGGTGACCACGCCGCGCGTTGCCGCGGAGGCCAGGTCCGAACCCGCACCGGGCTCGGAGAAACCCTGGCAGTACCGGTGTTCCCCGGAGATGATCTTCGGCAGGTAGTACGCCTTCTGTTCGTCGGTCCCGTGCAGGATGATGGACGGCCCGACCATCGACTCGCCCTGCACGCGGTCGATACGCGGTACGCCGGCCCGGAAGCACTCCTGGTCGAACACCGTGAGCTGAGGCGCATCCCACCCGCGCCCGCCGTGCTCCGGCGGCCACGCCGGACAGACGAGCCGGGCATCGAGGCATCGCCGTTCCCACTCGCGGAATAGCGGATCTTGCTGTGCCTTCGCGAGATCCTGTTCGCTCTGCAGGCTGCCCACCGAACCGGGGAGGTCGACCCGGGCACGCCAGTCGATCACGTCGGCGAGGCCTTCCGGGGCGTTGGCCTCGATCCACGACCGCAACTGCTCCCTCAAGCGGGACAGCGCCGCTTCCTCGCTCACGCCGGCGCCCCCATGGCCTCCAGCGGCGACGATGAATTCTCCCCCGACGACGCCAATGCCTGGACCGTCCTGGATAGGCTCGGCCGCCCCAGGTGCTCCGCCATCCACACGCTCGTGGCCACCAGGGACTCGAGATCCACGCCGGTTTCGATGCCGAGCCCTTCGAGCATCCAGACCAGGTCCTCGGTCGCGAGATTGCCGGCCGAGCTCTGCGCGAACGGGCAGCCGCCGAGGCCGCCCGCCGAGCTGTCGATCGTGCGGACCCCCGCCCGCAACGCGGCCAGCACGTTGGCCAGCGCCTGACCGTAGGTGTCGTGAAAATGCACCGCCATGTCGGCGGCGTCGATGCCCGCGTCGGCGAGCGCGCCGATCAGGGCGACGACGTGACCGGGCGTGCCGGCACCGATGGTGTCGCCCAGGGCGAGCTGGGTACCGCCGAAAGCCATCAGGCGGGTGGCCACCTCGACGACCCGGTCGATCGGTACCTCACCCTCCCATGGGTCGCCGCAGCACATCGACACGTAACAGCGCACGCCGAGGCCGTCCGCGCGCGCGGCCTCCACCACGGGCTTGAACAGCTCCAGCGACTCTTCGATGCCGCGGCCCAGGTTACGGCGCGAGAACGTCTCACTGGCACTGGCGAACACCGCGATCTCCTCCACCCCGCGCCCCACGGCTCGCCGCAGGCCGCTCAGGGTCGGCACCAGCACGGGGTACCGGATTCCGGGCCTGCGCACCAATCCGTCGAGGACCCGTTCGGCATCGGCCAGTTGCGGAACCTTCTGCGGATGGACGAATCCGGCCGCCTCGATCGTGCGAAGGCCGGCGTCGGCGAGGCGGTCGATGAACTCCACCTTGACCTCGACCGGGATGACGCGGCTCTCGTTCTGGAGCCCGTCACGGGGGCCGACCTCGTAGATCGTCACCTGCTCCGGCAGGCCCGGGTGACGCGCCCGCTGAGGCTTGCGCATGACCACGTCGTGCTCCTTGTCCCCGGCGCGTGCGCCGGTATCGACACCGTGCCGCTCTTACAACCCGAGCGACCGGCCGATGATCTCCTTCATGATTTCGTTCGTTCCGCCGTAGATCTTCTGGACGCGAGCGTCGACGAAAGCGCGCGAAATCGGGTACTCCGCCATGTAGCCGTATCCGCCGTGCAGTTGCAGGCACTGGTCCACCACGCGGTTCTGCAGCTCGGTGCACCACCATTTGGCCACCGCCGCTTCCTCAGCGGTCAGTTCGCCGGCATTGTGCGCGAGCACGCAGCGATCGGCGTAAACGGTCGCGATCTCAATTTCGCTGTGCAGTTCGGCCAGGACGAACCGGTTGTGCTGGAAGGAACCGATGGGCTGCCCGAATGCCTTGCGCTCCTTGACATAGCGCAGCGTCGCCTGGAAAGCCGCGCGCGCGGCGGCGACCGCGATGGTGGCGATCGCCAGCCGCTCCTGCGGCAGGTTCGCGGTGAGGTACGCGAACCCCTTGCCCTCCTCACCGAGCAGGTTGGCCGAAGGCACTCGGAGGTCGTCGAAGAACAGTTCCGCGGTGTCCTGGGCGTGCAGGCCGATCTTGTCGAGCTTGCGGCCACGGCCGAAATCCTGCTTCGCCCGTTCGACGACGAGCAGGCTGATTCCCTTGGCCCCCTTGGCGGGGTCGGTCTTCGCCACCAGGATCACCAGGTCGGCGTTGAGCCCGTTGGTGATGAAGGTCTTCGAGCCGTTGACCACATAGGAGTCGCCGTCGCGGATGGCCGTCGTGCGCACGGCGCCGAGATCGGAGCCTGTACCCGGCTCGGTCATCGCGATCGCGGTGATCAGCTCACCGGCCGCCGCGCCGGGAAGCCAGCGTGCGTGCTGCTCGGGATTTCCGTATCGCACCAGGTACGGGACGCCGGTGTCGTTGTGCAGGCACAGTCCGAGTCCGGACGCGTTCACCCCGGCCGCCTGCACCTCTTCATGGACGACGTAGTTGTAGCGGAAGTCCGGCTCGCCGCCTCCGCCGAACTCCTCCGGCACCGCCATGCCCAGAAACCCGTGCGTGCCCGCGCTGGCGAACAGCTCGCGCGGCACCACGCCCGCCTTCTCCCATTCCCCGTGGTGGGGAACGACCTCCTTGTCCAGGAACCTGCGGAAGCTCTGCCGGAAGAGCTCGTGTTCTTCGTCGAACAGCTGGCGTTTCATCGAAGCGGGCTCTCTGCGGCGGGTGAGGAGACCACGCCCCGCTCCCGCAGCCCGGCGATCACTTCGGCCGAGTACCCGAGTCCCGCGAGCACCTCGTCCGTCTGCTCGCCGAGGGCCGGTGCATGATGCGCTTGCTCGAACGGCTGCCCCTGGACCGGGGCCGGCCAGCCGGTCGCGGTGTAGGGACCGGCGACCGGGTGCTTCGAGTGGTGGACGATCTCCCGTGCCTTGAGGTGCGGATCCTCGAGCGTCTCCCGCTTCGAATTGGCCGGGCACAACGGAATGTCGAACTCCCGCGCGATATCCACCCACTCCGCCTGGGTCCTCTCCCGGAAGACCGGGATCAGCAGGTCGAGGAGATCCGCGCGGCCACCGTCGGCGAAGTCGACGGCGAAGGTGGTGTCCTTGACGTCGAGCAGGTCCTTGCGGTCGACCGCACGGCAGAAGTTGTCCCAGAACTTGTGCTCGATCGCCGCCAGCAGCACGATCTTGTCGTCCTTGGTCTGGTAATAGGTGTACTTCGGGCGCTTACGCGGGTCCAGCCCGACGGGGGGCGGCGGGTTGCGGCGATCGGTAATCCGCTCGTCGTTCCATGCGAGCACCGCGTCCAGGCACTGGTTCGCCAGGACCGAGTCGCTCCCGGACGCATCGATGAAAGCGCCTTCTCCGGTCCGGTTGCGGTGCTGCAACGCGGCCGCGGCGGTCAGGGCGCCGTAGAGGGCGGTCGACAGTGGGCCGTCGATCGAGCCGGAGAAATAGAATCCGTCCGGATTCGTGACCTCGCGCACGACACCGTCGTCCCCCGTTTTGACCACGACCTGCCCGGCGACGGCGCCCATCATGTAGCCGTGCACCGGGATCTGCTGGTACTCACCCCGGGCACCGAAACCGCTTGCCTTGCAGTACACGATGTCCGGCTTGACCGCGCGCTGCGCCTCGTAACCGATGCCGAGCTTCTCGCAGGCGTCGCCGGCGAACCCGTCGATGAACACGTCCGTCTCGCGCAGCAGGTCGAAGAACACGGCACGGCCCTCGTCCGCGCGCAGGTCCAGTGCGATGCTGCGCTTGTTGCGGTTCAGCAGGAGGTGGAACACGCTGTTCTGCGGTGTGATCCGGTCACCGAGCTCCCGCAGGTAGTCCCCCGTGCCAGGGCGTTCGACCTTGATGACGTCCGCACCCAGATCGCCGAGGAGCCGGCTCGTCTGGTCGCCGGTCGGGAGCAGCGCGCATTCGAGGACGCGAACACCTTCCAGCAGCCTGATCATATTTCGTTCTCCAGACCTTGTTGCCGGGGCGGGCACGAGGCCCACAGCGGATCACTGATCGTGCGGCCGAGTAGCCGAGGCCGTCCTGGCCTCATTCGAACCTAATCCAGATTTGGTTTCTGGTCAAGAAACGTGCGTGGGCGGCTGGAACCCAGCACGCAGGCAGCCGCGTGGCCCGGTTGTCAGGGCCTACGCGACAAGGCGCGGCGGCTCACCGCCACCTGGAGGGCGTCTAATCGCGGACAGAATTTGCGGGACTCACGCCACCGATTCGGCGGGCATACACCTCGTGCAGGGCGAGAAGCCTTCGTCGCGTGCCTCGGCGAGGGTCACGTCGTCGGCGGGTCCATCGGCGGCGAGCGGGCAACCGGGCAGGTGGAACCGCTTGCGCCCGGAGATCACGCGCACGAGCACCTCGTCCTCGGTGCCCTCCGGCGACGACGGGGAAGCCGCGTCAGCGCCGTTGTGGGCGATTTCGTCGAGTTCGCCGTCGTTGTCCGTGGCGACGGCGGCGGCTTCAGCCGGATGATCGTCCACGACGTCCTCGTCCGCGTCCGCAGCGTCCTCATCCGCGGAGTCGACCGGCTCGATCGCGACGGTCTCTCGCGCCGCCTTCGCGACGGCTCGGCGACGGCGCCAGGCGCCGAAGGCCACCGCCACCAACGCGAGCGCGCTGAGTGCCGCCGCCGCGTACACCCAGATCAGGTTGTCCACGAGGACACCGACGACCAAGCTGGCCAAACCGACGAGAACCAGGATAACGATAGCCATGCCTACTCCAGCCACTTCGGGTTTCGCACTTTTCACAGACGTCGGGCCGCACCTCAGTTCGCCGGAGCGGCCGGCGTGTCGGCCGGTGCGGCGTCCGGGTCGTCAGGACGATAGTCCTTCGCGTACTGCACGTCCGCGTTCTTGATCTGGCCCGCCAGCCAGGTGCGCCAGGCGGCGAGCTTGCGCTCGTTGCCGAGATCGGTCTTCAGCTGGTCCTTGGCCTGGTCGTAGCTCAGCGGGGTGGCGGGGTCGATTCCGACGACCTGCCCGACGTTCCAGCCGTACTGTGTGTTGACCGGCCCGAACACGGAATTCGGCCCGGCCGCGAACGCGGCCTTGGCGAAGGCGGGGTCGAGCTGGTCGGCGGTAAGGGTACCCAGATCACCGCCGGCGTTCTTGGTGCTGGCATCGAGTGAGCTGGCGGCGGCGAGCTTGGTGAAATCCGCGCCGCCTTGTGCCTGGGCGAGCAGTTGGTTCGCCTGGTCCTGGGTCGCGACGACGATATTGCGCAGGTGCCGCTTCTCGGGCGTGACCATCTGGGCCTGCCGGTCCTGGTACGCCTTCTTCACATCGTCGTCGGTCACAGCCGGCGTGCTGCCGGTGATCGCGTCGAAGAGCTGACTGGTCTCCAGCTGGCGCTTGACCTCGTCGAGCACGTCGTTCTGCGAGATTCCCCGGCTCCCCAGGAACTGCGTGAACGCCTGCTGCCCTTGCGGCATCTGGTCGTTGATCAGCTTGGTCAGCGCGTCCTGCGCCGTCTTGTCGGCTATCACGATGTTCTTGTCCTGCGCGGCACGACGGACGATCATGCCGACCGCGATCGACTTCGCGGCGTCCTTGTCGAACTGGGTCAGCGCCGCGCCCCCTTGCGGCGGCTGCACTCCGTAGAGTGCCTTGAGCACGTTGATCCGCTGCTGGAACTCGTCCTTGCCGACCACTGTGCCGCCCACCCGGAACACGGCTCCGGCCGGCAGTGCGGTCGCCCACGAGATCGTGGTCTGCGTTGCCGCACCGGCGAAGACCAGCGCGCTCGCGATGACGACGGCCAGCGCGGCCCGTCCGCGCGGCATGATCGCGGGCCACCGGCGGACCACCTTGATGCTCGGGAACTTCATGCCGCGGCCACTTCCTTCCTGCTATTGACTGGTGTCCTCGACTCGGACGGTTCACGTGCGGGCGGATCGGCGCCGGGTGGGAACAACCACACGACGGCCGACGCGGCGAGGAACGACAACACGACGCCGGCGGAGAGCAGAATCCCGAAGGTGCGCAGCACGGCCAGCCCCGAGAACGCCAGGGCCAGGTATCCGGCGGCGCCCGCCAGCGCCGCGGTGCCGACGGTGCGCAGCATGGGTTTCCCGGCGCGTGCCGCGCCCGCGAGCATGACCGCGAACTCGCAGCCGGTGGCAGTGGTGAGCGATCCGATGGCCACGGTCAGCGGGTTCAGCGCACCCGTGCTCACCCAGGCCAGGCCGAGAACCCAGCCGGTGGCGAGCAGGACCGTCAGCCCGGCACGCCCGGCATCGGCGCGACGTCTCAACCCGATCAGCAGCACCAGGATGGCCGCGGCGATCCCCACCACGTTCACCAGGACCTTGCTCTCGGACACCAGGTCGAGGCCGCGCACGCCGACCACCGGCAGGCCGACGAGCTGGGCCTGCGTCCCCTTCGGTGCCGGGGGCAGCGCCGCCCGCACGTGATCGAGCAGGACGCGCTGCTGCTCCAGGTCCTGCAGTTTCACGCCGAAGACCATCAGCGCCGCACTGCCGTCCGGCAGCATGACCGCCGAGGTGAGATAGGACGGCATCAGGTTCATCGCCGAGGTGATCTGGTCCTTGGTCGGGCTGGTGCCGAGGAACTGGGTGAGATCGGCCGTGGTGATGACCGGGCGAAGCTGGTCGCCGTAGTTGCGCACCAGGACGTCCTCCGCCTGCCGTGTCCAGGCGAGCGCTTCGGGCGTGAGCACATCCTTACCGCGAAGTTCGATGCTGACCTCGCCGGACGAGCCGAGCGCCTGCTCGACGTCCTGTGCCTGCTGCAGTTCGGGCAGGCCCTTCGCCAGTTGCTCGGGACTCGACTCGATGCCCAGCCGGGGCAGTGCCGCCCAGCCGAAACCCGCCAGCAGGATGAGGACCACCCCGGCTGCGACGCGTGGCCACCGCCCGGCGACCGGCACTCCCGCCGGCGCGCGACGCGCCGCGGGCGGCGGCTCGACGACACCGAGCCACCTGCGCGACAACAAGGCCACGCCCACCGTGACCAGCATTCCCCCAGCCAGCGCCAGCCCGAGCTCACGGACGAACGGCAACGGCGACAGGGCCAGCGACGCGAAAGCCGCGGCTCCGGCCATCGACGTGACCAGCGCACGGCGGGGTTTGCCAGGCTGGGACAGGTAGAACGGGAAGTCGCTCGCGATGCCCATCAGGATCGGCAGGAATGCGACGACGCCCAGCGACAGCGGATGGTGAAGCCAGCCGAAGGTCGCCGCGGTCAACGCGGTGCCGGTCAGCGCGCACAGCAAGGGCCGTACCCGCGACCGCCGGCGGCGGCTCCACGGCGCAAGCACGAAGATGATCCCCACCGCGGCCACCGCGATGGCACCGAGGACCGGGAGCTCACGCTGGGCTCCGTCGCTCAGTCCGGCCATGATCGCCGATACGCCCGACACCTTGACGTCCTTGGCCCCGAGCCCCGCCTGGTCCACCGTGGACCGCACAGCCATGACCAGCCTGCCGGCCGAGTCCTGGTCGAGGTCCGCCCTCGGCCGGACGAGGACCGCCACGGTGTGGTCGGTCGGCAGCACGAAATGCCAGCGCGGCTGTGGCTGGCCTGCCTTGTCGAACAGCACCGTCGAGACGAACTGCGGGTTGCGCAGGGTCGGCAGACCGGCGGGCATCCCTTCCGCCACGAGCGGTGCGTAGCGCTGGTCGAAACTCGCCTGCGCGGCCTGGCCGGCCTGGTCGATCGCGGCCGCGCTCTTCCCGGCTCGCTTGGCTTCGTCCTCGGCGGCCTGGACCACCGCATCGCGCCTGCCGCTGATCTGGGCCAGCACGTTCTGCACGGAACCGGCGATCTGGTTGACCATGGTGGCAGGCCCGTAGACCCCGGCGACGTTCGGCAGCCTGGACAGGTTGCCCTCCAGGGCCAACAGCCGGCTCAGCTTTTCCTGGTCGGTGAACAGTTCCCGCGGCTGAGCCGAATCCAGCAGCACGACGACCGGGTCGCTGCCGAACGAGTTGGCCTTGTCCTCCATCGCCTGATACGCCGGGTCGCCCGCCGGGAGGAAGGACGAGATGCCGGTGTCGATCTTCACCTGCAGCAGGCCGGCAACCGTCATCGCGGCCACCACCGCCGCCGCCAGGGCCGCCGCGGCCAGGCGGCGCAAGACCCGGCCCGGCGGCAGCCGCACCCTCAGGCGCGGCAGCTGCGGGACCATCTTGCGTGGCAGGCGAAACCTCATGGACCTTCTCGCTGCACTCGTGGGTAGGGACCGCTGAACGGCGCCGGGTTCGCGGCCTGGCCCGCTTGCGGATAGGGGTTGACCCAGTGCGTCGGGTCCAGGCCGTTGATCTGGAGCGGCACGCCGCGCAGGCTGGCCGAATCGAAGATCGGCGCGAGCCGGATCGGCCGCACCCCGTTCTCCACCTGGGTGTCCATCGCCGCACCGAAGCTGGCCGTCATGGCCCCGATGTCACGCCCGTAAGGCTCGAGGTAGCCCAGCATCGGGTTCACGTCCCGGAGCAGCAGCGTCGCGCCCGGGATGAGGGTCCGCACATCCGTCCCGAACGTCGGTACCCGATCCAGCGTCGCGGGCGCCTCGTCCAGCGCACCGTTCAGCGACGGGAGCAGGCCGTGGAGATCGCTGCTGATTCCGGGAAGCTGCAGCAGGGCCGTGTTCAGTGCGGGCGCGGCGTCGCGGAGGTTCGCCGCGACCGGCGCCAGCGAATGCGACAGAGAATCAAGCTGACCGGTGGCTGTGCGCGCGGAATCCAATAGGCCCGGCAGTCCACGCATCGTGCTCTCGATCGCCTGGCGCTGCCCGGCCGTGGCCGCGGTCAGCCGGTTGGCGTCCTGGACCACGTCGACGATCTGGCCTCGACCGGTGTCCAACGTGTTCAGCAGGTCCGTCGACTCGCGCGCCAGCGACTTCAGATCGTCCGACTGCGCCGCGATGGCCTGCAGGGCGGTGCTCCCCTGCCTGCCGATCATCCCCAGTCCGGTCATCAACCGGCTGACGTCGTCCTGCGTTCCGCCGGTCGCCGCGCCGAGCGACTGCACCGCATGGCTCAGGTTCTGCCGCGTCTGCGGATCGAGCGTGTCGAGCACTTCCTGGATGTCGACCGGAGGGATCACCGAGGCGCCCGTCAGCGTCGAGCCGCTTGGCAGCGCCGGGCCCTTTCCGTCCACGACGTCCACATAGGACTGCCCGATCAGTGACTTGAGTCCGACCCGGACGGTGGCGCCCTGGTGCAGCGGGACGTTCTGACTCAGGTTCAGCGACACCCGAACGTCCTGGCCTTCGGGGGTCTCCGACGTGACGGAGCCGACCTTCACACCGGCAATCGTCACGTCACTGTCCTGAGTCAGGTTCTTCACGGTCTTGCCGACGAAGTCGATCTGGTAGCTCGAACCGTTGCTCACGCCCGGGATCGTCGCGCCGGTCTGGTCCAGGAAGTAGATCAGCCCGGCGAGGAAGAACACCACGAGCAGTCCGAGTATGACTAACTTCCTCGTGGTGGCGCCCAACAGCCCGCGCGCGCGCATCATCGCGTTCAATTCCCGCCCCCTGGATAGTCGTTCATCGGTCCGAGCCCGCCCGTCGGGTTGTCCGGAACGATGGTGAGATTCGCGCGTCCGAGCCCGCCGTTGACGTCGGAGAGGTTGAACGACGAGGACGTCTGGTAGACGAACGCCGCGAGGTCGTCCAGCCACAGCGTGTTCGGCAGACCGTCGGCCGAGCCCACGATGTGCTGCGTGGCCGCGGGCAGGTTGTCCGCGACCGGGGACAGGTCCGTCAACGCCTGGTGCAGGTCACCTGACACCGGGCGCAGGTCCGCGACCACCGGCTTTGCCTTGTCCACCACGGGTTTCGCGTCCTTGATCAGACCACCGGCGGAATCGACGGTCTGGGAAAGGCGCGACAACGCCGAAGGCAGGTCGTTGGAGGCGGCGTGCAGCGCGTTCAGTGTCGGGTCCAGCTGTTTGGTCAGGTCACTCACGCTGGTCATCGAGTGGCTGAGATCCTGGGTGAAGCCCGGCAGCTGGCCGAGCGTCGCACTGAGCTTGTCGTCGTGCTGCGCCAGCGTTCCCAGTGTCTGCTGCAAGGAGGAGGCCAGGTCGGCCAGCCGGGTGTCGTCCTGGCCCGCCGCGGTCGAGATCTGTGACAGTGCGGTGACCAGCTTGGCGATCGTGTCCCGCCGGGTCTGCAGCTGGGTCACCACGGGCTGGAAGCTGGTCACCGCCGCGTCCGTCGCCTGCAGTCCGGCCGGGAGTTGCTGCGGCGCGTCGGCCAGTGCGACGTCGCTCTCGTCCAGCAAGGTGGTCAGCGCGGTGCGGGTCCGGTCGTCCAGCTTGTCCAGCAGCTCGTAGGGTTCGACCGCGCGCTGTGTCCGTGACGCCGGGATGGTGCCGCCCGGTGGCATGAGTTGCGCCGGCGGTCCACCGGGATTGAGTTCGATGTACTGCACGTTCAAGGGCGACTTCGTGCGCAGGACCGCGGTCGCGTTCGAATACACGGGGTGCCCGGGATCGAGCGACAGCACCAGATGGGCGTTTCCGTTCGGGGCAAGCCCGGCCGAGTCGATCCGGCCGACCGTCACGCCCGCTATGCGCACCTCCTGCCTGCTCTCCGGGCGCACACCCCAGGCCTTGTCGAGGTCCATGCCGACCGTTTCGCGTTGCTGCCACGGTGGGTGGAAGTCGTACTGGCTCAGGATGTAGGCGGTACTGCCGATCGCCGCGGCGATGAGGACTACGACGAAGAGCACGTCGCGGCGCAGTCCCGGAACATTCCGGACCCGCTCCCATACGGCCTTCGGACCCGTCATTTCGCGCCTCCCGTGGCCTTCGTGATCTGGTCGAGCAGGTTCGGCAGGGTCAGTGGCACGCCGCCGATCGTGGTGGTGCCCGCGCCGACCTGGAAGCTGAGCAGCGAGCCCTGGGCGTCCTGGGTCTCGGACGCGCGGTCGAAGTCGGCGACCAGATAGCCGAGCTCCTCGTAGAACTTGTGGTCGGCCTGGAAGCCGCCCCCACTGTCCTTGTACGGGCCGCTGCCCTGCCACGTGCTGTTCACGGTGTGCACGATGGGACCGTTGACGCGGTCCAGCACAGGGCCACTGACGTCCTGCAGGATGTGCGTGCCCTGCTGGGCGACCGGAACCAGTTGCTCGACCGTGGGCTGGAGATCGGCCAGCACCGGGCGCAGTTCGGTCAACAGCGGATTCGCCTCCTGCAGCACCGGATTCAGGTGCTGCAGCAAGGGAGCCAGCTGCTTTGCCGCGGGCCGGAAGGAATCCGCGGTGGCGGCGAGCTGATCGAGGGTCGTGTGCAGGTCGGTGACGCCGGTGCGGGTGGCCCGAAGCGTCGCGGGGAGCTGGCCGACCGCGTCGGCCAGCGGCCGGCTCTGGGCGGCGAGCACGCCCGTGGTCTTGTGCAGGTCCGCCACGATGGACGAGAGCTGCCCGTCGTTCTGGGTGAGTGTGCTCGCCATGGACTCGAGGTTGGTCACCAGGTTCGGCAGATCGGTGTCCGGCTGCGTGCCCTGCAACCCGTTCAGCAGGTCCGTGGCAGCGGGCAAGGTGCCCGGCGCGTCGGCCACGAGATTGCGCAGCGCGTCCTTGCCGCCGCCGGCCAGCGTGTCATCGGTGTTGCCGACGACGCCCTGCAGACTCTCGCGGGTGGGCTTGGGAAGCGCGTCGAGAACGCGGTCCAGTTCGACCGGCACGCTGGTGCGCGCGACCGGGATGGAATCGCCGGTGAACGCCCCGGTGGCGCCCCCACGGTTCAGCTCGACGGCGTAGGACCCGCCGAGCACGGTGTTCGGAACGATCGCCGCCGAGGGCGCCTTGCCCAGCGCGTTCAGGGCGTCTCTGTCGACCTTGAGCGAGACATGACAGGGACCATCGGGTTGGCAATCCAGCCCGCTCACCACGCCCACCGCGAGACCCGCGGACTCCACCTTGGTCTCGTTCGGCACCAGCTGGTAGTTCCGTGCGAAATCCGCGGTGATCGTCTTGCCGGGAGTGAACCAGGTCGTGAGGTACGGCTTCATCACCAGCAGCGTCACGCCCACGGCGACGACGACGACAACGACCATGCCGGTGAAGAACAAGGACCGGCGACCGCGCCGCCGGAAACCCCAGCGCTTGGGAGCCGAATGAGTGTTACTCACCGTTAGTTACCTCCGTTGGGCTGGCCGGCCCAGGCTCCGCCACCCGGCGTGGGATACGGCACGACCTGAGAATTCGAGGTCGGGTCCGGGAGACTGACGTTGTAGAGGCCCGGGAAGGCCACCATGGCCGAGAAGAAGTGCTTGTCCGGCCCGTAGTTGCCGCTGAGCAGGTCGTGTTCGCTGAAGAACCGGCCGGCGTCACTGGCGTAGGGCGAGAGCCCGGCCAGCAGCGGATCGGCGTTCGCCAGCGTCTCGGAGACCTTCGGCACCAGGGGCCGGGCATCCGCCAGGGTGTGGGTCAGGTCGTCGACCGCGGGATTCGCCTGGCCCGCGACGCCCGGCACCTTGTTCAGCACCGGGGTGCCGTCCCGCAGGACCGCGCGCAGGTCGGGGACTGACGCACCGAGTGCCTGCCCGCCGGGCTGGATGGTGGTAACCGCCGACTGCACATCCGCCAGCGGCCCGTTCAGGGAAGTCAGGCCGGCCCGTGCCTGCCGCAGAGTGCTCGGCAACGCCTGGATGGTGTCGCTCAGCGGTTTCGCCCCATTCACGTTCAGCGCCTGCAGCGTGGTGTCAGTCTGCTCCAGCAGCGAGCTGAGCTCCTGCTCGTGGCCCTGGAAACGACCGGTCAAGGTGTCGGCGCTGCGCAGCAGGGCCGGAAGGTCCGTGTCCGGGCTCGCCAGAGTCCCGGTCACGTCGCCGAGACTGGTGACGAGCACCGGTGAGGCCGACAAGACGTCATGCAGATCCTGACTGTGTCCCAGCATGCCGCCACCGAGCTGCTGCAGGCTGGTATCCAGTCCTGCACGCGTTTGCGGATCGAACACGTCAAAAAGGGCGTCGAGGCTGTTCGAATCGGTGGTCTGGGTGGCCGGGATCTCGGCGTCGCCGAGCGGGCCCGCAGCCGGGGTGCCGGGGGCGATCTCGACATACTTGCGCCCAAGCGCCGAGTGGTTGCCGATAGTCGCATGTGCGTCGCGGTAGATCTGATGGTCACCGTCGAGTCGCATGTGGACGATGCCCTGACGGTCGCGGTATTCGATCGAGGTCACCTGACCAATGCGCACACCGCCCTCCGTCACGTCCTCTTCGGCCTGCAGCAGGCCGACGTTGCCGAAGGCCGCGGACACGTTCGTGTAGGTCTTCAAGGGCAGCGAGCCGCCGCCCTGGACCCTGGCGCCCACGAACCCGATGACGCCGATCACCACGATGGTGACCACGCCGATGACGAACTTGCGTGCCTGATCGCGATGGACAGCCGCCGGCATCTCACAGCCCTCCCAGAAGTTGGCCGAGCAAGGACTGTTCCTGCGTCGAGGTCAGGCCCGTCGCGTTGTTCGGGTCGGGCGGGGCGGCACTCGGCGCCGCACCGGGAAGCAACCCGCCGAGGTTCGGCAAGGGCAACGCGGCCGACGGCGGTGCCGCGGGTTCCTGCCCAGGGGGTGCCGGGCTCTGCGCCGCCGAGGCACCGGGCCCGGGCGTCAACGATGACGCGAGGTTCTTCAGGACCTCCGGGGTGACATGGACGACTCCGCGGAAGTAGTGGCCCAGACCATCGCGGCCGTTGGTGCTCAACGACCACTTCTTCACGAAATCCATCAGGTCTCCCAGGTGCTGGTCCAGCAACTGGTCGCTCAGCGGCCGCAGACCCTGAGGGACCGACCGCAGGTTCGGCCCAGCCTGGCGGATCTGGGCGACCACCGGTGCGGCCTGGTCCAGCAGCGAGTTCGCCCGCTGCAGAAC
The DNA here is from genome assembly GCA_035547575.1 of Amycolatopsis sp. GTDB lineage: Bacteria > Actinomycetota > Actinomycetes > Mycobacteriales > Pseudonocardiaceae > Amycolatopsis_E. Next base: position 21,758 of record DASZUO010000232.1, on the reverse strand, counting down.
GGGTTGCAGGGCCTGCAGAGCGGGATCGGCCGCATCGGAGAAGTTGTGCAGCTCGCCGGTGATCTGCTGGAGGTTGTCGGTCACCGGCCGGATCGCCTGCAGCGTCGGCGTCGCGGCGTCCGAGACCGCCGACAGATGGCTCAACGTCGTCCGCGCGTCGGCGAGGGTGGCCGGCAACTCGTCCAGCGTCTCGCCCATCGCCTGCTGATCAGCCGAAAGCACGGACAGCGTCTGGCGGGCGTTGCCGACGAGCCGGTCGAGTACCTGGCCGTCCTGCACATCAAGCGCCGAAGCCACCGGTTGTACCCGGTCCAGTACCTGCTTGAGCACGTCGTTCTGGCCATTGAGCAGGTCACCGAGCGCCTTGGTGTTCTTCATCGCGGGCGCGAGCGCCGCGATCGCCGCCGCGGTGTCCCCTCCCGAGGAGTCCATGCCTTCACCGAGAGTCGTGACCAGCGCCGCCAGCGCCGTCGAGGTCGGATCGTCGAATGTGTCGAGCACCTCGGGAAGTCCAGGCGCGGTCATCGTCTGCGATTTGGGGATGACCTGCGGCTCCAGGAACGGCTTCGAGTCGGAACCGGGATCGAGTTCGACGTAGTGCTCGCCGAGCACGTTCACCGTGCGCATCGTGAGTTTGGCGTCCTGATGCACCGGCAGCACCGACGGATCCACCTTGAACATGACCTTCGCCACGCCGTTGTCGAGCTGGATGTCCGTCACGCTCCCGACCTTCACGCCGGACATCCGGATGTCCGACCCGTTGTCCAGCGGGCTGGCGTCCGCGAACATCCCCACCAGTGTGGTGTTGTCACTCGCTTTCAGGCCGTTGTTCGTCCCGACCCCAGCGGCGACGAGGACGAGCACGCCCACCACCGCCCCCGCTATGCGTAGCAGCACTGACCTGCTCATCGGATCCCGTCCCCGTTCGCGTCCGTCCACGGCTGATCGACCAGGGAGCCTGGCGCCGGTGTCTGGTTCTGCTGCATACCCGGCGGCACGATTCCGGGGTTGTTGTCCAAGGAGCTGCCTGAGGCCGTGATCAGCGCCCTGGCGTAGTTCCCGGCTTTGGTCTGGCTGCCGAAGACGCCGGTCCAGTTGGACAGCCAGCCGGCCAGTTCGGGTGTGTAGGGCCGGAGGAAGGCGACCGCGGGCTCCAGGCTGTTGACTGCCTGGTTCAGGCCGGGCAGTGTCGCGTGCGCACTGTCCAGGAGTCCCGGTGTTTCCTGCAGCAACGACTGCGCCGCGACCAAGGTGGGCCGTAGCTCGGCGACCGTCGGGCTTAGCTGCGCCAAGACCGGGCTGAGGTTGCGTGCGACCTCGGGCAACTGCGCGGTCGCCGGCTGAAGGTCTTGCAGCAACGGGCTCGTCTTGCTCACCGCGTTGGGCACCCGATCCAATGTGGACTTCGCGGCGTCGACGGTCGAAGGCAGTTCACTCAGGCTCGCGTTCAGCGCGTCCTGCTTCGCCGCGACCTGAGAGGTCAACGTGTCGAGCTCCGAAACGGTCTGCCCGAGGTCGGTGCGCCGCGAGTCGAGCTGGCTCGTCATCGCGTGCAGGTCGGTGATCAGCGAGCGGATCGCCGGCCCGTCGTCGCCGACCGACCGCAGGACCTCGCCCAGCGCCTGCACGGTCGGGCCCGCCGACTGCAAGGTCGCCTTGAGATCGGCCTCGCGACCGTTCAACGTACCGTTCAGCTGGCCGACGAGCCCTTGCAGTTTCGCCCTTGTCGGCGCGTCCAGGGCGGCCAGCACATCGTCGAGTTCCACCCGTTCGTTCGGGGAGTCGATGCGCGCGCCCGATGGTAGCGCCGGGTTCTTCGCCGGCCCGGGCACCAGGTCGAGCACCCGGACGCCGATCACCGAAGCCCAGCTGATGGTCGCCTGGGTGCCGGCATGCAGCGGGGCGACCGAACCGTCGGTCAACGTGGCCGTGATCAAGGCCTTGTTCTCGACTGCCTCGACGCCGCTGATCTCACCGACCTGCTGCCCCGCGACCATCACCTTGGCGCCGGGGAAGAGCCCGACCGCGGTGGGCATCAGGACCTGCACCTTGTAACTCTGGCCACCGCGCGTCACCGCGATGGTCACGGCGGCGACCAGCACGACCAGCGCCGCCACAACGATCAATGTTCGCCGACGCATGGTTCAGTCCATCCCCAGCGGGCCTTCGCCGTCGCCGGCCAGGAACTGGCGAACGAAGGGATCCTGCGAGCTGAACGCCTCCTCGGCGTCGCCGTAGTGGACCATCTGGCCGTGCCACAGCACTCCGATGTAGTCGCTCACGGTGCGTGCGCTCGCGATGTCGTGTGTGATGACGACGTAGGTCCCGCCGTGTTCCTTGTGCACCTTGTTGATCAACTGGCAGAGGAGTTGTGTGCGAACCGGATCCAGGCCGGAGTCCGGCTCGTCGAACATCACCACATCCGGCTGCATGACGAGGGCACGGGCGAATCCGGCTCGCTTGCGCATCCCGCCGGAGATCTCGTTCGGCGCCTTCCTGGTCGCCTTCTCCAGACCGACCTCGCTCAGGTGCGACATGACGATTTCGCGGATCTCGGACTCGGACTTGCGGGTGTGCTTCCGCAGGGGAAACGCGACGTTGTCGTAGAGGTCCATGGAGCCGAACAGCGCGCCGTCCTGGAACAGCACGCCGAACCGCTTCCGCAGCTCGTAACGTTCCTTTTCGTTGACGCTCCAGATGTTCTGCCCGAACACACACACTTCTCCGGCGTCCGGCTCCAGCAGGCCGACGATGTGTTTGAGCAACACGCTCTTACCGGTGCCCGAAGGGCCAAGGACGGTGGTGATGGCATTGTCTGGGAAGTTCACGTTCACCCCCGCCAGCACCTTGGCCGTACCGAAAGCCTTGTGCACGTTGCGCACCTCGATCGAGTTGACGGGGCCACGGCCGGGCGTGCGAATGGTTCCCGCCAGCCTTCCATCCGGGCCGGTGTAGGAAACACTTGAAGACATCAGAACTCCGTAGGAGAGGTCGGCGGTCAGTTACCGATCGGCGCGTTGGGACTGTTGCCGTAGAAGAGCTGAACGAGGGACATCGCAACCAGGCTGATCAACACGAGGTTCACCAGCATCGACTGAGCCGTGCTGCGGCCTACCCCGACCGGACCGCCTTTCGCCTTGTAGCCGTAGAAACACGCGACCATGACGACGATGAAGCCCAGCAGCGAGCCCCAAACGAGGGCGAACAGGAAGTCGCGCGTGTTCTGGAACAGGAAGAGATAGGTGGTGAAACCGCCCTGCGACACCGTCGAGAGCAGGTCGACATTGAACAGAAAGCCGCCGATGAACTCGACCGCCAGCGACATGATCCACATCGCCGGTATCACCACGATCGCGGCCGCCACCCGCGTGCTGGCCAGGTAGACCACCGAGCGGATACCCATGACCTCCATGGCGTCGATCTCCTCGGAGATCCGCATCGCGCCGACCTCGGCGACGATCCCGCACCCCATCTTCGCCGCGATGATCCAGCCGAACACGATCTCGGTGATCCCGCGCATACCACCGATCGTGTGGGCCGCACCGATGTAGCTGCCGATGCCGATCGCTTCGAAGATGAAGTGCGCCGTGATACCGAGCAGTGCCCCGAGCATGAAGGTCATGAACAGGATGACGACCGAGTTCTGCCGGATCAGCAGACCGGCGTGGCGGAACACCTCGGACGGATAGAGCCGGACGGCCTCGGGGATTCCGCCGAGGACCTGTCCGGAGAACCGCACCATCTCGCCCGCGTGCTCGACACCCTTGCGCGCCGACGGGGTGGCCTGCTTCTCAAGGGCCGCGCGCTCTTCGCCGGGACGAGGCAGTTCCTGCGTCGTTTCGCTGGCAGTGGTCACTTGTAGGTCCCCAATTCCGGAAAGAGACCGAGCAGGAGCGCGACGAACGCCAACTGCTCGACCCACACGGCCACGAACGAGATCACCACGGCCTGGTTGACCGCACGGCCCAGGCCCACCGCGCCGCCCGCCGCCATGAATCCCTTGTAACAGCAGATGGAGCCGATCAGGAGGCCGACCAGGACGTTGCCCACGATCAGTGCGTAGATCGATATCGGCCGCACGTCCTCGAACAAATTGCTGTAGAACGCCGCGGCCGACATGTGCGCGGTGAAGTACGCGCCGAACTGCATCGAGACCATGGTGACCAGCAGCGACGGAATGGAGAGCAGGGATGTGAACAGCGTGATCGACACGACGCGGGGTACGCCGAGCTCACGAACCGGGTCGATACCCATCACCTGCATGGCGTCGAGTTCTTCGCGGACCTTGCGCGCGCCGACATCGGCCGTGAGCGACGCGCCCACGACTCCCGCGACGACCATGGCGTCGATCCACATGGTGAACGCGCGCAGGCTCTCCGCCAGCAGCACGGGGCCGTACAGCTTCGTGGCCCCGACCATGTTGAAGAAGATGACGACGTCGACCGAGATGAACACCAGGAAGCCGGCCAGGGCCAGCGTGATGGCCAGCCACGACTGCTTGAGGGTCTGGTACATGTCGTCACGGACAGCACCCCAGTAGCCCACCGGGTGGCGCACCGCGCTCCACGTGATTTTGGCGAGCAGTTCCATCATGCCGCCGGCCTCGATCACGAAGCCGCGAAGGAAGTTCGGGGTGAAACCCACGGCTTTCGACAACGTGCCGGAGTAGGGCCCGGTCGTCGGCCGCGCGTCTGCCGGCGGCGCCGGAAGCGGTTGCTGGTTCGTCGTCGTCACCGTGAGCTCCTGCCCGACCTCGGGTTCAACTGGACGTGCACGTCGCGGCCGCGGTGGGGTGAGCGCGTGAGGGCGGCGTGCGTGAAAAGGCCCGATTCCCGGTCCGGCGCGGCGGCCACCGACCGGACATCAGGCGCAGCGCCCCGCGCGCCGCTCGCAGTAGGCCTCCGCCTACCCAGCAGGGACAGCATTGTCACCCCTTGTGCACTAGATCACTCGTCTGGCGACAATCTAAACGAGGTATGGCTACGGGCGTTACGCGACCTCGCGTCACGTCTGGGGCCGCAATGTGCCCTTGCAGCCCGGCCTCGCAAGGAAATCACGGAGGACTTGATCACCAAATAGAGGCTCTGAGCTGGCAATATGGGCTACCTTGTTGATCTATGTGACCCGCCACACAGGCCTTGCGAAGTGTGCCTCGTTCATAGATCACCGGCGCTGAATTCGAGCAAGATTTCGGTCTCGGCTCGCGGGCTGGAGAGCCGACGTCGCGGTTCATCAGCACCGACGCAGGCGGGACATACCACCATCGGGTGCGGTGGCGGCACGCTCAAGCTGCCGCCGGGCCGTCCCGATTGCGTGTTAGAATTACGGACGTGAGCCACGTGTCGACCACTGAGAATCGCTTGTCGTGTACCGGCGGCGCTGCACGCTGGGCCCGAGCCGGTGGTCGTCGGCACGACGCCAGCGTGATCTTGCTGTGCATGGTCGGCTGTTGCACCGGCTGACGTTTGGCGGGTGATCAGTTGGCGAGGTTGCACTCACACGCCGCCGAGCGGCGCTCACGCCCATTTCGAGATTGATTTCCGCCTTGCCGGGGGCGACGGAGAAGACCTTCAGGGAGATCAGGTTTGGCAACTGTAAGCGGCCGGTCAAGAAAAAAGGCCAACTTGACCCGCGAAAGAGTGCTCGATGCCGCCGCGAAGGTTTTCAAGGAAAAGGGGTACATGGCAACCCGGCTGGCGGACATCGCAGCCGTTGCCAACATTCAAGCCGGCAGCCTCTATTACCATTTCACGTCCCGCGAAGACCTCGTCGAAGAGGTGCTGCGGGTGGGACAGGACACGACCAGCGACCTGGTCAGGCAGCGCGTGGACACCCTGCCCGCGGACGCGTCGAACGTGGACCGTATCCGTGAAGCGATGAAGGCGCACCTGGCCGCGGTCCTGGAGATCGGCGACTATACCTCGGCAACCATTCGTATTCTGGGACAGGTACCGGACGACGTGCGCCGCCGCCGGCTGATCGCGCAGCGCGAGTACGGCAATTACTGGCGCCAGCTGCTTGAAGACGCCCGCGAAGCCGGCGAGATCCGAAAAGATGTCGACCTGTCGGCGATCCGGATGATGATGATGGGGGCGCTGAACTCATCCACGGAGTGGTACCACCCGCACCGCCGCCGCGGCCTGTCCGGCGAAACGATCGGGAACCAGTTCTCCACCGTGTTTCTCGAGGGCCTGTCCGTGCGGCAGCCGGTACCCACTCCGCGCGCGGAGATTCAGGACGTGCTGTCCCGCAGCCACGAGATCCTGGAGGAGGACAACGCCCTGAACGGGCAAGGGCAGGCTGGTCCGATCCCGACCCGCGAGCGCGTGCTCAACACCGCGGCGGAACTCTTTCAGCACAATGGATACGGCGGGACACGGCTGGTCGACGTTGCGGAAGCGGCGGGAATGCAGACCGGAAGCCTCTACTACCATTTCAGTTCACGGGAAGATCTCGTGGCCGAACTGATCAGAATAGCGTGGGAGCGCACCGACGGTGTTGTCCGGCGTTCCGTGAACGCGTTGCCGGTAGGCACTCCCGGTATCGAGAAAATCCGCATGGCCATCACCGTGCACATCATGTCGGTGCTGCAGAGCAGTAGTTACGCCGGCGCACTGGTCCGGATCCTGGGGCAGGTTCCCGAGCGTGTTCGCGAGCGGAGCGTTGGCGACCAGCGAGCGTACGCCCGGTACTGGCGGAGTCTGCTCGAAAAGGCGGCTACGAATGGGGAAATCCGCACGGATCTCGATCTCTCCGCGATCGTCATGATGCTCATGGGTGCCATGAACTGGGTCGTGGACTGGTTTCACCCGCACGACACCTTGCAGCCGGAAGAACTCGCGGCGCAGTTCAGCTCGGTGATCTTCGACGGATTGCGTGCGCACGTCACGGCGAACTGAGGCTTCCGGCCCGGGTCTCGGGCTTTCCCCATACCTGCCGCCCGCATCCCAGCACCGGTCTACCTGCAACAACGGCGCACGCCTCCCGCGCAGACCATGCGGACCTTGCAACCGAATCAGCATTAGATTAGGTTCGGAGGGAGTCGAGATTAAGGAGTCAGCGTGCGCGGTCTGGTCGCCTACGGCGCCTACATCCCGCATTACCGGCTCAGCGCGTCCGCGCGAGCCACGATGCTCGGCAAGGGCGGCGGCAAAGGGATGCGTGCGGTGGCGTCGTACGACGAAGACACCACCACGATGGGCGTCGAAGCCGCTCGGACCACCTTGCTGGGCGTACCCGCGGTCGCGGCACCCGAGCGTCTCTACTTCGCCACCACGAATCCGGCATATCTCGACAAGACCAACGCGGCGGTGCTCCATGCGGCGCTCGGTATGAATCGCAGTGCGCTGGCGGTCGACACAGGTGGTGCCCCGCGCTCGGCCGTTGCCGCCATCCTCGCGGCGGCCGAGTCGCGAGAGCCCGCGCTCGCCGTGCTCTCCGAGCTGCGCACCGGCCTCTCCGGCGGCGCCGAGGAGATGAACTCCGGCGACGCGGCTGCCGCACTGCTGTTCGGCGAGGACAGCTCGGATGCGCCGGTCATCGCCGAACTGATCGCGACAGGCTGGTCCACCGACGAGTTCCTCGATCGCTGGCGCGTTCCGGGAGAGCCGGCGTCCAGGGTGTGGGAAGAACGCTTCGGCGAGCACGCGTACGGTCCGCTCGCCGAAGAATCCTTCGCGGCCGCGCTGAAGCGCGCCGATCTGGCGGCCGACCAGCTCGACCACGTCGTGGTATGCGGGCTCGCCGGCCGTGCTGTCAAGCGGTTCGCCGCCACCAGCGGCGCGCGGCGAGAGGCGCTGGCGCCGGACCTGTCGAAGACGATCGGAAACACGGGCACGGCGCAGCCGGGCCTGCTCCTCGCGGACGTACTGGACCGCGCCGAGCCGGATCAGACGATCGCGGTAGTCGTTCTCGCCGATGGGGCCAGCACGCTGATCCTCCGCACCACGAAGGCCTTGCGAACCACGCGGCGCCCGCGACCGTCGGTGGCCGAGCAGCTCGACGCCGGTGACGCTGGGCTGAGCTACGCGACATTCCTTTCGTGGCGCGGGCTTCTGCCCGGCGAACCACCGCGCCGGCCCGAGCCCGACGCTCCGGCCGCTCCGCCCACCTACCGCTCCGAAGGCTACAAATACGGCTTCACCGGCACCCGCTGCGACGAGTGCGGCACTGTGCACCTACCGCCCGCCCGCGTCTGCTACCGGTGCGGATCGGTCGACCGGATGAGCCCGCAACCCATGGCCGGCGCCGCCGCGACCGTCGCCACCTTCACCATCGACCGGCTCGCCTTCACCCCGAGCCCGCCCATGATCGCCGTAGTCGTCGACTTCGAAGGTGGCGGCCGGTTCCGCTGCGAGGCCACCGACGCCGAACCAGGCTCCATCGCCATCGGGGACCGCGTCGAGCTGACCTTCCGCCGACTGTTCACCGCGGACGGCGTGCACAACTACTTCTGGAAGGCCCGCCCGGCTCGTGGCGCGCGGGCCGGTAACGAGGAGGACTGACGTGGCGGCACGGGGAATCTGCGACCGCGTGGCAATCGTCGGGATGGGCTGCACCACCTTCGGGGAGCACTGGGACCGCTCGACGGACGACCTGCTCATCGACGCCGTCGGCGAGGCCACGGCGAGCGCGTCGGTGCCCATCGGCGACATCGACGCGTTCTGGCTCGGCACCTACCAGTCGGGCATTTCCGGGCTCACCCTGAGCCGCCCGCTGCGGATCAGGGACAAGCCGGTCACCCGCGTCGAGAACATGTGCGCCACGGGCTCCGAGGCGCTGCGCAACGCGTGCTACGCGGTCGCGAGCGGCGCCTACGACGTGGCCATGGCAGTCGGCGTCGAGAAGCTGAAGGATTCCGGCTTCTCCGGGCTCACCCGCCAGTCGATACCGGGCGACGGGACCGGCGGCACCCTGGGCAGCACCACCGGCCCGGCCAACTTCAGCCTGCTCGCTCCGTCCTACGCCGAGAAGTACGGCCTGGACGAAGAAGAGCTGAAGAACGTCATCACCCGGATCGCGTGGAAGAACCATCACAACGGGGCGCGCAACCCACGCGCGCAGTTCCGTAAGGAAGTACCCGCGGACACCATCTCGTGTTCTCCTCTGGTGGCAGGCCAGTTGGGCATCTTCGACTGTTCCGGCGTTTCGGACGGCGCCGCGGCCGCGATCGTCGTGCGCGCGGAAGACGCACACCGGTATACCGAATCTCCACTCTACGTCAAGGCATTGTCCTTCGTCTCCGGGGACGCGAGCGGCAACGTCGATCCCGGTTACGATTTCACCGGGTTCCCCGAGGTCGTCGCGTCCGCCTGGCAGGCGTACGCCGAGGCCGGTGTCCAGGACCCCCGCACCGCGATCGCGTTGGCGGAGGTGCACGACTGCTTCACGATCACCGAGCTCGTGCTGATGGAAGACCTCGGCTTCGTCGAGCGCGGCACGGCCTGGAAGGCGGCCCTCGCCGGCACCTTCGACCTCGACGGCGAGCTCCCGGTGAACCCGGACGGGGGTCTGAAGGCCTTCGGGCACCCGGTCGGCGCGTCCGGCCTGCGCATGATCTTCGAGTGCTGGCTGCAGTTGCGCGGCGAAGCGCCGGAGGAAAGGCGGATTCGAACGGTGCAGGCCGGGAAGACGCTCGGGCTGACCCATAACCTCGGCGGTGGTCCCGGTGAGTGCGTCTCGTTCGTCTCCATCGTCGGTTCCGAACCCAATTCCTGAGCGGCACCTTCGAAAGGCGGGAAGCATGCGCGACGCGGTGGTCGTGGACGCTGTGCGGACTCCGGTGGGCAAACGCGGCGGAGCGCTGGCGGGCGTGCATCCGGCCGATCTGAGTGCGGGCGTACTGCGGGAACTCGCCGCGCGGACCGGCATCGACCCGGCCGTCGTCGACGACGTGATCTGGGGCTGCGTCGGCCAGGTCGGTGCACAGACCGGCGACATCGGCCGCACCGCCGCTCTGTCGGCCGGCTGGCCCGAAGAGGTTCCCGGAGTCACCATCGACCGGCAGTGCGGGTCTTCACGACAGGCGATCCACTTCGCGGCCGCGGGCGTCATCGCCGGGCATGCCGACTTCGTGGTGGCCGGCGGCGTGGAATCCATGTCCCAGGTGAAAATGGGGCTCGCGTTCACGCTCGGCGGCGACCCCTACTCCGGCGTGGGCTGGACGGAGCGCTACGGCGAGGCAGCCAACCAGGGCGTCGGCGCGGAAATGATCGCCGAGCAGTGGGGCTTCGGGCGCAGGGAACTGGACGAGTACGCGTTGCGGTCACATGCCCGTGCCGCCGCCGCGCAGGATGCGGGCCGGTTCGACGGGCAGATCGCGCCGGTGCACACGCCGGACGGCGTCGTCGGCAAGGACGAAGGCATCCGCCGCGGCGGCACGGTGGACGGGCTGGCCAAGCTGAACCCGGCGTTCAAGCCCGACGGCGTGATCCATGCCGGGAACGCCTCGCAGATCTCCGACGGTGCCGCGGCTCTGCTCATCACCAGCAGCGAGCTGGCCACCCGGCACCGGCTGACGCCGATCGCGCGAGTGCACACCGCCGTGGTGACCGGTTCCGATCCGATCATCATGCTCACCGGTCCTATTGCGGCCACCCACAAGGCGCTCAAGCGCAGCGGCCTGGCCTTGGCCGACATCGGGGCCTTCGAGATCAACGAGGCCTTCGCGCCGGTGCCGCTGGCGTGGGCGGCCGAATTCGACGTCACCGAGCAGGTGATCAATCCCCTGGGTGGCGCCATCGCGCTCGGCCATCCCGTCGGTGGCTCGGGCGCCCGGATCGCCACCACGTTGCTGCACCACATGCGGGACCAGGGCATCCGCTACGGCCTCCAGTCGATGTGCGAGGGCGGCGGGCAGGCGAACGCGACGATTTTCGAACTGCTGTGAAATACCACGAAAAGGACGAGAACAGTGGACATCAACGGCAAGGTCGCCCTGGTCACGGGGGGCGCTGGCGGGCTCGGCGAGGCGACCGTGCGGCGGCTCGTGGCGGACGGAGCGCGGGTGGTGATCGCCGACCTCGCGGAGGAGAAAGGGGCCAAGCTCGCCGCGGATCTCGGTGAGGCGGCCGTTTTCGTCCGGACCGATGTCACCAGTGACGACTCGGTCGCGGACGCGATCGCCGCGGCGGCCGGGCTCGGGGAACTGCGAGTCGCGGTGAGCGCGCACGGAGGCCCGGTCGCCCAGCAGCGGGTCCTGGGTCGCGACGGAACGCCGATGCCCCAGGAGTTGTTCGACCGGACGATCAAGATCTACCTGTCGGGCACCTTCAACGTCCTGCGCCAGTCGGCGGCCGCGATGGCCGCCCTCGAGCCGATGGAGTCGAATGTGCGGGGCCTGATCGTCGACACCGCGAGCATCGCCGCGTACGAGGGGCAGGTCGGGCAATCCGACTACAGCGCGGCCAAGGGCGGAGTCGTCGGTCTCGGCCTGGTGGCCGCCCGTGATCTCGCCGCCGTCGGAATCCGGGTGGTGACCATCGCACCGGGCACGTTCTTCACCCCCGCGTTCCAACTGGACGAGCAGACGGCGCAGGAGAAATGGGGCACCGCGGTCCCGTTTCCCCGGCGGATGGGTCGTCCGTCGGAGTACGCGGACGTCGTTTCGTTCCTCGTCGGCAACGACTACGTCAACGGCGAGACCATCCGGATCGATGGTGCACAACGCTTCGGACCGAAATGACCGAACGAGCGAGTGCCGAACCGGCATCGCGCCCGGCCGGCGAGGGCCGTTTGGTGGGGCCGCCGACGGAACTTTGCCCCGGCTGTATGTCTTGCGGCACCTGCCGGTTCGGCGTTCGGGAACTGCGGTTGCGTTCCGATGGGTCGGCACGCGCGGAAGTCCTCTTCGACGGCGACCACGAGGGTGGGCCGGGCGTGACACACGGCGGGTGGACTGCTGCGATGTTCGACGAGGTGCTGGGCCTGGCTCTCAATCGCCGGCTGGGCAAGCCCGCGGTGACCCGTGACCTCAACGTCCAGTACCGCAGACCCGTGCCGATCGGCCGGCTGTTGGTCGTCGAGGCGTGGGGAACACCCCTCGACGAGGACGGCCGCTGGCGCATGCGGGGAACACTCCGGCTCGCGTCGAACGGCGCGGAACTGAGTGGCGCGTCGGGCGTGTGGGTGGAGCGCACCGAATCGCATTACCTCAGGCACCAACGGTGGTTGCGAGATCAAGACCGTTCGGCACCGTGAGATCTCACGCCGCGAGGTACAGGGTGATGACCGTTCCCGCCACCAGCACGACGTAACCCTCGAAAATCGCCCGCAATACCAGCGGCGCATTCTTCAGCTCCATGAAATAGAGTCCGACGAGCCGGATCTTGACGAACGCGACGGCGAGGACCGCCACGGACACGGCGGCCTCCCGAACCGGTGCCCGGTGCCCGCCGCCGAGCCAGAACGACAGGCAGGTGGCCGCGATCAACGCGACCCACACCAGCATGAACCTCTGACGTAGCACGGGTTTCCTCGCTTCTACTTCGCCAGGTACAGCAGCGGGAACAGTATGATCCACAACAGGTCCACCAGGTGCCAGAAGCAGGCACCGCCTTCGACCACGGCGAGCTGGCGGGCCGTCAGCCGCGGCAGGCGTGCGCGTGTCGACAGAAAGACGAGCACGCCCATTCCGAGCACCAGATGGAACAGGTGAAAACCGGTCAGCAGGTAATAGCAGGCGGCGAAATCGTTGATATCCGGAACGAACCCGTGTGTCAGTTCGCTCCGATACTCGAAGAACTTGACGATCACGAAACCCAGACCGCCCAGGAAGGCGGCCGCGATCATCCGGGTTGCCGCTCTCGGCCGTAGCCGCCGGATGTCTCTCATGGCCAGCACCACGAACAGTGAACTCGTCAGGAGCAGCAGGGTGTTGACGAAACCCGCACCGGGGTTCAGGTTCTGCTGCGCGACCAGGAAGAGATCACGTTCCTTCGCCCGATAGGCCAGGTAGAGAACGAAGAACACCGCGAACAAGGTCAGGTCGCCGAACAGGAAGACCCACACGCCTGGTTCCCCGGGCAACCGCCGTCGAGACGGGCGCGGACCGGCCAGTGCTCGGGTCAACTCTCGACCAGCTCGAGTGCGCGGTTTCGCTCGTCGGTCTGCTGACCGCGGATCGCGGCCAGCAGGACGACGGACAACGTCGCGAGCCAGACGAAGAAGGCCACCAGCAGCACCCACCAGGCGACGAGCCCGTTCCACGCCAGCGGTCCGCTGTGAAAGAACACGTCCAACCCGGCCGGGCAGAACAGCAAGGCACACCAGATGCTCAGATAGCCGAACCAGCGCGGGAACACCGGCTTCTCCCGCTTGTCCATCAGCACCGCGATCCCGATCACGAGTGCCTGAACGACAATGGTGTATATCACCCCGGTGAACGGCAGCCAGGCGAGATCGTTCAGCGTCTGCATGATCTCCGGGGAACGATCCGGCCGGAATGCGGCCGTCTCCCAGAAGTAGATCGGCACGATGAACTCGAAGGGCAGGCACGCACCGAGTGCGAGCTGCGCATAGGTGAACGGAGAGAATCTACCCTCAATTCGCTTGAGCTGCACGGAAATCGCGGCAGCCCAGGGAACGCAGAGCGCACCGGCGTAGAAACACAGCAGCAGTCCGAAACGGATCGAATTCGTGTGTTCCCGGAACCGGTCAACCACTGCCGCGGCCGGTTCGGCCGGGGACGGGGGCGGGATGAACCCGGCGATCACCCAGAACCCGACGAAGAAGACGACCATCAGTAGCGGTCCGCACCAGGCGCAGATCCGCTGGGCACGGATGTTCATATCCGGTACCACCCGCCGAGCCCCCGATGACTCCGGCAACGGGTCGAGCCTGTCATTGGTGCCTCCAGTCTCCGTTGACCAGCAATGGCTTTCGCACGGGCCGGTGCCGTTGTCAGGACACTTTGGCCACAGCCCGCTCTACGATGAAGTCGTCCAGGTTCGCATCGTGCGTCAGTGCCCAGTAGTCGATGATCCGATAGGGCGAATTGCTGACCACCCGGCCGGACGAATTTCGGTAGTACGTCGACATACCGGGGTGACTCCACACCATCCGGGAGTGCGCCGCGTCGATCTCGTCGATCCAACGGTCGTGCACGTCCTGCCGGCACTCGACCGCGCCGAGCCTGCGCCGCACCATCTTCCGCAGCATGTCCATGATGTAGCGACCCTGGGACTCGCCGATGAAGAAGTAGCTGCCACCGGCGCCGGAGTTGGTGTTCGGCCCGTACATGAAGAACAGGTTCGGGAAACCAGGTGTCGTGATACCCAGGTACGCCGTCGCGTCGTCGTCGCCCCAGACCTCGCGGAGCTTGGCGCCCTGCCGGCCGACGACCTCGAGCGGCTGCAGATACCGATGGGTCTGGAAACCGGTCGAGAGCACCACGACATCGACGTCGAAGGTCCGGCCGTCGTCACTGACCACGGCGGTCTCGGTCATCCGTTCCACCCCCGCTGTCACCAACTCCACGTTCGGTTTTTTCAGCGCCGCGTACCACCCGTTGTCCAGCAGCATCCGTTTGCCGAACGGCGGGTAGTCCGGCAGGCATTTCTCCACCAGGTCAGGCCGGCCGGCAAGCTGGTCGGTGATGTAGCGGGTGAAGTACCGGCGGTGGCCGTCGTTGACGGCGTTGAGCGAAATGTCGGGGTGCTCCCACTCCGGGTCGATCTGCAGTGAGGGGTGGACGCGGTCGTTGAACACCCACGCGAGCCGGAACCGGTACCAGTCGTAGTAGTAGGGCACGTGGTCCATCAGCCAGTGCACAGCCTCGCCGACCGGTTTGAAGTACTCGGCGCACGGCCCGACCCACTGGGGCGACCGCTGGAACACCGTCAGCGACGCGACATGGCCCGCGATGGCAGGGACGACCTGCATCGCGCTCGCGCCGGTACCCACGACCGCGACTCGTTTTCCCGTCAGGTCCAGGTCGTCCGGCCAGTCCGCGGTGTGAAAGACCGGCCGCCGGAAGGAGGACATGCCCGGTAGATCAGGAATCTTCGGCTTGTTGAACAGACCGACGGCGCTGATCACCACCGCCGCCGAGTACACCTGCTCCCCGTCCGGGCCGGATGCCGTGACATCCCAGCGTTGAGCCACTTCGTCATACACGGCGGAGGTGGCCTCGGTACCGAAGACGATGTTCTGTCGCAGGCCGAAATAGTCGGCCGTGTCCTTCAGGTAACCGGCCATTTCGTCGCGCTTGCCGAAATGCGTCGACCACGGACGTTGGAAGAACGAGAACGAGTACAGATAGCTCGGCGTGTCGACACCCGCGCCGGGATAGGTGTTGGTCAGCCAGACACCGCCGACCTCGTCGTTGCGTTCGAGGATCACGAAGGGAATGCCCGCTTCCCGTAGCTGGACTCCCGCGATGAGCCCGGAGATGCCCGCGCCGATCACCACGACCGAGAAGTTCTGTTCGCCGATCTCCTCGGCCGGCAACGGTCCTTCGGGTTCCCGCGTCGTGAGCCCCATCTCCTCGCGCATCAGCTGTTCGTACTCGTCCGGCACCTCCTCCCCCATGCAGATGGTCAGCATCTCGCGCAGCAGTGCCCGTTCCGGAGCGGGCACGGCGACCGGCGCTCCGCGGCCCCATGCGCACACCGCCCGCACCGCCGCCGCCCTGATCTCGTCGGCTACCTGGGGCGGAAAACCACCCGAGTCGTTCGGGCCGAGCCCACGCGACCGCCGGGGCCGGTACGGGTCGCGCAGCCAGCGCTCATCCCCGGTCAGGTGAAACAACACCATGATCAACGTCGGCAGGTTCGCGTCCTGCACAGCGGCACGCAGCCGCTTCTCGTCAACCGGGCGTGGGGTGATCGGCGTTGCCACGAACTCTCCTCGCGATCGTCACGGGTGGGATTTGGAGGCGATGGTGGCGAGCGTGATCTGGTGTGGAAGCCGGGATCACGCGCGCGACGTCCTCCCGTCGTACGGAGCTAGGTTACCAAAATCTTATTAGTTTTATGTACTCCTGCGACGGATTCCACACCCTTCGGGAAACGCTGCGACCTGGACCAGAGCCCGCCGCACGGGCCGTCCCCGACTGCTCATCGACCAGCCGGGCGGCCGAGCTTGCGGCGCCAGTCGCGGGCACCGAGGAAACGCACCATCTTCGCCTGGAACCGGCTTTTCTTCGGCACATACGGATACCAGTGCGGCTCGGCGCTGAGGTGGATGCGCTCGGAAACGATCGACTGCTGCCGGCAGAACTTGAGGATCCCGGCGGCGCCGCCGGAACGGCTGCCGACGCCGGATTCTTTCCAGCCGCTCATCGGCAGGGGAAGCTGGAAGGTGCTCATCATGACGTTGTTCTGGTTGACGGCACCTGCCTCGATCTGGCGAGCCACCCGGTCGGCCCGGTTGCGATCACCGGTCCACACACTCGCGCTCAGACCGTAGCGGGAGTCGTTGGCCAGCTTCACGGCCTCCTGCTCGCCGGCCACCTTCATGATCGGCAGTACCGGGCCGAAGGTCTCGTCGCGCATGCACAGCATCGAGTGGTCGACGCCGACCAGCACGGTCGGCTCGAAGAACTGGCCGTTGTCCGCGCGCTTCCCGCCGGTCAGCACCCGGGCGCCCTTGGCGACGGCGTCTTCCACGTGCTTTTCGACGATGTCGAGCTGCGCCGGCGTGCACATCGCGCCGATATCGGTGGTGTAGCTGCCATCCGGGTCCATGCCCTGACGCAACCGCGAGACCTTGTCGGTCACCTTGCGCACGAACTCGTCGTAGACGGGTTCCTCGACGTAGACGCGTTCGACGGAGATGCAGATCTGACCCGAGTTCCACATGCCGCCCCAGGCCGCGCCGCTCGATGCCCGATCGATGTCGGCGTCCGCCAGGACGATCATCGGATCCTTGCCGCCGAGTTCGAGACTGCAGGGAATCAACCGCTCACCGGCCCGGGCCGCGATCTTGCGGCCGGTCCGGGTGGAGCCGGTGAACATCACCATGTCGACCTCATCGACAACCGCCGCGCCGGTCTCGGGGCCGCCGGTCACGTTCGCCAGCACCGGCGGCAGTCCCAGGTCCTCAAGCCAGCCGCGGCAGGCTTCCGCCCAGGTCAACGGCGTGAACTCGGAGGGCTTGAACAGCACCGCGGCACCCGCCATCAGCGCCGCGATCCCGTCGAGCATGGGGCCACCGAGCGGCCCGTTCCAGGGAGTCATCATGCCGACAAGCTGGTACGGGCGCGCGAAGACCCGCAGCTTCTTGGTCTTGTTCCCGACACCCGACGTCGGGACTGTCCGGTCGGCGAGGAACGTCGCGGCGTTGCCCGTGTAGTAGTTGATCAGATCCACCGCCATGGCGACCTCGAGCGCGGCGTCACCCCATGACTTGCCGGTCTCCTCCTGCATGATCCCGACGAGTTCGGCCTCGTGGTCCAGAATCCAGTCCAGGAACCGCAGCATGTGTTTCGCCCGGCCTTTCGGCCCGAGCGCTTCCCACGCCGGTTGTGCGGCCCGCAGTTGCTCCGCCGCGGCCGCCACACCCGCGCGGCCGAGGTCGGGCACCCGGCCGACGACCCTCCCGTCCGCCGGGCAGAACACCTCGATCGTCGGCGCGGGTGCCAGGCCGTTGTCGCTGGTGTTCGCGGTGATCCCCGTTGTCATCGACGACTTCCTCTCCGGGTGTGACCCAACTCCCCGCCATGACCTGGCCGGAACCTGGACCAGGCGCCATTGCCACTTCCCTAATTCTGGTTAGTATTCGGCATGATCTGGGATTCAGTCAAGCCCTCCGCGGTGAACCCGCCCGGTGTCCATCGCCCTGCCCGTAGCGTCAGTCGGCACGACGATCACGAAGCATCTGACGCTGACCCACGCGGCGCGGCGCAAACACGGAGGACAGCATCACCCCTCTCGACGCCCGAAACCGTCCCGCCTTGACGCTGCTCGCACTCGGGCAACGCCAAGGGTGTTCCGGCCGACGACTTATCACGCCATACGGCTAAAAACCGAGCACGAGCGAAACGCGCCAGCGGGGTAGAAGCATTACGACTGGCGCGATCGGCCACCCTCACTCAGGGAGCAGGAGAACAAATTGTTGCTCAGACATATCGAGGCCACACCGAATCCCGTGGCATCTACGAGTGGCCCCGCGTGCACGCGGAACTCGTACTCGGAATGGGCGTGAACGTCAACCACAAACGAGTAGCCCGACTCAAGCGCGAGGCCGGCATCCAAGGCCTCTACCGCGACGCGCCGCCGTCATGAACGCCTATTCGCGGCGCACCATCGGATGGTCCATCGAAAATCACATGCGCACCGAGTTGGTGATCGACGCACTCGGCATGGCGCCCCTTCGTCGCGCACGCGAATCCGGAAACACCATCCTGCATTCCGACCACGGATCGCACTTCACAGCCTGGGCATTCGGGCAACGACTCCGTGCCGTCGGAATCTTGCCCTCCATGGGCAGCGTGGGCGATAATGTTACGAAAATTCCATGATGTAATCCTTCCGGGGCACGCTCCACCTCGAAGTAAGCGACACAAAAGCTTGGAAAACCCGCGATGAGCTTGCCGTCGCAATCTTCGAATGGATAGAACGCTGGTACACCCCGGAACGGCGACACTCCCGCATCGGAATGCTCAGGCCGGCCGACTTTGAAGCCGTCAACCCGAGCGACCGTCACCACACCACGATCGCTGACGCCACACCCAGATGGTGAGCTTCTGGAGCCCTTCGGCGAAACTCCACTCCATCCAGCCCCAGCGGACCACACCAGCCAGCACTCAGCACGCATACAAAAGGCCACCCGCGATGCGCGTGCCCCATGCTCGCCGTCAGGCGTCGCGGTCCTACTTCGTGGCCTTCATGCAGACACTTGTTCTAGGTGGAGAATCCCCGCGTCAAACACGGTCCTTGCCTGCTTGTTGGACGCAGTTCGCCGCTGTTCAACACGCTGTTGTCCTCCAGATCTGCTCCGGACACAAGCGCGTGAAGACCGCTGACATACCGCCACGGAGCGCATCAGACCGCGGCGAGCCGCCGGAAGCGGCTGCCGTGGAAGACGAGCGGCGCGGCCTCGGGATCCGCCCGCAGACCGTGGATCTCGAGCAGCGCGATCGAGTGGTCGCCCGCAGGGACCTCGGCGTAGAGCGAACAGTCGAGCCATGCCGTGGCGCCGTGCACGAAGACGCCGCCACCGGCCGCGACTTCCCAGTCGACGCCGGCGAAACGGTCTCCTGTCTTGCGGGACAGGTTCCGGCACGCCTGGTCGTGTCCCTCGGCGAGCACACTCAGCCCGATACGCGGCCGGTACCGCAGCCTCGGCCACGTCGCGGACGAGTCCTGCACGCATACCGACACCAGCGGCGGTGCGACCGACACCGAGGTGAAGGAGCTCGCCGCCATTCCGACGGCCTCGTCGCCAACCATGGCGCTGACGGCCGTGACCCCCGAGGGAAAGCAGCCGAAGGCGCGGCGCAGCAGGCCGGCGTCGGTGGTCACTGGTTCGATGCCGATCATCCTGCGGTACACCCTCCGTCGATCACGAGCATCTGCCCGGTCATGTAGTCCGACGCCGCCGACGCCAGCATCAGCAGGGCCCCGCGCAGCTCCCGCGGTTCCGCGACCCGCCCCATCGGGACCGTCGCCGCGAGGCGCTCGCGGAACTCGGGGTCCTCGTAGACCCCGCTCGAAAGGCCAGTCCGCACGAAGCCTGGGCACAGGGCGTTGACCTGGATCCCCGCGCCCGCGTACTGCAGGCCCAGCTCGCGGGTCAGGTTGACGACAGCCCCCTTGGCCGGTGCGTAGCCGGGGATCGCGGCCACCCGCGCTCCGGCGAGCCCGAACATCGAGGCGACGTTGACGATCTTCCCGGCGCCGCGGTGGACCATGACCCGCAGCGCCGCCCTGCAGCAGAGGAAGACCCCGTCGAGATCGACGTCGAGGACCCGGCGCCAGTCCCGCGTGCGAACCCGGTGCAGTGGGACCGAGCGCGGATCGCCGATCCCGGCGTTGTTGACCAGTACGTCGAGGCCGCCGAGGTCACGCACAACGCGCGCGACCGCCTCGTCTACGACACGCTCGTCGGTCACGTCCAGCTCGAGATCCACCGCCACCGCACCCCGGCCGCGCAGGAGCTCGGCTGTGCGCTTCGCCGTGGCACGATCGACGTCTGCGCACACGACCGAGGCGCCGGCTTCGGCCAGTACGTCCGCGAACTCCGTCCCGAGCCCACCACCGGCTCCGGTCACCATCGCGACTCTCCCTGTGAGATCGAACAAGGCCGGAACGGCACGGACGCCGCCGCCCGGGGGCTCGCCCTCGGGGCTGACCACCGCTCAGCTCCTCGGCAGGCCGAGCACGCGCTCGCCGATGTAGTTCAGGACGCTCTCGTTGTTCAGCGGCGCGATCTGCAGCACCCGGATCATCGGCCACAGCGTCACCACATCGGTCTCGTATACGAACGCCGAGCCTCCGTGGGCCTGGATCGAGGCGTCGACCGCGGCCAGGGCCGCGCGGCTGCCGAGCAGCTTGGCCATGTTCGCCTTGGCGCCGGCGTCGCGCCCGGAGTCGTACTCCGCGGCAGCGGAGTACATGACCTGCCGCGCGGCCTCCATCTCCGCCTTCGCCAGCGCCAGCGGATGCTGGACACCTTGGTGTGCGCCGATCGGGGTGCCGAACGGGGACCGGACCTTCGCGTACTCGACCGCCTTGGCCAGTGCATACTCCCCCAGTCCAAGAGCCCACGCGGCGATCGTCACGCGTTCCTGGTTCAGGCAGGACAGGATGTTGTCGAAGCCAAGGCCCTCCTCGCCGATCAGTGCTTCGGCGGGCACGTCGACATCGTCGAGGAACACCTCGAACTGGTACTCCGGCGCGTGCCACTCGATGTCGAGCCGGCGCAGCTCGATGCCCGGCAGCGACAGGTCCACCGCAAAGAGCCCGAATCCGGAGCGACGCCCCACCTTCTCCCCTGGCGGGGCGGTGCGGGCAAGCAGCAGGATGTGGTCGGACTCGTCCGCGGCGGAGATGAACACCTTCTGCCCGGTGATCCGGTAGCCCCCGTCGACCCCCGGGTTTCCCTTTGCCCGACGCCGTCCGCACGACGTCGACGATCACTGCTGACCTCATGTGGCCATTGCTCCCATTAGTCGGGTCGGTCAGAGGACTCTCCTGTCGCTCTGACCGTAGAAGAGGCCGGCGCTGTCAGGTTGTCGCAAGGCGCTACACGGTGTCGGCGGCTGTACGACGCGTCAAGACAGCGCACCGTCCCGAAATGCGACATTCCTACGGTTCGTCCTCGATGCATGGCCGAGCGCACCTCACCGCGGCCGAAAGGCCGGACATGACCACTGCGACCAGTACCGGAGCCCAGAAACGGCAGGTATGAAGGGTAGCGGCGGCAGCGCTCACGGCCCGCACCCTCGAGTGGTACGACTTCTACACCTACAGCACGGCCGCCGCTTTGCTCTTCGGGCCGCACTTCGTCTCCGGCATGGGCGCGGCGGCCGGCACTCTTGCCGCCCTGGCGACATTCGGGGTCGGCTTCGCCTTCCGGCCCGTGGGCGGCCTGAGTCACCGGAACGGTGAACCGTCGTCGCCGGAATCCGGCGATTTCGCCCCACGAACGGTTCCGCGAGTTGCTCACCTGAGTTCTTAGTACGGCAGCCGCAGTATGTGATCTTGGTCGGAGTGTTGTGATCATGAGGGCGGCCACCGCGTGATCAACTTCAAGGTCTGTTGGGTCTCGAAGAAGACGCGGTGGCCGCGTCACGCACTGTGGTTGATGATCGTCAG